>JAUIEZ010000119.1 GCA_030429665.1 Gammaproteobacteria bacterium | reverse complement strand
GATGCCATGCTGGAGAAGCTCGTGCCGCGGATCAACGCCCTGAAGGTCGGACCTTATACCGACCCGGATTCGGAAATGGGGCCGGTGATCAGTCCCGAGGCCCAGGCTCGCATCAAGGGCTATATTGACAAGGGCGTCGAAGAGGGCGCGAAACTGGTGGTGGATGGCCGCGACATCATGGTCAAGGGACACGAGAACGGCTGCTTCGTGGGCGCGACCATATTCGACAACGTCAAGCCGAACATGAGCATCTATAACGACGAAATATTCGGCCCGGTGCTGTGCGTGGTGCGCGCGAAGGATTACGAGGAGGCGCTCGACCTGATCAACGACCATGAGTACGGCAACGGCACCGCGATTTTCACGCGTGACGGCGACGCGGCGCGAAATTTCGCCCACCGGATTCGCATCGGTATGGTAGGCGTGAACGTGCCGATACCCGTGCCGATGGCGTTCCACAGCTTCGGTGGATGGAAGCGCTCCCTGTTCGGCGACCACTACATGCACGGCCCCGAGGGCGTACGCTTCTACACCCGCATGAAGACCGTTACCAGTCGCTGGCCCTCCGGAATTCGCGCCGGCGCGGTATTCAATTTCCGCGCGGGCGGCGAGCACTGAGGTCGAGGTCCTCGTGACGTAGGCGGGGCCCCGAGGGGCCCCGTTTCTTTTTGGTCATGATATATCCTGCCGACAAAGGTATGACCGGTAAAGGCGCTGTGATAAAACGATCGCGAACGAACCAATCCCGGTAGCTTCATATGTCGATACGCCCGATTCTATGCTTGATCGTATTGCTTCCCGTGGCTGCGCCTGCCGACGATGCGGCGGTCGAGCGTGGCGCCTACCTCGTAGCCGCCGGCGGCTGCACCAGTTGTCATACCATAAAGGACGGCGACGAATCGGACTACATGGCGGGCGGTCGTCCTCTGCAATCGCCATTCGGCACGTTCTACACGCCGAACATCACGCCCGATACCGAGACCGGTATCGGCGGATGGAGCGAGTCGGAATTCATCCGAGCCTTCCGTGAAGGCGTGGCGCCCGATGGCGCCCACTATTATCCCGCATTTCCCTATACATCCTACACGGGTATCACCGACGACGACCTCCTGGCGATGAAGGCCTACCTCGACAGCATCGCGCCGGTGAACCGGGAAAACCGCGAGCATGATCTGGCGTGGTTTGCGTCGGTCAGGATGGCGCTCGCCGGGTGGAAGTTGCTTTACTTCGACCCCGGCGTCTTCGAGCCCGATCCAGACCGTGACGCGACGTGGAATCGCGGCGCCTACCTGGTACGTCACCTGGGCCACTGCGGCGAATGTCACACGCCGCGCAATGCGCTCGGTGCGCTGGATCACTCGAAAGAACTCGGCGGCAATCCGAACGGTCCGGACCGTGACGCCGTGCCCAATATCACGCCCCACGAGGTTTCAGGCATCGGTCGCTGGTCGGCGTCGGATCTATCCGACCTGCTGGAAATCGGCATGTACCCGGACGGCGACTTCGTCGGCGGCTCGATGACCGATGTCGTGGACCACAACACGTCGAAGCTTACCGCCGATGATCGCCGCGCGATAATCACCTACCTGGAATCGTTGTCGCCAGTCGCGGGCGAGTCCGGCGAATAGTCTACCGTACGCTACGCCGGCACCGCCGGCCGTCGCCAGTCGCTACTCTTGTTGAAGACCCGGTCTTCCTCGGAGAGCCCGAGGCTTGTCGGGAGATCCGCGTACTCGAAGCCGTAGGTTCGCCGACGCAGGGGGAGGTAGTCCTCCACGCGGTCCAGGGTAAGCCGGCTGGTGCCGCCGGCCATGGGATGGATGCCCTGGGAGGCGATGTAGCGGCAGAAAATCGTAAACTCGGGAAACTCGTCGTGGCGGTCCCGCTGCTGCATGAGATGGCGATAGTAGTCCACGTAACAGTGGTAGAGCATCTGCTCGAGTTTTTCCCCCGACATGGTGGGGTGGCGCCATACCGAGCAGGTGGTGTCGAAGCGGTCAAGGTTCCGCTCGGTGATCACGCCCGCGGCCATGAAGTCGTCGTACTGCTCGGTGCCGGGGATCGGCGTAAGGACGTAGAACGAGGCGACCGGCGGATTCAGGCTTTTCAGAATCTCCAGGCCGCCGAGGATGCTGTCCGGCGTGTCCTCCGCGAACCCGATGATGTTGGAGAAATGCGCGCGAATGCCGTTGTCCCGGCAAAGTGCCGCGAGCCGGGCGTACTTTTCCGGGTAGTTGTGGAACTTGTTGGCGGCCTTGAGCGTGGCGCGGTTGAAGGACTCCACGCCGATGAACATCTCGAAACAGCCGGCGCGGCGCAGTAGGTCGAACAGTTCCGGCTGGTTGACGACGTGGGTATCGCATTGGCAGAAAAATCGCAGGCCTAGGTCGGCCTCGATCATGGCCTCGAGCAACTCGGTGGCCTGCGGGTACTTGTTGAAGTTGTCCGATACGAAGGCGATGTAACGAACGCCGCCGGCCTTTGCGCGGCGCAGGCTTTCCATCGTGGTTTCGATCGCGGCGCTGCGCACGGGATGGCCGGCGATCTTGACCACCGAGCAATAGTTGCACCGATAGGGGCAGCCGCGTACGGGATACAAACCCAACATGGGCAGGACGTAGCGTTCGAGTTCGTCCGGCGACGGCGGTTCCACCACGGCGCCGTCGAGGGATTTCTGCCAGCGCATACCGGGGCTGTAGACGTCCTTGAGTTCGCCGTCAATGGCGTCGGAGAGTATTTCGTGCCACACCACCTCGGCTTCACCGAGCGCGAAGCTGACGCCGCGGCCCTGCATCTGCGTGGTGTCGCAGGTCATCGCATGTGGGCCGCCGATGACGCAATGCTTCACGCCGCGCGAACGGGCGAACGCGGCAAGGTCGAGCGCGCGGTGGAACTGGTGGGATTGCACGCCGACCAGGGCAAGCAACACCGGTTGCGAGGCATCGGCCGCAAGCAGGTCGAGGTAATCGAGGTTGCTTCGAACATACTCGTCCACCGTCAACACCTCGATGGCCGTACCACGCAAAGATTTCGGCGTCAGGCTGGCAATGTGGTAGAGGCTGGCATTGGGCATGAATCCATGTCCAAATCGTTCAACCGCGCCGTCGATGGCGTACTTGCCCGGCTTGACCAGAACGACCCGAAGCTTTTTCATCCGCTCACTTTGCATCCCGCGTAACGAACCGCCGCCAAGGCGCACCGACCCCGCGCGGCGGGCGGTCGCCGCGCGATCACAAATGACTCGTGGAAGGGTATCATATCGGCGAAACGGTGTTCAGACCCGGCGGCAGATTGGGCAAGGTCATAAAGAGTATGGTTAAATCACCGAATGTCTTGGCCGCGCGAAGCGCGAATTTGCGGAAAATAATCGGCCGACGGCTATTACTTCACGGGCAGGAGAGAGCGCTATGAATGCATCCGATTCTCTGGGAAAACTGATTTTTCGGCTGACCCTGGGCGGGCTCATGCTGTTTCACGGCGTGGCCAAGGTGACCAACCCCGGCAGTCTCGAATTCATTACCGGAAAAGTGGTCGAACTCGGCCTTCCCGATATATTGGCCTACGGCGTATATATTGGCGAAGTGGTGGCGCCGATACTGGTCATCATCGGACTGTTCGCGCGAATCGGCGGCCTGTTGATTGCCGTGAACATGATTTTCGCCATACTGCTCGTGCACATGGGCGACCTGACGATCATCACGCAGAACGGCGGCTGGAAGCTCGAACTGCAGGCTTTCTTCCTTTTCGGCGGCTTGTCGTTGCTGTTCATGGGAAGCGGAGATTTCGCCGCCCGGCCGGATTGAACCGTACGCCCGGCCTCACTCGGCAGTGGCGGCTCGGAGGGACTGTCGCGGCGTCGCCGCGCCGACACGGCGCGCGAACCAGCGGTGAAAGTGGCGCGTTGCTGCGTCCTGCAGCGGCGTGAACACGCCGCCGTCGAAGGCCGGGCTGTACCGTCCCGCCTGCATGCCTTCCACCGCCGACACGTCCTCCGCAAATACCGATCGCCAGCCCTCGAGAATCGACAGGCGCGTCTTACGGTAGTCGGTAGCCGATGCCGCCTCGCCCACGAATTGCAATTCCACGCGCTCCAGGGTGCGGTCGCAGGCGAGTGGTAGCAGGATCATGACGAAGAAATGGTCGTTCTGTACGCCGAGCAGGGTGTTCGGGTACAGGGCCGGGTACTCGGCGGTATGCAACTGGTCGACATTCCATGTGGGCAGGGTGGGAACCGCCGGTCCGGCGAGAAAATTGGGTCGATAGCTGGTCACGCCCTGTCCGGCATAATCCGCGCCGTCGTGGTAGGCGTAATGATTCGCCAGCGGTGAGTAACTGTTGAGGCCGGGGTGTACCACGGGCAGGTGGTAGGCCTCGAGATAGTTTTCCACTGCCAGTTTCCAGTTGGATACGACCTCCATCTCGAGAAACCCGTCCGCCGCCGGTTGCAGCGATTCGGCGCCGCCATCACCCCAAAGGCGCGCCAGGCGTGCCTCGACCGGCGCGATGAATGTCTCGAATGGCGGAGCATTCCCGTCGAGGTTTATGAAGACAATATCGCGCCACACGTGGGACCGTATCGTAAACAGGGAATAGGGGTTCTTGTCGAATCCGGCCACCTCGTGTACGCCGGCACCACCCACGTGGGGCGTGCCCCGCAAGGTGCCGTCGAGGGCGTAGGTCCATGCGTGGTAGGGGCAGCGAATGGCGGCGGCGTGCCGACAGTCCTCGTCGAGTAGGCGTCTGCCCCGGTGGCGGCAGACATTGTGGAACACGCGCAGGGCGTTCGAGCGATCGCGCACCACCAGCATCGACTGGCCGAGCGCGTCGACGCGCCGCATGTCGCCCGGGGTCGCCACGTCGGCACCGAAACCTATGGCGAACCAACCGGGGGCGAACAGGTGATCGCGTTCCCAATGCATGAACTCGGGGGACGTGTAGACCGCGTTGGGCAGGCCGTTGTCGCCTTGGCGGCCCGCTTCGATCGCGTCGAGAATTGATCGCATGTCGCGCACCTGGCAGGAGTGACGTGGCGCGATTTTGGAGCGCGTGCCGCACCGTTGTCGATAGTGTTCCAACCGCGCGTGTCGCTTCGTGCGCCGTCGATGTCGTCGATTGGACGAGCGGTCGTCGCCGCAGTCGAGATCAGGCGTCGAGGCGCATGTTGTCGATCAGCCTGACCGCGCCGCAACGCGCCGCGATCAGCGCCTGGCCCTGCTGGACGTCTCGCGAGGGGTCGTCGTCGGACCAGTGTCGGGGGTCGCGCACGTCGACGTACTCCACTTGCAGCGCGCTGCCCGCCAGCACCCGGTGCATGATCGCCCGCAGCGCGCCCCGGTTGCGCTCGCCGGCCCGCCACGCCGCGCGTGCGGCGTCGAGCGCGCGGTAGATGGCCGTCGCCTCGATGCGCTGTGCCTCGCTCAGGCGGCGGTTACGCGACGACATGGCCAGGCCGCCGGGTTCGCGCACGGTCGGGCAGACCACTACCTCGGGAAAGCCCAGGATCCCGGCGAGGTCGCGAACCACGAGGGTTTGCTGGAAGTCTTTTTCGCCGAAATAAGCCCGGTCCGGCCGGCACGTGAGGAACAGCCGCTCGACGATGGTGCGCACGCCGGCAAAATGGCCGGGACGATACTCGCCCTCGAGCCCTTCGGCGAAGGGGCCCGGGTCCAGAAGTTCAATGCCGGCCGGTTCGTCGTGACCGGGGAAGAAATCGACGAGGGCTCCGGTAAACGCCATGTCGCATCCGTGCCTGCCCAGCAGCTTCGCGTCGCGCTCGAGGTCGCGGGGATAGGCATCGTAGTCGCTTCGCTCGTTGAACTGCAACGGATTGACGAAAATGCTGGCGATGCAGAGATCGTTCTCCGATGCGGCGCGCTCGACCAGACGCAGGTGGCCTTCGTGCAGCGCGCCCATGGTCGGCACCATGCCGATGCGCTGGCCTTCGGCGCGATGTTTTTCGCACCAACGGCTGGCTCGTTGCGGCGCGTCGAATAACTCCATCGCCCGCGTTCCCGCGGCGTCAGCTCGGCGTCACGCGGCCGCCGGTCAGCGCTCGCAGGGAGGCGAGGTAGCGATCCACCTTCTCGCGGTAAATGCGGGCCGATTCGGCGAGGGTTTCGCACTCGTCGTCGCTCAGCTCGCGCACTACCTTACCGGGTGAACCGAGCACGAGAGACCGCTCGGGAATGACCTTGTCCGAGGTGATCATGGTCCCCGCTCCGACAAGGCACCACGGCCCGATATCGGCGCCGTTGAGCACCACGCTGCCCATGCCCACGAGACTGTAGGCGCCCACGCGACATCCGTGGAGCACGACGCGGTGTCCGACCGTGACGTTTTCCTCCAGGATCACGCGCAGTCCGGGGTCCGTGTGGATGACGCTGCCATCCTGTACGTTGCTGTCGCGGCCGATTTGTATCAGGTCGTTATCGCCGCGAAGCACGGCGTTGAACCAGATGCTGGCGCCGGCGAGAACCTCCACCTGGCCGATGACATCCGCGCTGTCGGCAACGAAGGTTTCGGGATCTATGACCGGTTCGTGGGATTCATAGTGGTACAGCATGGTGAATCAGGACCTTTTCAGTTGTTTCGATTGGCGCGAATCAGGGGAGGCATACTCGTTCTGGTTGGCTGCGCGTTCGGTCGAGTCCACCAGCGAACGATGGAAGGCAGCCGCTGTCGCGAAATGCACAGCTCGTTCGCCGTGAAGCTTGTTTCGTTACACCAACAGGTGCGCATGACGATCGCGGGCGTCTCCCCTCAGACGGGAGAATAGCGCCCCGACTCCCGCCGTGATGCGCTTGATCACGTTATGTCTGGGTTTGTAGGCTACCTCCACGATATCGTAGTCCTGGCTGGCTGCCATGAGCAGGTCGTCGCTGGTACCCAACTCGTCGACGAGTCCCAGTTCCAGCGCGCGCGTGCCCAGCCAGTGCTCGCCGGTAGCGACCGCCTCGAGGTCCAGCCCCGGTCGATGCCCGCGCACGAATTCCTTGAACTGCGTGTGGATTTCCTCCATGTCCTGCTGCATTTTTTCCCGGTGCTGGTCCGTGTTCTCTCCGAACAGCGTCAGGGTTCGCTTGTACTCACCGGCGGTAATCTGCTCGTAGTCGATCTCGTGTTTTTTCAGGAATCTGTAAAAATTGGGGAGCTGCGCGATCACACCGATCGAGCCGATCACGGAAAATGGCGCGGCGACGACCCGGTTGGCGACGCAGGCCATCAGGTAGCCACCACTGGCCGCCACCTTGTCCACGCATACCGTCAAGGGGATGCCCCGTGAGCGCACGCGCTCCAACTGCGATGCCGCCAGTCCGTAGCCGTGTACCATGCCGCCGCCGCTTTCGACCCTGACCACCACCTCGTCGGAAGGTTTCGCCACCGTCAGCACCGCCGTGATCTCTTCCCGAAGACTGGCCACGTGACTCGCGCGAATGTCGCCATCGAAGTTGATCACGAACATCCGCTTGCGATCACCGGATTCCCTGTCGCGGCGCTTGGCTTCCTTTTTCTCGGCTTTTCGTCGCTTCTTCAAGGCTTCCTTCGGCAGCGTGGCGCCTTCCAGTACGCGTGTCATGTGCCGGAGCCGGTCATTGATCCGGGTCGCTTCGATCTCTGGTTTGCCTTGCGCACGCTGGCGCGACGCAATGGACACGACGGCGGCGACGACGATAATAACCACTGCCGCGAACGTGACGGACTTGGCGAGGAACAGGGCGTAGTCGGTCAGAAACGCCATCGACGATCTCCGGGGGCTCAAATCCACGCATCATATACCGCGGTCCCGTGAGGTCAAGTCGCGTCGCTCCTATCGAATCAAGCGAGGCGGCGGGCGAGATTCCAAACCTTCGAAGAGGCTGAGCTTCGTGTCGACGGCTGCGCGACTATCGATTTTCTATACCCTGGTGTTCTCCTTCTATGCCGTGCATCTGGCCTACTGGCCGTTGTGGCTCAAGGACCGGGGGCTCTCGGATACGATTGTGGGGTTGCTGCTGGCTTTCGGATTTTTCGCCAAGGTCGTGGTAAACCCCGTGTTTCGCTCGATTGCGTCGAGAGGCGCCGACACGCGGCGCGCGCTGATGTACACGGTGGCCCTCGCCGGCGCCGTGTTCCTCCTGTTCGGCCTGTCCCGGTCGATTCTCGCGCTGGTCCTGGTGCAGGTCGCATTCTTCGTGTTCTGGGTGCCGGTGATGCCCACCACCGAGTACCTGGCGCTCAGCCAGGCGAGGCGGCACGGGTTCGACTACGGGCGGGTCCGTCTGTGGGGCTCGGTAGCGTTCATGCTGTCCTCGCTCCTGGTGGGGCGCTGGCTGGAGCAGCAAGGGATCCCGCAGGCCTACGCCATCCAGGTCGTGTTCCTGGCCGGTATCGTTCTGGCGGCGGCGATGCTGCCGTCAGGTGAAGGCGCCGAGGCGATGGCTCGGGGTTTTTCACTGCCACGCCTTTGGTCTGTCCCGGGTCTGGCGCGGGTCATGCTCGTGGCCGGCCTGATCCAGGGCAGTCACGCCATGCTGTACGCTTTCAGTTCGATCTACTGGAAGTCGATCGGTATCGGCGAGACGGTCATAGGCCTGTTATGGGCCGAGGGCATCGTGGTGGAGATTGTCGTGTTTCTCGTCGCCGTGCGGTTGAGGGACGCGACAGGACCGGCGCTGATGCTCGCGGTGGGAGGGGCGGCCGCGTTCGTTCGCTGGCTGCTGCTTCCGTTCGCGCTGGACGCGCCGACACTGGCGTTGTTGCAACTGCTTCACGGCGCCTCGTTTGCGCTGACACATCTCGGCGCGCTCGCCTTTGTCAACGACAGAGTTCCCGAGTCGCTGAGCGCCAACGCCATGGCGCTTTACTCGATGAGCGTCATGGGATTGTTCATGGGACTGTCGGCATTGGCCTGCGGTGCGATCTATACCCGGTTCGGCGGCGAAGGTTTCTGGTTCATGGCGATTCTCGCCGCCGTCGGGGCGGCGCTTGCCATGACGCTTCCGGGGCGCGACACTGGTGCGTCAAACAACCGGGGGCCGACATGAGTGAGCGATTCTGGGAGATTCTCGACCTCGAGGAGATGTCCGATGCGCAGTGGGAATCGCTGTGCGACGGCTGTGGAAGGTGTTGCCTGGTGCGATTCGAGGACGATTCCGCTGAAGGCGTGTTCTATACACGCGCCGCCTGCCGGTTGCTCGACCCGCTGACCTGTCGTTGCGGCGACTATGCGAATCGATTTCGGCGCGTACCGGGCTGCCTGTCGGTGAAGCGCCTTGCGCGCGAAAACTACCGGTGGCTTCCCTCGACCTGCGCCTATCGGCTCTTGGCCGAGGGCGGTACCTTGCCATGGTGGCACCCGTTGGTTTCGCAAGACCGGTCCACCGTTGCCGAGGCGGGGGTGTCGGTGGCGGGTCGCGTGGTCGGAGAGGACCATGTGCACCCGGCCGAACTCGAATCGCTGGTGTTGAGGGACTAGGTCGCCGTTTCTCGTCCGCGCGGGAGCCCGTGCCCGGACCCGGCAATCACTTGTCCTTGCCGCTGGCGAGCGTCTGGGCAAGAAAGGCGCGAAAGGTCGTGTCGAAATCGGCGAAGTCCTGGTCGAGGCGCTGGAGAATCTCGAGTCCGCGCTTCGACAGCTCCGCCGGTTTCACCGCGCCTGCCAGATTGCACGTCGCCGCGATTCGGTTAGCGCCCACGTTGGCGGCGCTGCCCTTCAGGGCATGGGCCTCTTCGCGAAATCGCTGGATGCTGCCGCGCTGGATGGCGTCGGCGAGTTGCTCGCGCAGCTCGCCGGCGTCGTGCTTGAACAGCTTGATCAGGTCCTGCAGGGACTCGGGACGCTTGCGAATGACGTCGAGCTCCATCAATACCTCGGGATCGAACGCCTCGTGGCGCGTTTCCTCGGCCGCTTTCGCGGGTTTTCGCTGCGGCTCTTCGCCCACGTGGGTGAGGTCCGCGACATGATTCAGGAGCGCGGTGGAGTCGACCGGCTTGGTGAGAAAGGCGTCGGCGCCGGCCTCGCGGCACATCTCGCGGGCGTCCACCGTCGCGTTGGCGGTCAGGACCAGGAAAGGCACCAGCTTCGCCTTCATGTGGTTGACCATTCGGTAGGTCTTGATGGCTTCAAGGCCACCCATGACCGGCATGTGCATGTCGACGATGGCCAGGTCGTAGTCGCGGACCTCCAACGCCTCGAGCGCTTGTGCGCCGTTGGAAACCATTTGAACCTGGTGCCCGGCATTCTCCAGGATCATCGACGTCACTTTGCGATTGACCGCGTTGTCCTCGGCGACAAGTATGCACAGCGAGCGGTCGTGACGCGGTCTCGGTGCGCGGTTGAACTGCACCACGTTGCCGGTATCCGCCGGTGCACGGTCCACGTCCTCGCGACCGCAAGCGCCGAATGTGAGCTCGAACCAGAAACGAGACCCATGGCCCGGCGAGCTTTGCAGGTGCAGCTTGCCTCCCATTAGCTCGATGAGCTGCTTGCTGATGGTGACGCCAAGGCCCGTACCCTCGTGCCGCCGCGTCATGGAGTTGTCCACCTGCTGGAAACTCTCGAAGATTCGCCGCTGGTCTTCCTCCGCGATGCCGATACCGGTATCGATGATTTCGAAGCGAACCTTGTATGCGTCCTCTCCATCGGCCAGGCGAATGACTCGCAATTCGACTTCGCCGGTATCGGTGAATTTCACCGCGTTGCCCACCAGGTTGACGAGAACCTGCCTGAGGTGATGGTCGTCGCCCACGACGTAGTCGGGAAGATCGGAATCCACCGTCAGCTTGAGTTCGATTTCCTTGTCGTCAGCCTGCGGCCTGAGCATCTGCACGGTGGCGCCGGCCAGCGAGCGCGGATCGAACTCGCGTCGCTTGCTCTCGGCCAGGCCGGCCTCTATTTTCGAAAAATCGAGAATGTCGTTGACCAGGTACAGCAGGCTGTGTGCCGAGGTCTGGATAGTCGATACGAGCTCCTGCTGCTCCTTGTCCAGATCGGTGGTGCTTAGCAGGTCGCTCAGGCCGATGACGCCGTTCAGCGGCGTGCGAATCTCGTGGCTCATGTTGGCCACGAAATTGCTTTTCGCCTTGTTCGCCTGCTCGGCCCTTGCGCGCGCCTCGGCCAACCGGGCAATCAGTTTGGCGGCGTAGAGCGGAATCACGAGCATGGAAAGGACGACGCCGATGGCGAACGGCAGGTTGGCGCGCCAGTAGTCGCCTAGCCATACGACCGCGGAGAAACCCACGAGGCCGAGTCCGAGGGCAACGAACAGGTACGGGTTACCGAATCGGAAACCGTTGCCGATGGTGACGAAAATGAAGGCGAAGAAGACTGGCGCACCGAGTGCTCCGCCTGTGTGCATGGCATAGGTGATGCTTGCCATGTCGACGAATATGCCGAGTACGCGTCGCGGGGCATTCGCCGCCGGCCAGAACATGATGGAAACCAGGATGCCGCCGGTCACCAGCAGGAAGGCCGATGCCAGCAGTTGGTCCGGAAGGGTATCGATCAGGTCGTGGAAGAATAGCCACGTGAGGATGACGCCGCCCACCATCAAGCGCAACACGGCCTGCTCGAGTTCCGCCAGGTTGGTGGAAAACACCATCCGAAAGCGCTCGACGGTTGCCGAGAAGGCGCCGGTCAGTATGCGGGCGGTTTCGTTCATCCATCTGTCCGCGAATGGGTGGCCGCGTAAAAAACCCGCCGGTGTCTTTCCGCGACGCCGGCGCGTCCCGCCGTACGGTCAAATACCCTTGAAATCATACCATTTATCGAGCCGAATTGTTCGACTCGCGGTTGCATGCACCGTGGCGTGGGAATTGGTTTCACGATTCGGACCGTCGCGGCTTGCGCAGCAGCAGGCAGGCGTTGTGCCCGCCGAAGGCGAACGACTGGCTGAGCGCGATATTGATTTCCGCGTTCGTGGGGGTGCGCGGGAAGTTCAGTGGCAGTATGGGATCGTCCAGGTTGCCGCAGGGGTGTACGCGCCCGTCTCGAATGCTGAGCGCGGTTACCACGGCCTCGATGGCGCCGCTTGCGCCGATGGCGTGCCCAATCAGGCTCTTCGTCGAGTTCACCAGGGGCCGGTTTCCCAACACCGCGTCAATTGCCTCGAGTTCTATTCGGTCGTTCATCTCCGTGCCCGTGCCGTGGGCATTGACGTAATCGACCGCGTCCGCGCCGATGCCGGCCTGCAGCAGGACATCCGCCATCATGTGTCGGATGCTTTCGCCGCCGGGATCCATGGCGATCAGGTCGTGTCCATCGAACGACTCCGAGAAGCCGGCGATTTCCGCCAGCGGCTCCACGCCCCGGGCACGCGCCGTGGAAGCGCGCTCGAGGATGACAACCGCGGCGCCGCCTTCACTGAAAAGGAAGCCGCTGCGTGCTGCATCGAACGGCCGATTCACGCGCGCCGCATCGTCGCCGCCGGCCAATGCACCGGTAATGTCATAGGTACGGAATATCGATCCGTAATCGTCGAACAGGTACTCCGCGGCGCCGGCTATGGCGAGATCGACCCGTCCTTCTTCCACGGCCCGAAACGCGTCGCCGATCGCCACGGTACCCGACGCGCAGGCGAGCGTCGTGGTGCGGCATGGTCCGGTGATGCCAAAGCGCACCGCCGGTGCCGCCGACACGGCATTGGACATGAGCATGGTAACCGCCAGCGGATTGAATCGACGCTCGAGCACGATGCGCCGGGCGATATCGGCGAGCGAATCCGACGGCGTCCCGTCGGAATCCGCGACGACGCGCTCGATGTCGTCCCTCACGTTCTTCATGGCGTGGAACAGGTGGGTTCCGAGGGTGGTGTTGATGCCCCCGATGCCTGTCCCGATGTAGACGCCGATTCGCGACCTGTCGATGCCGTTGATGCGAAATCCGCCCGCGCGCCTGTCTCTCGGCTCGAAGGCGACGCCGGCATCCTGCAGCGCTTCGTGGCAGGCACCGATCGCCATCATCGATACCCGATCGAACCGAAGCGTGTCGCTTCGCGCCATGGCGTAGCGGGCGAAGTCAATCTCGGGTAGCGGTGCCCAGAATCGAGAGCGATAGTCGCCGTAGGCAAGCCATGCGTCCGGAATCGATGCCGCTACCGCCTCGCCGCGAAGCATTCGTTCCCACGCTTCGGCGACGCCCTGTCCCAGCGCCGAGATCAGCCCGGCGCCGCTGATGACGACCGGTTCGGGCGATGCGTTCATTGTTTCCCCCGATGTGACAACGCGAATCGGTGATGCACGGGACGATGTGGCTCCCTGCCCGGTGTGGTTTCCTAGCTTGCCTGGAGCCCCTTGACCCTCGATTCGACGAAACTGAGCAGCTCGCCGAGGGTGTTGATGTCGCGCACCTCGCTTTCGGGGATGGACTCACCGAATTCATCCTCCAGCGCCATGAACAGCGTGATGCGATCTATGGAATTCGGCGCGATGTCCTCGGCGATGCTCATGCCAGTATCCAGTTCGTCGACCGCCAGGCCCGAAACTTCTGACACCACGCCGAAAATATGTCGGCGAATATCCTTGGAGGTCGCGATTTTAACGTTGAGTTTTTGCATCGATCGATTTAGCTGGAATAAATTGGCGAAGAAAATAAAGAACCGGCTCCGCAACCGAGGTCGTGGCTCGTTTGGCGGCATCCGGTCACGGAATATTAAAACACCTTTCAATTGAAACGACACTACAAGCTGGCAAGCGCTCAATTCGCTCCTTTCACATTTGCCCACGCCGGGAGTAAGCTACCCGCATGGGGCCATAAAGTCCCGGTTTTTCAGGGTATTTGTGCCATTTCACGTTCACCAACCCGAGGGTATTCAGCATGATTCTCACCGCGCCTGAAACGCA
>JAUIEZ010000118.1 GCA_030429665.1 Gammaproteobacteria bacterium | reverse complement strand
GGATCAGAATCTGTTTACCTTGGCGATTTCGATCTTCCCGCCCGGCGCCTGATCGACGCCGAACTGGTTGATCGCAGCATACGGTTCATGGGCGACAACGTGGCCGCGGACCAGGCGTTTTTTCTCTACGTACCACTAACCCAGCTGCACTTCCCCAATCTTGCGCACCCGGATTTCGTGGGTAGAACCGGTTACGGAGAGATGGCCGACTCCCTGGTGGAACTTGATTACCGGGCCGGCCAGTTGCTCGACGAGGTCGAACGTCTCGCTATCGCCGAGTACACGCTGTTCATTTTCGCTTCCGACAACGGTCCCGAGTTTCGCGATCCATGGCGGGGAACCGCCGGGTACTGGCGCGGTACTTACCATACGGCGATGGAAGGTGGGCTGAGATCTCCGGCGATACTCCGGTGGCCGGGCCGCATACCGCCGGGAAGCGTGAGCAACGAGATCGTGCACGTAGCGGACCTGTATACGACCCTGGCAAGCATTGCACGCGCTCATCTGCCTGCCGATCGACCCATCGACGGTCTGGACCAGACGCGGTTTCTGTTAGGCCAGGCGAAGTCGGCGCGCGAAGGATTCGTGTACTACATCAAGGACGAGCTGCGCGCGGTAAAGTGGAGAGACTGGAAATGTCACTACTACTGGGAGCCGGAAGTGAACGAAAGCAAGGGAAAGCTGGAGGCTCCGCTGCTGTTCAATCTCGTCCAGGATCCAAAGGAGGAGACGAATATCGCGGTAGCCGACACGTGGGCATTGGGTCCGATCACCAAACTCGTCAATGAATTCAAGGAAAGCCTCCAGGCGCATCCCCCGATTCCGCCCGGCACGCCGGATCCGTACAGTCCGCCCGTTCGAAGCCCCGACGCACGCCGGTAGACGGTGATATCAAACTCAACATTGCGCAGGCTATCGGCCAATTTCCGACTAGTCGCACACGAGATCGAAATTCCGCACGGGGTCAGGCTCCATCACCGGGTGGCCTCTGGGTGGCGTTCCGGTGCAAGGCAAACGTAGCGCGCGTTCAAAAGGTTCATTTCGACGTTGTGGATGGTCGAGCTTCCGGAAAACGCGTCATCGTACCGACTCCCGGGCATCCGGGCGTTACTTTCCGAGGTTTCCGCGACCGAATCATTCCCGGAACGTAGGGTCCGGGTTCGTTCCGGCCAATAGTCGAACGTGTTGAACGACATGTCGATCCGCGGTGAACGTTTGCGGCTGTCGCGGACTTCGATCCAAAGGATGAGATCCCTCAGTCGATCCGATTGCAGGCACATGGCCTCGCGGCCCGCCTTGAATAGCGCTTCCTGCTGTTCGCTCGCCGTATTCAGACAGGTCCCGACGCTTCATGCGGTGGCCGTTTCATCGACATCGATGAATCTCGAAATTCAGGAACACGATGCCCGGTGTCCGGGCGCCCGCGTCGAACGACGTGCGGGCATTCAACGAACGGCTTGAACTGTCCAGGAACGCTTATACCTCGAATACTTCCTTGTGCCTCACGCGGCGCTGCTTCTTTGTTTGCTCATTACACGCCCCGAGGGAGTGAATCGAACGATCGGGCGCCAACGATTCAAGGCAGCGCGGCAACGTACCCGGTCCCGCCATGAATCGATTCTCCCATCGGAAGTGTCCCGGGAGGCCGGGCGCGCTATACTCGTGACCACGTAACAAGGAGCCGGTATGATCAAGATTGCCAATCGAGACGGGCCGGATGGTGGAGCCGCGCATTGCAGTTTCGTGCAGGACGCTGGCGGTCTTGATCCGTCACCGCGCGAGGCGCGGTCAGCTCTCATGGACGGCGACACCGGGCGGGCGCACTCTCCGTGCCATTCGATTAAATCCGAACGAGTCCATATGCCGGCCGTGTTCCGCGACATTCTTGATCATCTTCCTTCGAACCTTCCAGTGCGCAGCGTGACCCAACGACGAAAACGGTGGGCGATGGTCGCGCGCATCGTCGAGGTTCGAACAACGTGCTGGTAGAAGGACGATCACTGGAGCCGCTCAGCGACTTCATCATCGCCGACGAATTTCCCCTCGCCTCCTTCATCAGTCCGGACCTACTCGATCCCGTCTTCGGCGGCCTGTTCCTCATCGACCCGGTCGTCGACGTGTCATCGGGATCGGTCGTTTTCGAAACCGGCATCGCATGGGAAGGAGAGATCGGTCTCGGCATTCCGGGTAGCGACGTCGTCGAACTGGTACTGTCGCCCGGCGGCGCCGGGTGGACGGCGCTCCAGGCTCGCATGGTGCTCGGCGCCGAGTTCGAACTCACGCTGCTCGATCTCGAGGTGTCGTTGCGGGTCAGCGAACACCTGCTGAGCGACGTGGCCACCGGCGGCCCGGCACAGTTCACGTTGACGGGCTCGGTGCGCTTCACGCCCGATGGCGTCACCTTTCTCGACCCCGTGACATCGACGCTTCCGGATGCGGAAGTCGCCGGCACCGGCATCGTCGTCTCCGCTGCCGACGTGCGCATCGTCACCGGCAGCGACGGCGGCCCGGGATACCTGGATAACCCGGAAACGTTCCAGGGCATCGTCGCCGACGAGGCCTCCCTCACCCTGCCGCCGGAGTGGTTCTCGAACGCCGACGGCAGTCCGGTCTCGGTGACCGCCGACAACATCGCGGTGGGCACCAACGGATTCACGGGCGGACTCACGCTCGACGCCGGCGACCCCGGGGCACCCGGCGACGGCAGCTTCGCGGGGTTTCCCGCCCGTTTCCAGTCGGCCTCGATCGGCTTTGTCGAAAGCGTGATCGAGTCGGCAGCGCTGAGCGTGGACGTCCGGTTGCCCCAGTTCGAGGACGGCGCCGAGCGCTGGATAAACCTCACCGTCGCGATCGACGCCGCCGGCGTGGTATCGGCCGAACTGGCCGTGCCGGAAGGGTCCGACGGCGGGCACGTCGTCACCTACGTCTTTGCCGACGCCGTCGAGTTGGGGCTCGATGCGTTGCGCGTGGAAAACGATGCCGGCGTGTGGACGGTGTGGCTGTCCGGCGCCGTGGCCGTGTTGATCGACGCCGCCGACAACTGGCCGGCGCTCGGCTTTACCGATATCGGGATCACCGGCGGCGGCGAGATCCTGCTGGGAGACGACGCCGGCATATCGCTGCCCGCGCCGGTCACGGTCGACTTCGACCTCGCCACGCTCACCCTGGAAAGCTTCCGCATGGCCAAGGGCTCGACCCAGGGCTCGCTGGCCGTCGGCGTCAATGGCGGCATCCAGCTGCTCAAGGGCCTGCCGGTCGGCGCCTCGGTCAAGGGCCTGGAGATCGAATGGGTTCCCGGCAGCGGCCAACCGGCCTCCGTGTCGCTGGAAGGCATTGGCTTCAACCTGGCGGTCGCCGGCAGTTTCAGCGCCGCCGTCGAGGTGGGTTACGTGGACTCCGGCGGCATCACCGAGTTTCGCGGCGCCGGGTCGCTCGCCATTCCGGCCCTCGACGTCGACGTCTCCGTCGCCATGCTGTTCGGCAGAGACCACGCCGGGGGCTTCAATTACTACCAGGTCTTCGCCGACGCGCGGCTGATGCCGACGGGTATTCCGATCGCCAACACGGGGATCGCCATTTACGGACTCCAGGGCCTGGTGGCGCGCAACCGCGAGATCGCCTGGAACGACGACCTGCCCGCGGACGAGAAATACTACGCGCTGTTCTCGGCGCCGCCGGTGGGCATCACCGACCTCGACAAGTGGCGAACCGCCGAGGGCCAGTCGGCGCTCGGCATCGGCATCGTGGTGGGAACGCTCGACCGGGGCTTCCTGTTCTCCACCAAGGGCCTGTTCGTGGTGGCGTTCCCCGACGTCACCCTGCTGCTGCAGTCGCGGACCGACCTCATCGCCATCGCCCCGGAACTCGACGACGCGGCCGAGGGTTCGATCGAGTCGCTGCTCGTCTACGCCTCGGCCGACCGCGCCCTGTCGTTCGACCTGGCGATCGGGTACGAGATTCCCGCCGTGGTTTCGGTCGGCGGTCATGCCGGCGCGTTCTTCGAGCTCGACGACCCGAGCACCTGGCACGTGGAACTGGGCAGGGACGAGCCCGGCAAACGCATGACGGCCAATGTCCTCGGCTGGAACGAAGCGTGGCTGTTCACCGCCGGCATGTGGTTCCGCATGGACGCCACGGCCCTCGACACCGGTGTGCGCATCGACATCGACCTCGTGGCCGAGAAAGGCGGATTCTGGATCGGTGCCGCCGGCTATGCCACGGCCGGGATGTACCTGTCCTGGGCGCCGACCCAGTGGGAGGGGCGCGCCGGCTACGGCCTCACGGTGGGGGCCGGGTACAAGAAGGTGTCGATCTCGTTCCAGTTCGACGGTGAACTGACGGTGACGGTACCCGCGCCGACGGGCTTCGACGTCACGGTCGAGGCCTGCATTTCCCTGCTGATCACCGACATCTGCAAGAAGTTCCGTTTCCAGTGGGAACTGCCGGACCCGCCGCCGGTGACGTCGCCGGAAGGCAAGCGCTTCGCCGCGCCGCGTCACTTCACCCCCTACGAGGATCCGGCAAACGAAGGCGAGGTAATCGACGGCGTGGTGTCGTTGCAGGACGTCGCCGGCGACGGACCCCGAGTCGAGCTGAACTCGGCGCTCACCATCGAGTTCGATCGCCCGATGGTCGACGGCGTCGGGTTCAACGAGGGCATTACCCTCGACGACGACGGCTTCATCACCGTCGGCGACGAATCGCTGTGGTCGATCGCGTCCGAGCTGGTGCAGGTCGAACTGGTCAGGGACCCGGACGGAGACGCCGAGGTCGTCCCGTTGTGGGGCACCTGGGCCCTGGACACCCTGGAACAGAACACCCGGCTGCGGCTGTTCTCCTCGGAGCGCTTCGACCACGACGGTTCGCTGACCACCTCCTTCCTGTCGGACTACACGATCGACTACTGCTACGAACCCGATACCACCCGGCGCTGCGTCGACCTGCGCGGTCTCACGCCGGGATTCGGCTGGCTGGACGGCCACTCGCTCTACGGATGGCACGGCACTTACTTCCCCGACGACACCAGCGACGGCGTTGTGCTCACCAGCGACAGCGTCCTCACCCTGTACCTGTACGGCGCGCCGGAGACGGTCGACGTGGTCCTCTACCGGCCCTGGACCGGTGAACGAACGGTGATGGAGGGCCAGCTCGACGCCGGCGTGCTCACCGTCACCGATTCGCTGAGCGGCGATCTTTACGTCATCGAGGTGTGCTGGGAACAGGGTCATGGCGGGCGATCGTGGAGCATGACGTCGCGATCCGGCGAGATCGTCACGACCCGGGAAGCGTGGACGGTGCCGGCCGAGGAACTGCTGCTGCAACCGAACAGCGTCTACGAACTGCGCACCGTGACCGAGACGTCCCGCCGCGCGCCCAGCGGCACGCTGGACGTGCCGCTGGGCGCGGTGACGACGTCCCATCGCTTTCGCACCACCGGCCCCCCGACCCGGGCCGGCGCCCTGGGCGCGATGGTGGCGGAGACGGTGCCGGCCGGCGGCGACCGGCCCGTGTACTCGGGCTACGACCTGTCCGTGCGCTTCGCGGACGAGTACATCCCGTCCATGTGGACCGCCGTGGGCGAGGCGCTCATGTTGCGCATCGTGGACTCGTCGGGGGGCGCCGTCACCGATGACCAAGGCAACGAATTGCTCTTGCCCGCCACCGCGGAAGGAGCCGTTGAGAACACCGTCACCACCGAGGTATGGGATCAACTCGTCAGCGAGTTCCGTGACGAGCCGTGCCTGCCCATCGCGCCCGTGCCGCCGCCGACATCGGGGATCACGGTGGCCTACCTGTCGGGCTCGGACCTCGCCGGCCGGCTGGAACCCAACAAGCGCTACGAGGCGCAGGTAGTCTCCTCGGCGGACCCGGCAACCGCCCTCTTCTCGTGGGTCTTCACCACCGGCCGCCATGCCACGTTCACCGACCTCGTCGCCACGGCGCGCGAGGTGCGACCGGCGCACGTGGCCGCTTCGGCGCCCGCGGTGGGCGCGGGCTTCGATGCCGCGGTGCGGGCCCTCGGCCTGCCGACCATTGCCTATGTCGAGCATTTCACGATCACCGCCGTGCTGGGGCCCAACCGCAAACGCGTCCAGTGCTGGCTGTTCGAGTCGCCGGAACCGCTCGAGCCGGGAACGCGCATGTCGGTGACCATCGCCGGCCACGCGACGACGCTCGTTTCCAACGGGGACGGGACCCGCGTGCTCGTCACCCCGGATACCGCAACGAAGATCGACACGACGCGCCTGTCCATCTCCTGGGACCGGGAGGCGGCCGGCCTGCCGCCGCGCACCGTCGACGGCATCGGTGGCGCCGAGCTCGCGCTGTTCAAGCTGACCGCCGAGGCCATTCTCGACGGGGAGGGCGGCTGATGCCGGTTCCGCAGTTGCTGAGGCCGCTGAAAGACGTGGACATCGCGACGTCGCTGCGCCCGGAGGCGCTGCCCGACCGCATCGCCGCGGTGCGCTGGATGAGCCGCCCGGCATTCGGTTTCCCCGACACGGGCTACCGCATCTGGCGCCTCGAGTACCCGTCCGGCGGCAACATCGTTCGCACCTTCCTCGGTACTCACTGGCTGCCGGCGACGAGTTCCTGGTCCGACTTCGAGGCGGACCTGCTGGCCCGGGCCCCGATTGCCGGGCCGTACTTCGAAAACGTCACCGAGTCCGACCTCGGCTTCCTGCTCCCGCTCGTGCGCGCCGTCGATCCCCGGGTCCCGCTCGCCGAGCGCGAAGCCCTGCTTCCCGAGATCGCCGATTTTTTCGACCATTCCCACGAACAGGAGCCCAGCTACAACGCCATGGTGTGGAACCTCCCGATCAGGCCGACCCTGGACCAGATCCTCGACGATCCCACCCTGGCAGCGGTCGCGAAGGCCTACTACGCCTGGAAGATCATGCAGTTCCTGCACGCGCTCGCGATCCGTTACGAGTACGCCCTGCTGTTCGGGCTGGCTGTCGAGGAGGACATCGGCGGATTGCCCGACGTGGGCTACGAGCTGGGCGCCTGGTGGGACAATCGCTGGGGCAAGACGATCTCCGAGCGCATCGACGGCACGAGCATCATCCCCGTCGAAGCGCCCGGCTGGGTGAATGCCACACCGGTCGACGGGTCGGTCGGTCATCCCGCGTTCGACCGTTTCGCGTGGACGCCGCCGTCGTGGTTCCTGCCCACGATGGAGACCGGCGAGCCGCTGGAAACGTCCGCCACCTACCCGAGGCCCGAGGCCAGGCACACGGCGCTGACCTGGGAACTGCCGCTGATGGACGACGACCGGCTCATCCATCTCTGGCACCCGGTCACCTACCGCGTGCGCAGCTTCGAGCATGGCGCCGACACCGCCGGCGAACCGGCGGCACCGGCGGCGCCAGCCGACGACCAGTTCACAGACATCGCGCCCGACTCGCTACATGCCCCGGTGAAAGGCGCCGAGGTGCACGCCGTCGACGGCGCCGGTCGGCCCTGGCCGCCGCTCGAGGGCTGGGTACACTACCGCGTGAACGGCGTGAACCTGCTGGCGATCGAGTCCGACGACTTCGCGCAGACCGCCGTCGACATTCTCGACGACAACGGCCCGCCGCCGCCGCGGCTGCGCGTGGTCTCGGACCATGCCGTGGCCTTCACCGTGGGCACCATCGAGGTCGACGTCGTGATCGAATACGGGCCGGAGCAGGACTTCGTCGCCCCCGACGCGGACGAGTTCCGCGTCTCGGCGACGTGGAAGGCGACGCAGCACCTGCCGGTGACCGTGGGCGCGGTGCTTTCCGTCGGCCTGCTGGACGCCGAGCTCGAGGTCATCGGCGCGAGCCCCGCCGGATTCGAAGGCGGCCAGCTGCTCGCCGACGGAACCAGCTACCGGATACTCGATGCCTCGGCCACCATGATCACCGTGACCCTGGTGCGCGGTAACCCGCCGTCGCCGAACCAGGCGGGCGTCCTGGTCGGCGTCGCCGCCGCCGCGCCGGCGCAGCGGGTCGCCCGCCTCGACCGCATCCGGCCTCGCGTGGGCAGCATCGATGCCGTGGTCGGCACGGAACCCCTGGTCCTCGACCTGGGACTCGGCCGCCGCCTGCCGGACCGAATGCCGCTGTACCTCCACGCGCTGCGCGCCCGGGTCGACGCCGTCCGTACCGACCAGGGCTGGGCGGTCGAACAGCCCGCGCCGGCCTCGCCGGCGGCGGCCGCGCTGTCGGCATTGCAGGACCGGGGCACGCTCGAGGCCGATCTCGTCGGCAGCCCCGTCATCGCCTATCCGCCGCTGGAGACGACGCTGGTACTGGAGGTGCCGGACGGGTTCGAGGCGGGAACGCTGGTCCTGACGGCAACCGCCAGCGATGCCAAACCGTACGTCGCCGGCACGACGGTCGACGCCGTCGACCCTGCCCTGGCATTGCTGCCCGGCAACGAGGGCGACGGGCGCACGGCCGCCATCTCGGTGCGCTCGGCCACGCCACCCGGGGCACCGACGGTACCGGCCGGGCCGCCCGTTCGCTGGGGGACTTCGGCGACGCCCTACGACCCCGTGTCCCGTTACGTACTGTCCTGGGAAGCCGTTGACGACGCCATCCGGTACGAGGTGTGGCGGGCCCTCGAATCCGCCATCGACGGCGGCGCAAACGCGTCCGACGTCGATCTCGTGAACGCCGCCGCGACGCAGCTCGATCGCTTCGAGTTGCGCAGCGACCAGGTGTGGACCAACAGCCACGAGGACCACCTGCCCGGGCTCGCGCCGACGCGGGCGGTGTACGCGGTCAGGGCCGTCGGCGCCGGCGGTGTGCCGGGCGAGTTCAGCGAGATCATCGGTCCGGTCCGGGTGCCCGACGTGCGGCCGCCGGCAAGGGCGGACATTCTCGCGGTCCGCGCCGCCGCGCCGACCGAAACCGACGACGGCGCCCGCCGCGTGACCGTCACCGTCACCGGGCCCGAGCTGGACGACGGCACCGTGGGCTACCGCGTCGAACGCCGTATTGCCGACCTCGGGAATCTCTGGGCGGGCATCGGCGAGATTCCCGCCGGCACAACCACGCAACCCCGAACCATCGACGACGCCGACGTGCAGCCCGGCCTCACCCACGAGTGGCGCGTGGTGCCATTCCGGGTGGTGCAGGACCCGGTGGACGACACCGGGACCGCCACGCGCCGCATCGACGGATTCCGCTCCGCACCGCGGCGCGGGCGCGCCCGCGGGCCGCTGCTGCCGCCGTCAGGCGTGACGTGGTCCGTGGCGCCCACCGGGGGCGTGCGCCTGTCGTGGATCAACGCCGATCGCTACGAGCGCATCCGCGTGGAGCGAATCGCCGGACCGGCGGCCGGCCCGGTGCCGCTGGCCGATCTCGACGGCGACAGCATCGAATTCGTGGACGAAACCAACACCGGTCCGCGCGCCGACGGCGGGGGCTACTCGTACGTTCTCACGGCGTTGGCCGGGACCGTCGCGGCCGGCGTGCGGATCGAAGGAGTGAGCGGTGCCCCGTAGCCTCGCCCGTTTCGTCCTGACCACCGCCGACCAGGCGAGGGTCGACCTGGATTCGCTGTCGTCGCATCACGATCGGGACGACCCCAACCGCATGCGGATCGTCTTCGAGCTCGACGACGCGTCGGGGCCGGCACCGGCGGTCGTGCCGCCGTTCCCGGGCCTCGTCTTCTTCGTGCCCGACCCGGACGCCATCGGCGACGTGCCGACGGTGCAGGGCGGCGTTCTCGTGCCGGGCGTGCGGGAAGACTGGCGACGCACCGGCTCGCTGCTCGTCGTCGCCGACAGGCAGTCCCTCGCCGGCATGGGCGAACTCGACCCACCGCTGGCGGTGACGCCGAACACGGCCTGGGTCGGACCGGTGGAACTGCCGACGGCGTTCTTCGATGCCTTCGACGACCCGACGCTGTTCCCCAGGCAGACCCTGGTTCGCGACGGCGCCACCATCGGTTCGGCCGATCCGGCGTGGTCCGCCCATGCCGTCGCCGGCTTCCTCGCCGGCACCCACGGCGTCCGCTTCACCCACCACGAATCCGATCCCGCCCAGGACACCATCGCCCGTCTCATCGCCGCCGCGCAGGCGCCGCTGGCGGTCGCCACCGGCACCGGGATCTACGCCGTCGACAGTCGCTTCGCCCTGCATGCCGGCGCGATGAACCCGGCGGCCGATCCGTCGATCCAGCCCACCGGCGCCGACGACGGTCGATCCGCGGACCTCGCCGGAACCGGCTCTCCCACGGATCCCGGTCACCCGACAAACGGCGCGGTGTCGGGACGCTATCTCTGGCAGCGGCTGCAAGTCGACATGCTGGACGGCGACGGTCTCGTCGCCCAGGCGGTCATCAACCCGTCCCTGGTGTGGCGCCCGTTCCGGGTGAGGATGTGGAGCCCGTCGACGACCACGCTGGTGTACGGCCGCCTGGCCGGCATGACCTACTCGGTGGAGCAGGGCATCGTCGTCGAGCATGAAACGCGCCCCCTACCCCACCACGGCACGGTCATGCTGTACCACGATCCAGATTCGCAGACCGCGCCCGAACGTACCTTCACCCTGGACGGCACGTTTTCCGACGACCTGCTCGCGATCGAGTGCACCCGCTTCGTCGACTACGACCCGCCCGGGTTCGACGTGGCCGTCGACGGCGCGCCGTCCGCGCCGAAAGACCCGCAGGTCGTGCTGCTGCCCGACATCGCCACGACCGCCGAATTCAACGGCGAGGCCGTAGCGGATTGCTTCGCCCTCATGTCCTCCGCCCGCCTGCGCGCGGCAATGGCCGATATCTATGCCACGGAGGAGGCGCGCATCGGCCAGGATCCCTACCCGTCGAGCTGGGACCAGGACAAGAACGTGAAGCCCACCACGTTTCACGGCGCCCGTCGACCGTGGGCGGGCATCAGGCAATCGTTCCTGGATGAGTTTTTCGAAGGCGTCGAGGCGCTCACGATCACCACCGATCACCCGCCCATCCGGCCGGCGGACATCTTCAACTGCTGGCTCATGGAAGGCCTGTTCCTGATGATCAAGCAGGGCCGCTTCGAACCCCTTTTTCTCCCGCCGCTGGCGTCCTGGTTCTGGAAAGAGAACATCATGGGCCAGTGGTCGGACGAGGCTGCCGTAAAAACCGCGTTTCGGGTGGGCATTTTCTTTCGTTACTGCGGCCTGGACAGCTTCAACAGTCACGGCGGCGCCGCGTCGGATAACGCGCCGACGCTGGATGGCAATTCGAACGACATGAAAACGGCGCACGACGGCGCCTTCAACACCTACCGGGGCAGCACCAATCCCGCCTCCGGCATCCTCGGTCGCGGCGTCTCCTGCCCGACGATCGCCGAGTTCCACGACACGTTCTCGGTGAGCAAGGGCAAGCTGTGGCTGGCGACGCCCGGATCCGGATACACGCGAACGCTCACCCACCTGATTGCCGCGGTGTTTCTCGACCACCAGATGCGCTTCATCGCCAACCTGCAGTCCTACGGCATTCCCATCGCCGCGGACGAAGATCTCCCCGAGGCGTTTCGCTACATGAGCTACAACGCGGGCCCGGGCGCCGAGGCGGCGCCCGGAGACGACTGGCAGACGGTAGACACCAGCGCCGAGGGCTTCCCGTCGTCGCTGCGCTGGTATATCGACGGCTACCGCGCGATGGATGCAGAACCCGGTCGGTGGCCGACGTTGAACGACTGGTTGGCCAAGGACCGGATCAGCGTCAACGAGGAAAGCCGCAGCTCCGGGGGGACCCGCACCAACGCCATCCACTTCTGGCTGCTGAGCCGCGGCATGGGCGCCGCGTTCCCCTGGAAGATTCCCGACCTGCCGTGATCGCGCAGTCGCGACATCGCTGACGCAGGATGAATGGCGCGCCCTTGCGCATCATGCCCCAGGATAGCGTTCCCACTCGCCAACGACACACCTGATAATCGGTACCGATGGGAAAAACTCGCGCCGCCTTGGTGTTGTTCGGAGTGCCGAAATTCTTCGACCTGGTCTGGGACGCCTACGTCGAGAACCTGTTGTCGGCGAACGCGGATGCGTGCTTTCACGTATTCGTTCACATGTACGACGACCTGGAATCGATCACGAACCCGCGAAACAAGGAGATCGACATCAAGATACAGTCTCCGGCGCATATCAGGTCAATCGCCGGCAGCGGACCGTCACCGCTGACGATCGTTACCTCGCGCCAGGGCGAGTTCGACAACACCATCGACTGGCTGACCGAAGATTACGAGGAGAAATTCGAATTCCGCCTGGAAACGGCAAGGAATGTTTTCCGGCAATCGAACTCCCTCGAGCTGGCATTCGCGGCCGCCGCACGCATCGAACCGGATATCTACGTCTTCGCGCGACCGGATACGTTCCTGCTGCGTACGGTCAGTTTGCCGACGCTATCCAACGGCGAGATGTACATTCCTCAATGGCATGGATGGCCGGGGAAAGAGGTGAATGACCGGTTCGCCGTTTGTTCACCGATGGCGGCGGAAATATACGCCCGAAAGGGCCGGGCATACGAGCGCTACGTCAAGGACAAGGCGTATGTTCACAACCCGGAACGAATGCTGCGCTGGTGGCTCGTGGAGAACGAAGTGGTCTTCAGGGAAATTGGAGACGAAGCCCATCGCTGGTGGGCGCCGCTCGTCCGTATCAGGGGCAACGGGCAAATCGCCGCGCGGGATGCCGCGACGTTCAAGTTGAGAGACGTCGACGATCTGAAGGCCCTTCTCCCGGGGTCCCGACGCCCTGCCCTGTGAGTTCGCCGACGAGCGCAACCGCGACGCCGGGCTCGCCGCCGGACGCTACAGGAACCATAAGCCTTCCTTTCGGTACTTTTTGAGCTTGTGTTCGCGATTACCGGTCCAGCTGCAATGAATGACGAAAGGGTCGGGCGGCAGCCGCGAGGGTCTTTCGATACTGAACAAGTGTCCGTTGGCGAAATCCGCTTCGGGCAGGATGTCGATGCGCAGCGCTTCGTCGCCCATCAGCCTGTTGACGACGGCTTGCTGGCTGCCGCACCTTGCCATCTCGGGGTAGGCCGAGAGCACCTTCGTCCAGAGGGTCCGCGTTTGCGGACGGTTTCGCAGCAGGAAGAAACCGGTGTTGGCGTGCAGCGGCGCGTGAAACGGGTTCTTGCCGTCGAACATGAATCGGGCGTCATGTTCACGGGCGGCATCGTCGAGCAGGTGCGGCAGGGGGTCCTTGCGCCAGACCACGTCGACATCCTGGAAAAGGACGTCATGGCCGAGGCAAAGGATGTCCTCGACGATCGCGGTTTTCTGGAACATCAGGCGGCGAAAATCCCTGTCCCCAAATCTCTGCACCGCGTCGCGAGGCTGATCACCGTAGGAGGCACGATCGAGGTAGGTTCGAAACCCCTGCCGTTCGGCATTGGCGGCGGCGAATTCATCGACCGCGAAGAACACCGACCAGGAACGCACCTCAATCTCGTTCAGGTCACACGAACGCACCCAGTTGTCGAACAGATCACTGTAGCCCCGGTTGGCCATCATGACCAGCACCACGTTGTTCCGCGCCGCGCCCGACAGCAACGAACCGAGCTTGTCGAGTCGTCGTCCTTTTTCGGCGTTAAACGCGCGAAGGTATCGGGTTGCCATCGACGGCAGCGCGTTGTTCGAATCGGGGTTGTCCTTCATCGCTCAGCCTCCTGTCGTGTGACGACGGGCGACCAAGTGGCTGCGACGTCACGTGACCGCCACGGTATCATGGGCATCGGCGGGTAAAACGCCCCGTTCACCCGAACGCGGCGATTCGCGCCATCGCCGAATCCGTCGGATGTTCACGAGACGTTCGTCAATCGGCGCCTCGTATTCGCGATCTAGAAGGCCGCCGCTCTTTCGAGTGGTGGCAAGCCGAAG
>JAUIEZ010000117.1 GCA_030429665.1 Gammaproteobacteria bacterium | reverse complement strand
TCCATCGGCGATTGGCCCATGATCTCCGCAAATCGATTCTGGTAGCGTTGTTGCTGCTCCAGGAACATCTCCAACGTACGATCGAGATAGTCGGTAAACAACGCCTGGCTCTGGCCGCCGTAGAAGCGGATCATGCGCGTGAGAATCTCCGTGGTGAAGATCGGCTTCTCGCACGATTCCTGCTCGTTGATGATCTGCAGCAGGATCGAACGCGTGATATCCGCACCCGAGTTGGCATCCTGGACCTCGATGTCGGTGCCGTCGGCAATCAGGGTCTTGAGATCGGCCAGCGTGATGTACTTGCTTTGCTCGGTATCGTAGAGACGCCGATTCGGGTACTTCTTGATGATTCTAACCGTGGACAACTGGGCAACTCTCTGGTGTGAGTCGTGGTCAATGATAATCAAGCTCGGGTAGCGCGGCAATAAGACGGAAATTCTCCCGACCGGTGCGCGGAGGAACCTGAAGATCGTTGCTGCTACAATCGATTTGTCTGGAGCGTGGCTCTCTCCGGTGGAGATTCCGATCCGCTCCCCCCCGATTGTCGCACGTACCGACGCCCATCCTGACGCATTTTTTTCATGAAAGAATCCGGCTTTGAGGGATTTTTCGAAAAGCTCGAGCGTGTACAACTCGAGTGCGCCGCGCTGATTCGGGAATTGTCCGACATTCCTTTCGCTTCATCCGTTCCAGGCGGCGCCCGGGACTGGTCGGAGCCGCTCAGCGCGTGGTGGCGCCGCGAACGAGGCGGCGCCGATCCGGAATTGGTGACGCTTTACGAGAAGCTGGTCGAGCACGGTCGCGTCCTGTTTCTCCTCGCGGAGCGGCTCGGGGAACAGGTCGAGTCGGGCGAGGAGCTGGAGGCGCTTTTAAAAACGTTCCAGCAGACGTTGAGCGAGTGTCTCGTGTTCGACAAGTCGTCGGGCGCCAACATGTTTTCGCCCATGGGCCACCTGGTCGACACGTGGCAACGCCAGGCTGGCGCCGTGTTCGGGCTGCCGGGCAATTTTGCGCGGGACTTTCCCGACGCGATCAAGTCTCGTAACGCCGAAGATCTGAAGGCTGCCCTGTCCGGCTTCGTCGATCCCGGGGAAATAGCGGCCTCGCGACTGCGTGGCGCCGATTTCCAGGCCCTGGCGACGGCATTGGTGGACTACCAGGACAGTTTCAACCGCTTCGCGCGATTGGCCGTCAAGGCGACCGCCGACACGGTCGCGCGCATGGAATCGGAACGAGACGCGCTCGGTTCGGACGAGGCGCCGGGCGTTCGCGAGCTCTACGACTCGTGGCTGCGCTGCTGCGAGCAATCCTACGACGACCTGGCCCGCGACCCCGAGTTCGCGCGCCTGATGGGCGAACTGGTCAACGGCGCGGTTCGCGTACGCGCCGCGCGCCAGCGAATCGCGGACGCGACGGCCGAATCGCTGGGCCTGCCGACGCGCCGCGACGTCCGCGAGTTGTCGGCCTCCCTGCACCACGCTCGACGGCGCCTCTCGCGCATGGAGCGCGGCATCGCCCCCACCGGACTCGCCAATCCCCTGGCGAACTCGCCGCGCAAACCCGCGCCTTTCTCCGAACCACGACAAGAGCCGGTCGCCGCTTCGCCAGGCGTCCCGCAGGATACGGAAAACCGCGAGCCGTCGTTGCGGCGCAAACCGTCGCGGGGAAAAGCGTCGGGGAAGAAAACCACCTCGGGCAAGCCGGCGGCCGGGAAATCCGTGAAGAAGAAATCCGTGAAAACGCCCGCAAGAAAGAAAACGACCAGGCGCAAATCGGCCGCCGGCGAAGTCGACGCGGAAGTTTCAGCGCCGAAAACCGACAGCGGCGGGCCGCAAGCAGGCACCGGGCGCGACGAAGCGAAATCCGCTCGACGGCGCAAGACGGCCGGTAGCGGCACCCGGCGCCAATCATGACTGCCTCCCGAATCAATCCCGAAGTATCCGCCGAGCAACTGGTGCAGCTTAGCGCCAAGTTGGGCACCGGGTTTCGTCACGCCGCCGAACAGGGCGCGATCGAGGTCAGCCCGACACCGCGCGATGCGGTGGTTCGCGACGGCAAGAAGGTCCTGTATCGCTACCACGGCACGGATATGCCACCGTCGGATACGGGCGAACCATTGTTGATCGTTTACGCCCTGGTAAACAGGCCCTACATGATGGACCTGCAGAGCGGCCGCAGCGTTATCGAGGCGCTGGTGGATAAGGGCGTCGACACGTGGTTGCTCGACTGGGGCTATCCGGATGCTTCCGACCAGTTTCACTCGCTGGAGGATTACCTGTTCGACGACCTCGACGCGATGGTGGAATCCGTCTGTCGCGTGCGCGGCTGCGACCGCGTCAACCTGCTGGGCGTTTGCCAGGGCGGCGTATTCAGCTTGTGCTACACCGCCGCGCGCCCGGCCCGGGTGGCCAACCTCGTCACCATGGTGACGCCGGTCGATTTCCACACGCCGGACAACCTGCTATCGGCGTGGATACGCTCCATCGACGTCGACGCGCTGGTCGATACACTCGGCAACGTGCCCGGTCCGCTGCTGAATTTCAGCTTCCTGTCCCTGAAGCCGTTTGCGCTTGGCGCCCGAAAGTATCTCGAAATGATCGACAACGCGGACGACGCCGATCGCCTGGCGACCTTCCTGCGCATGGAGAAGTGGATCAACGACAGCCCCGACCAGGCCGGCGTCGCATTCGCGGAATTCACGCGCACGTTTTTCCGCGACAACGGGCTGGTACGCGGAACCGCGACGATAGGCGACGAGCGCGTGGACCTGTCGCGCATCGAGCAGCCGCTTCTCAACGTTATCGCCTCGCGAGACCACCTCGTACCGCCCGAGGCCTCGAAACCGCTGGCTTCGTTGACCGGCAGTGGCGACTACACCGAGCATCAAGAGGACGCCGGGCACATCGGACTGTTCGTCGGCGCCAGGACTTCCCGCAACGTTGCCGAAGTCATTTCCGCGTGGCTGGCGGCCCGCGAATCCCGCTAGCGCATTACGCCCCGCCCGCGGGATAAAGACGGTAGCGACTGGCGACTTATCCGCCGGATAATTTCAATCGCAACGCGTCGATACCCAGTCCGGCGAGTTGCCGATCGACCGATTCCAGCTCCGCGGTCGACGAGTACGGCCCCAGGCGCACGCGGTAGAAGTCGCCGCGGCCCTCGATGGACACCTTCTGGATTCGCGAGGACAGGCCTTTCAGCGCGAGTTCGGCCTTGAGCCGGTCGGCATCGGCCATGCGCACGAAAGCGCCTGCCTGTAACTCGAAGCGTGCCGCGCCGGAATCGTCGGGTTTCGCGGTCGCTGCCGGCGGCTCGACGACACGGGGGCTCGCGGTCGCCGCCTGTGCCGGCGGCGACTTGTCGGCCGAGGACTCGGACACGGGCTCGGGCGGGGATTCGTTGTCGGGAACGACGTGCTCGATTTCCGGCAGCAGCATGTAGAAATCGAATTCCGTCGAGCGTTTTTTCTCCGGCGCCGGCGGCGTCGTCTCGACGTCGGCCGCGAAACGGCTCTTGGAAGCGGTGATCATGTGCTCGATGCCGCGCCCGATCGATTCTGGGTCGTCGCTGCGAAGTCCGATGAAAAACGAGGCGGCGACGGCGCCGACCACGAGGCCCGCGACGAACATGCCGAAGCCGTGGGACGATGTCCCCTTCTGCTTGCGCGCCGACCGACTTCCCTTGCGGCGAGCTTGCGCCATGCCTACATGGACTCCGGCGCCGACACGCCGAGCAACTCGAGTCCATTTGCGAACACCTGGCGGGCGGCATCGATCAGCACCAGCCGGGCATCGCGCAACGCGCTCTCGCTGGCGATGAAGGGGTGTGCGTTGTAATAGGTGTGAAACGCCTGGGCCAGTTCACGCAGGTAGTAGGCCACCTGGTGCGGCTCGTAGGCGCGGGCCGCGGCCTCCACCACTTCCGGGAATCGCGACAGGTCCCGCACCAGGTCCTGTTCGCGCGCCTCGACCAGCAACGAGAGGTCCGCGCCCTCGGCGTCGTGGGCGATGCCCTTCTCGCGAATCTGCCGGAACACGCTGCATACCCGCGCGTGGGCGTACTGCACGTAGTAGACCGGGTTCTCGTTGGACTTCGACTTGGCCAGGTCCAGGTCGAAATCCATGTGCTGTTCCACCTTGCGCAGCGCGTAGAAAAATCGCGCCGCGTCGTCGCCTACCTCGCGGCGCAGCTCGCGCAGCGTCACGAACTCGCCGCTGCGCGTGGACATGGAAACCTTCTCGCCGCCCCGATACAGCACGGCGAATTGCACCAACAGGACGATGAACTCGTCCGGGTCGTTGCCGAGCGCCTCGAACGCCGCGCGGGTGCGGGTCACGTAGCCGTGGTGATCCGCACCCCAAATGTAGATGAGCTTGTCGAATCCACGCTCCTTCTTGTTCAGGCAGTACGCGATATCCGAGGCGAAGTAGGTGTACTGGCCGTTGGCGCGACGCACGACACGATCCTTCTCGTCGCCGAACCCCGTTGAGCTGAACCACAATGCGCCGTCCTTCTCGTAAAGCAGTCCGGCCTCGGACAGGTGCGCCACGGCGCGGTCGATGGCGCCGGACTCGACCAGGCTGCGCTCGGAGAACCAGGTATCGAATTCGACGCGGAACTGGGCCAGATCGCTGCGTATATCCTCCACCAGCGTGTCCAGGGTGACGTCGAAGATCACCCGGTAGTCGTCTTCCAGCGCGGCGCGGGCGCGCGCGGTCAGCGCGTCGATGCGAGCCTCGGCATCGACCGGCAGGTCGGCGAAAAGTTCTCCCGCGTCGGTGACGAAACGCTCGCCGTATTCGCGGTGACACGTCGCGGCGATATCGTAAATATAGTCCCCGCGGTAGGCGTTGTCGGGAAATACGATCTCGGCGCCGGTAAGCTCCAGGTAGCGCAGCCAGACGCTGGTGGCCAGTATGTCCATCTGCCGCCCGGCGTCATTCACGTAGTATTCGCTGGCCGCCTCGTAGCCGGCTTTTCGCAGAACCCGTACCAACGCATCACCGTACGCGGCGCCGCGGCCGTGACCGACGTGCAGCGGGCCGGTCGGATTCGCGGAGACGAACTCGACCATGATGCGCGGCAGGTTTTCGGCACGGACTTCACCGTACCGCGCCCCCATCGAGCGAATTTCGCGCAACTCCTGCCGGTAGGCGAAATCGCTGACGAAGACGTTGATGAACCCGGGCCCCGCAACCTCGACGCGCTCGATCAGTTCGGATTCGGGTATATTCTCGATGATGCGTTCGGCCAGCTCGCGCGGCTTCATGCCCGCATGGCGGGCCAGGACCATGGCGACGTTGCTGGCGAAATCACCGTGGCTGCGCTGGCGGGCGCGCTCCAGGTACGGTTCCGTGTTCGCGGCCGCGGGCAGCACTTCGGCATCGACGAGACGCGTCAGCGCGGTCTGGATCAAGGACTGAACCTGGAATTTCATGGCAAGGAAATGTCGGGGAAACGGGGACGACGGCGTCGCGGGCATCGGCGGATGCGGGCAATGCACGCCGCTGCGAACGATTGGCGGATTCTAACGTGTCTAATAAAATTTCAGAAGCGATCCCGCCACCGGCGCCGCGGCACTTGCGCCGCGGTGCGACCGTGCGCGCCGCGATAGCCAATTGCGCGCGTCACCGCAGGATCGCAATGGCACGGACACGATGATGGACAAGGGCGCATTTCATTACGTCGACATGTTTTTCGTCCAATGCGGCTATGAACGCCGCAGCCTGTACCGCGAGCGCAGCAAGTATCTCGAAACCTGCCTCTCCGACGGTAGCGCGCGGCTGCTGTTCGTTTACGATCGCAAGGTCGGCCTGCACCGCGCGGGTGCGGGGTTCGAGATCGCCCTGGTCGATTCCGAGCTGGTTCCACGCGGGCGGCGCGAAGCGCTCCAGGAGGTCTATCTCGGTGAATATGTCGGCCGGCCGGTGTTCGCGATCCTGTGCGACGAACATCCCGAGTCGCTGCTGTCCCTGACCGCCGAGGCGATGCTGTTCTTCGACCTGCGCCAGGCGACCGCCATGCTCTCGCCACACGCCGCGAGCCTCCTGGGTTATGCGCTCGCCATGGACTACTGGCACCGCACGCACCGCTTTTGCGGTCGTTGCGGCCACAGGACCGAATCGGGCTGCGCCGGACATACGCTCTCCTGCACCAACCCGGAATGCGGGCGCAAGCACTTCCCCCGCACCGACCCCGCCGTGATCGTCCTGGTACAGAACGAAGGCGCCTGCCTGCTGGGCCGCAAGCGGGAGTGGATCGACCGGAGATACTCGACCATCGCCGGATTCGTGGAACCCGGCGAAACGCCAGAGCAGGCGGTATTTCGCGAGGTGTACGAGGAAACCGGCACCGAAGTTGGCAAAATTCGTTACTACGCCGCTCAACCGTGGCCGTTTCCCGGCTCCCTGATGCTCGGCTACTACGCATACGCCGAACCGGGCGTCGTCGCCTTGCACGACAACGAGCTTCAGGATGCGCGCTGGTTCACCCGCGAAGAAATCGCCGAATGGGTTCCGTCGGGGAGACTGAGGCTGCCTGGCCGGATTTCCATCGCCTATCGACTGCTGCAGCGATGGTTCGACCGAGGCGCGATCAAGCCACTGGACCAATTGAACCCGGACGCACCGTAGCGTGCGATCGAACCAGTTCGCCCCAGGCGTTCCGGACGGCACAAAGGTTTTACCAATTTACGTACGCTCGCTAGAATAGTCGCGCTGTATAAGGGGATGCGTGTGATGCATTACCCCCCCGACAACGCAGATTTGGACAACTCACCCGAGGAGGAAACATGTCGACCCGCATGAAGGGAACCGTCAAATGGTTCAATAACAGAAAGGGTTTTGGTTTCATAGAAAGGGAAAACGGTTCCGACGTATTCGTTCACTATAGAGATATCGAAGGCGAGGGCTTCAGAACCTTGACCGAGGGACAACAGGTACAATTCACTCTCGACGAGAGGGAGAAAGGACCGGCTGCATTATCGGTAACGCCCGACGAGTGAACAGCGGGGCGTCAAGATACCGACACTACCCTACCAATCGCTGGCGCGTCCGCGCGACAGCTCGACGATGATCCCCGTCGCCCGCATCGCGTCGGGGCCGACGCCGAATTACGATTAAGCGGGCCGAATCGGCACTTGAAAAAAACCTTCGCCTTCGCTTTCGTGCTCGCCGGTTTGCTGGTGTCCACGGTAAGCTGTACGCCGATCGTCCGCGTGGCGGTGCAAGCGGCTACCGGAACCACCATCGCGAGCCAGTCCTCGTTTATCGGCGCGACCATGCTGCTGGCATTCGCCTGCCTTTGCACGCTGATCGGCATCATCATCCTCGCCAAACCGCTGTCCGCCGACCCGGCGACCGAAGGCGAACCGGCCGCGCGCGGCGCCGCCACGGCGGTCAACCTTTCCCCGTTGTTGATATTTGTCGGCATCCCGATGGCCCACCTGCTGGTGCCGCTGTGGGTGGCACGGCGCAGCCACGACAAGAACGCGCGCCTGTTCGGGATTGCCAGGCAATTGCTGAATTTCCAGATTACCTGGACGTTGTTCGTGGTGGTGGCATTGCTGTTGAGCATCGCGATTGTCGGCATCCTCATGCTGCCGCTGCTGCTCGCCTTTCAACTCTTCGTTTGCGTGAGAGCCGCCTGGCACACCTGGCACGGCGACACGCCCCGTTACCCGATCAGCCTCGACCTTATCCGGTAGGATCGGGCCTCGACCGAGCCCCGCATCAGGCCCGGAAGGCGGCGGCTGCTGCCTTCAGCGTATGCTCTATCGCCTCGTCATCGTGGGCGTCGGAAACGAAGCCGGCCTCGAAGGCCGATGGAGCAAGGTATACGCCGTGATCGAGCATGGCGTGGAAGAATCGATTGAATCGCGTCGTATCGCAGGCCATGACATCGCTGAATCGCGTCACGTCGACGGCATCGGTGAAGAACATGCCGAACATGCCGCCGACGGCGGACGTCGTGAACGGCACCCCCGCTTCCCGCGCGGCGGTCTCAAGGCCCTCGACGACACGCCGGGTACGTTCGGCAAGCCGCTCGTGCAGATGCGGATCGGTCGCGTGACGCAGCGCGGCGAGACCCGCCGCCATGGCCACCGGGTTGCCGGACAGGGTTCCCGCCTGGTAGACCGGGCCGTCGGGCGCCAGGTGCGACATCACGTCGGCGCGCCCGCCAAAGGCTCCGACCGGCATTCCGCCGCCGATGATCTTGCCCAGGGTAGTCAGGTCCGGCCGCACACCGTAAAGGCCCTGGGCACCGGCGGGACCGACGCGAAAGCCGGTCATCACCTCGTCGAATATCAGCACCGCACCATGGGCATCGCAAAGGCTGCGCAGGGACTCCAGGAACCCGGGCTTCGGCGGTATGCAGTTCATGTTGCCGGCGACCGGCTCGACGATCACCGCGGCAATGGTGTCGCCGACGTCGGCGAACAGCTCGGAAGCGGCCTCGGAGTTGTTGAATTCCAGGGTCAACGTGTGCTCCGCCATGGAAGCCGGCACCCCCGGAGAGGTCGGCACGCCGAAGGTGAGCGCTCCGGAACCGGCCTTGACCAGCAAACCGTCGGCATGACCGTGATAGCACCCCTCGAACTTGACGATGCGGTCCCGGCCGGTGAACCCGCGTGCCAGCCGGATTGCGCTCATCGTGGCCTCGGTGCCCGAGTTGACCATGCGCACTCGCTCGATCGAGGGAATCGCCTCGCACACGGCCCGCGCCATCTCCGTTTCCACCAGCGTGGGAGCGCCGAAGCTCAGGCCCCGCTCGACCGCCGTGAGAACCGCGGCGCGGATGTCGGGATGGTTGTGGCCGAGCACCATCGGTCCCCAGGAGCCCACGTAGTCGACGTAGCGCCTGCCGTTAACATCGGTGATCCAGGCGCCGTCGGCGCGCTCGATGAATACGGGGTCGCCGCCGACCGACTTGAAGGCGCGAACCGGTGAATTCACGCCGCCCGGAATGACCGATCGGGCCTCTTCGATCAGGTGATGGAAGCTTCGCGTCATGTTGAGCACGGTCATGGAAAGGGCGTCCGATTATATGGCAGGGTTCCGCGTCTTGGACACCGTGTTATAGAATCGGCGCCCTCGAACCCGCCGAGCCCCCGACACCCGACTTCGCGATGGAATACAAGACCTACATGTGCGTCATTTGTGGCTACGTCTACGACGAGGAGCAAGGCGCGCCCGAGGACGGCCTGCCACCCGGCACGAAATGGGAAGATGTTCCGAGCACCTGGAAGTGTCCCGACTGCGAAGCCACCAAGGACGATTTCGAGTTGATCGAGATTTAGCGTGGCGCGCGCGCCGCGAGCGGATCCTGCTAGGAACGCGGAAAGTAGCGATCCAGTTCCTCTCGGGTGAGAAGAAAAATCACCGGTTCACCGGCCGCCGAGGCGAGCCAGGTAAACGGGACGTCGGGGTAGGCTTTCTCCACCGCGGTATTCGCCGATCCGGCCTCCACCAACAGCGCGCCGCCCGGGTTCAGGTACGATGCGGCGCCGCGCAGAAGCCGGGCGATCACGTCCAGGCCCGTGTCGCCCCCGCGAAACGCGATTTCCGGTTCGCGGCGATACTCGTCGGGCAGATCCCGCATCAGGTCGTCGGAAACGTAGGGCGGATTGCATACCACCAAGTCGAAACGCTCACCGGGAACGGCATCGAACAGGTCGCCCCGCACCAGGCGCACCCTGCCGTCGACGCCGTGTTCGGCGGCATTGCGTGCCGCCACCTCCAGCGCATCGGCGGAAATATCGGACCCCGTTATCGTCGCGTCGGGAAAATTGAGCGCCATCGCTATCGCGATACAGCCGCTGCCGGTGCAAAGATCCAGCGCCGATCCGACCCGGTCGACGTCGACCCACGGTTCGAAGCGCTCGACGATCCATTCGCCGAAGTGGGACCGCGGCACGATCACCCGTTCGTCGACGTAGTAACGTTCGCCGGCGAACCAGGCCTCGTTGATCAGGTAGGCGAGCGGCTTGCGCGTGTCCAGCCGCCGTTTGAGCAGCGCGGTAGCTGCTTCGGCAGCGACGTCGTCCACGACCGCGTCCCAGGGCAGATCGTCCGCGTTCGAAAGGTTAACGCCCGTCGCGTGGGCCACCAGCCACGCTGCCTCGTCGAAGGCATTGTCGGTGCCGTGGCCGTAGGCGATGTCGGCCGCTTTCATCGACCATTCGAACTGCTCGACCAGATCAAGAAAAGTCCTGGTCATTTCGGCGGGTTGCTGGGGTTCGGGTGCTGAATTGAAAAGGGCGGCCACTCATGGGCCGCCCGTGTTCCGGCGCTGGCGCGGCCGGGCGCCGTCAGGCGCGGCGGCCGTATTTCTGCTGGAACTTGCCGACGCGGCCGGCAGTATCGACGATCTTCTGCTTGCCGGTGTAGAAGGGGTGGCAGGCGGAGCAGATTTCCACGTGCAGTTCCTTGCCGAGCGTGGAGCCGGTTTCGAAGGTGTTTCCGCACGCGCATACGACCTTGATGGTGCCGTACTTCGGATGAATGCCGGCTTTCATGACGAATCCTCGGGTTGGTTCTCCGGCCGGGCAGCCGGGGAATCGTGTCGAACGGTTCAGGGACGGCGGTACGCGTTCTTGCGCGGGCCGCCGGGGCCCAGAGGACGGCGGATGGTACTCAAATCGTACTGAATTGGCAAGGGCGCCGGCGCCCGCCGAGCGCCGAAATAGTCGGGAATCCGGATACGCGCCTAGCGATTCATGGACTTGAAGAACTCGGCGTTGTTCTTGGTGGCGCGCAGCTTGTCGAGCAGGAACTCGATGGCGTCGGCGTCGTCCATGGGATGCAGTAACTTGCGCAGCAGCCAGATTTTCTGCAACTCGGCCGGGTCGGTAAGCAGTTCTTCGCGGCGGGTGCCGGAGCGGCTGATGATGATCGAGGGATACACCCGCTTCTCGGCGATGCGCCGGTCGAGGTGAATTTCCATGTTGCCGGTGCCCTTGAATTCCTCGTAGATGACGTCGTCCATCTTCGAGCCGGTTTCGATCAGCGCGGTGGCGAGAATGGTCAGGCTGCCACCCTCCTCGATATTTCGCGCGGCGCCGAAAAACCGCTTGGGTCGCTGCAGGGCGTTCGCGTCGACACCGCCGGTGAGCACCTTGCCCGAGGCCGGGGCGACGGTGTTGTAGGCGCGCGCCAGGCGCGTGATGGAATCCAGCAGGATCACCACGTCCTTCTTGTGCTCGACCAGCCGCTTGGCCTTCTCGATGACCATCTCGGCGACCTGGACGTGGCGAGTCGCCGGCTCGTCGAACGTGGACGAAACGACTTCCCCGCGCACCGAGCGCTCCATCTCGGTCACTTCCTCGGGCCGCTCGTCGATGAGCAGAACGATGAGCATGATGTCCGGGTATGCGGCGGTGATCGAATGGGCGATTTGCTGCAGCATGACCGTCTTGCCGGTCTTGGGGCTGGAAACGATCAGGCCGCGCTGGCCCTTGCCGAGCGGCGCCACCATGTCAATCACGCGGGCGGTGAGATCCTCCGTGGAGCCGTTCTCCCGCTCAAGCCGGATGCGCTCCTCGGGGTGCAGCGGCGTCAGGTTCTCGAAGAGGATCTTTTCCTTGGCCTCCTCGGGTGACTGAAAATTGATCGATTCGACCTTGAGCAGGGCGAAGTAACGCTCCGAGTCCTTGGGCGGGCGGATAAGCCCGGCCACGGTGTCCCCGGTGCGCAGGCCGAAGCGGCGAATCTGGCTCGGCGAAACGTAGATGTCGTCGGGACCGGCCATGTAGGAAGCCGAGGTGGAGCGCAGGAAGCCGAAACCGTCCTGCAGGATCTCCATCACCCCCTCTCCCTTGATCTTCTCGCCCTTGCGCGCCTGGGCCTTGAGAATGGCGAAGATCTGGTCCTGCTTTCGCATCCGCGAGATGCTTTCCAGGTTCAGGCTCTTCGCGAAGTCCGCCAGTTCGGTCGCGGATTTTTTCTTCAGTTCGGACAGGTTGAGGGACATAGTAGGCAAAAAACGAGCTTGGTCGATGAAATGAACGGCGCCATGGGGGTGGCCCGGTGATCGCGAGAAAAGCTGGAAAAGAGTGGAAGAAGGAAGCGGAGAATCTTATATAATTTAAATCATAACTGAGAAAGGCGCGGCCGACAAGTGTACTCGGCCACGCCGTGGTATAATCCTAAAGGTTCCCGTCGATGAATGCCGTGAGCTGCGATTTCGATACGGCTCCCACCTTGGTCGCCTCGACGTTTCCGTCCTTGAACAGCATCAGCGTCGGGATACCGCGGATTCCGTATTTCGGGGGGGTCTCCGGGTTCTCGTCGATATTCAGCTTTGCAACGGTGACGCGATCGGCATACTCGTCCGCGATTTCGTTCAGAACGGGTGCAATCATTTTGCACGGCCCGCACCACTCCGCCCAGTAGTCGATGAGGACGGGTTTGTCGGACTTGAGCACCTGCTCTTCAAAAGTGTCGTCGCTTACATGCACGATTCGATCAGACATGGAACATTCGCCTCCGCGGGGGACAGGGGGATCGGGTGGGACCGAGAGGAATCAGGAGCGGATTTCACCGCATTCCCCAATTCATTGCAATCCCTGTGAGCGCGACGTACCGGATGCTTGAACGCAGCGGTTGTCGTCGCCATTTCGACGGGCGGCAAGCGCCCGCCAATTTACCGACAAGTCAGTAACACATTGATGAAACAAACCCATTTGAGCAGCCTGAAATTCGACGAACTGGCCCTGCACGATTCACTCAAGGCCGGCCTCGTCGACGCCGGCTTCACCTACTGCACGCCGATCCAGGCCGAGGCGCTGCCGGTTGCCCTTCGCGGCGAGGACGTCGCCGGCCAGGCCCAGACCGGTACCGGCAAGACAGCGGCTTTTCTCCTGGCCACGTTCAACCAGCTGCTCGCGTCCGAAGCGCCCGAGGCCGGTGAAAACCCGCCGGGCCGATCCGCGCCCCGGGCGATCGTGATCGCGCCGACGCGGGAACTCGCGGTGCAGATCCATCACGACGCGAAAATCCTGGGTCGCCATACGTCACTGCGTCTGAGCCTCGCATATGGTGGCACCGATTATGAAAAACAACGCCAGGCGATCGCCGACGGCACGGATATCCTGGTCGGCACTCCAGGACGCCTGATCGACTATTTGAAGCAGGGCGTATACACCCTGGATCACATCGAGGTCGTGGTGCTGGACGAGGCCGACCGCATGTTCGACCTGGGATTCATCAAGGACATGCGCTACATCCTGCGTCGCATGCCGCCGCCTTCGACGCGACTCAACATGCTGTTCTCGGCGACGCTGTCGCATCGCGTGATGGAACTTGCCTACGAACACATGAACGACCCGCGCACGATCACCATAGAGTCCGACAGCGCGGTCGCCGAAAACATCCGGGAAACCGTTTACTACCCCAGCAACGCCGAGAAAATTCCGCTCATGGTCGGCCTGCTCTCCCGCCTGGACCCGGGGCGCACGCTGGTCTTCACCAATACCAAGCACGCCGCCGAAAAAGTCGGCGATTGGCTGGTCGCCAACGGCCACTCGGCATCGGTGCTTACCGGTGACGTGCCACAGAAAAAACGCGAGTCTCTCCTGCGTGCCTTCACCGAGGGCCGCTGCGACATTCTCGTGGCGACCGATGTCGCCGCGCGCGGCCTGCATATTCCCGACGTCAGCCACGTATTCAATTTCGACCTGCCCCAGGACGCCGAGGACTACGTGCATCGTATCGGTCGCACCGCGCGGGCGGGGGCCAGCGGCGAGGCAATCTCTTTCGCCTGCGAAGACTACGCGTTCCACCTGATGGATATCGAAGAGTACATCGGCCACGCGCTCGAGCGGGCGGAAGTCGAGCCCGAGTTGCTGCCCGAACTGGATCGGCCGCGGCGCAGGGCGCGGGAAGACGACTCGGGA
>JAUIEZ010000116.1 GCA_030429665.1 Gammaproteobacteria bacterium | reverse complement strand
TGCTGCGGTGGTGTGAACGTCATGACGTGGGCTATATCGTCGGTATTGCCCGCAACGAACGCCTGGCGGTACGGACCGAGCCGTTGATGGCCGCCGCCGAGCGATATCGAGCGGCACTCGGCGAGCCGGTGCGCTGGTTCACCGAGTTCCGCTACGCGGCCGGCAGTTGGGACCGGGAGCGGCGGGTCATCGCCAAGGTCGAGGTCACCGCCCTGGGCCGTAACCCCCGGTATCTCGTCACCAACCTCAAGGGCGAGGCGCAGCGGCTCTACGACCGGTTGTACTGTACCCGCGGTGATATGGAAAACCGCATCAAGGAGCAACAGCTCGACCTGTTCGCCGACCGCACCAGCTGTCATCGCTGGTGGGCCAACCAGTTCCGGCTGCTGCTGTCTGAACCGCCCCGGTTTCTCCGGAGACCGTTTTGTTTGAGTCAGGCCGCGAGGGCCGACCCTAACGTTTGGCGATGATACGCCGATTCCAACTCCGCCGGCGGTACGTTGCCGATCGACTCCAACAGCCGGCGATGGTTGAACCAATCGACCCACTCGAGCGTCGCGTATTCGACCGGATCCACTCCCCGCCACGGTCCACGTCGACGGTTCACTTCTGTCTTGAACAACCCGATTACTGTCTCCGCCAGGGCATTGTCGTACGAATCGCCCACACTGCCTGCCGATGGCCTGGCTCCGGCATCGGCCAATCGGTCGGTATAGCGCAGCGACAGGTATTGACTGCCGCGATCGCTATGATGAATGACGCCCTCGCTATCCCTGCGAGACCACAGCGCCTGCTCCAGCGCGTCCAGCACCAGATCCGCTCGCATCGACTGGCTGACACGCCAACCAACGATGAAGCGCGCGTAGACGTCGATCACAAAGGCTACGTAGACCACTCCCGACCACGTGGCGACATAGGTGAAATCGGCAACCCAGAGCTCGTTGGGACGCGTTGCAGTAAACTCGCGGTTCACCAGGTCGGCAGGACGAGCCGAATCCTCGGCCGGGATCGTCGTCCAACGTCTGCAGCCTCGGATCGCTCCGGCAAGCCCCATATCGCCCATCAGGCGCTCCACGGTGCATCGTGCAACCGGAATCGATTCGCGATTCAGCTGCCGCCTCACCTTGGCGGCGCCATATACCTGAAAGTTTTCATCGTAGACACGCTCAATCTCTCCTTTGAGCTCCTGATCCCGGACAATGCGCCCCGGCAATCTCGCAGGATCGCGCTCACGAGCCTTGTGCTCATAGTACGTCGACGGGGCGATCGGCAGCTGCGCGCAGATCGACTCGACCCCATATTCGTCCCGATGATCGTCGATAAACGACATCATCACTTGCCGCGGCGGTCGAGCTCCGCCTGGGCGAAAAAAGCCGACGCCTTGCGCAAAATCTCATTGGCGCGCTTCAGCTCCCGATTCTCGCGCTCCAGCGACCTGAGACGCTCACGCTCGGAACTCGTGAGCCCTGCACGGATGCCTTGGTCACGCTCAGCCTGGCGAACCCATTTGCGCAACGTCTCCGCCGTGCAGCCGATCTTCGCTGAAATAGACTCCATGGCCGCCCATTGCGATTCGTACTCGCCTTGGTGCTCCAACACCAGGCGAACACCACGTTCCCGAAACTCGGGAGAATATCTCGTTGACTTGCTCATGACTCCAGTCTCTCAAATGTTGGAGTCTCCGGGAATCCCGGGGCGGTTCAATCCGGTTCGGCCAGTCCGGATTCAGCGCCTTCAAGTACTGATGGCCTTCTTCGATGATCAGCTGCTTGAAGGTCGCTTCCTGGGAGTCTTCCAAACGAACCACGACGTAGCGGCCGCTGACCGGGGCGACCTGGGGATCCACGAAGATGAGCTCGCCGTCGTGGAACTTGGGTTCCATGCTCTCACCGCGCACCCGCAGGACAAACGTGTTCGCGCTGCACCGGACCGGGCGCGGGAGCAGATCCTCGGCGTCGCCGAGTGCGAAGTCGCCGGCGATTTCGGTCAATTCGCCGGCCTGCACCCAGGAGATTAGTGGCCTCAAGCTACGGAGCTCCGGGCCGGGTTCGGCGTTGTTGGTCTGCCCCGGGCGTCGGGTATTCCTGCCGGGCGTGCTAACTCTGCTGCACCATTCCACAGGTTGGTCGTGTGTTCATAGAGTGAACACACGACACCGAATCGAATTGTCATTCCTCTTTTGAAACGAGATCTTGGCGCTCGCAGGGCGTTGTTAATTCGCTCGGCCGAAAATCCTTGTTCAGCGGTTCGTTTCGGGGGTGGTCAATACGAGATGCTGATTTCGACCTCGTCGGACAGCGAGTTCGCAATGAAACAGAAGCGATGCGCCCGTTCATGCATCTTTTCCATCTCGGCTTCAGCAACCGAAAAACCATCGTCGAACTCCACCACGGGATGCAGGTCGATCCGCGTAACGCACATCCGGCCCTTGGCGTTCTTGCCGAGGTGGGCGACAGCGCGATCCTGGAATTTCGTGACAGGCCATTTGGCTTTCGCGGCCAGGGCAAGGAATGTGAGCATGTGGCAACTGGATACCGATGCCGCCAGGGCCTGTTCGGGATTCGTATAGCTCGGATTACCACCCCAGTCGGGGGCGGCGTCTACCCGGATTTCACAGTTGTCGTTGTAGCGAACGCTATGCGCGCCCGAGTAATTGTCCGGGAGTAGATCGCCTTCGGTTCGGTCCCAGCGCAGTTCGACGGAAAGATCAGACATTGCCCAAGTTCCGGTTAGGGTTGAGATTCAAGCGACTGCAAGGTTCTTTTTGGGATCGAAGAACGGCTTCTCGACGATCGTGGCGTGAGCCGTCCCGTGAGGCATGACGACTTCAACCTGCGAACCCGTTTCGGCGCAACCGACTGAAAGCATTGCCAATGCAATGTTTTGCTCGAGGCGTGGCGAATAGACGGCGGACGTCACCTTGCCGACTGTTTCGCCATCGAAGTTGATGGGCCAGAAACTGGTGTTGGGACCGGTCAGCGGTATACCATCAATTTGCAAGCCGACTTGCTTGCGGGTAATCCCGTTGTCGCGAATTCGCTGCAGTGCTTCCTTGCCTATGAAGTCGGCTTTCATGTCGAGGTTAACCAGCCGATCCATGCCCAGTTCGTATGGGTTCGTATTGATATCCATATCGGCATGGTACGAGAGCATGCCGCCCTCGATACGGCGGATGGTCGACGTATGGCCGGGCTTCAGGCCACACCGAATGCCTGCAGCCATGATCTTTTCCCACAATCCGTTGCCCCGGGATCCGTCTCGCAGGTAGATCTCGTAGCCGAGTTCGCTGGACCAACCGGTCCGCGAAACGATCAGCGGGATGCCGTCCAGGTCCAGTTCGCGCAGCCAGTAGTAGCGTAGATCGGAGATGCCCTCGCCGAACAACGCTTTCATAACGTCGCCCGATTTCGGACCCTGGAGTTGAAGCGGCGACACGTCGGGTTCCCTGATGGCGACGTTCATGCCCGAATGCACGCATACCCCTTGGGCCCAGAGCAGGACATCGCTATCGGCGATGGATATCCAGAAGTGGTTTTCTCCCAGCCTCAGGAGTACCGGGTCGTTGAGAACGCCCCCATCGGCATTCGTGATCAGGATGTACTTGCACTGGCCTACGGACAGGTTGGCGAGGTCGCGCGGCGTCAGCATCTGAACGAACCTTGCGGCGTCCGGACCGGTAACTTCCACCTGTCGTTCGACGGCGACATCGCAAAGGATTGCGTCGTTGACGAGGTTCCAGAAATTCTCTACGGGATCTCCGAAATCGCGCGGAATGTACATGTGATTGTAGACGGAGAATGCACGGGCGCCCCATCGGACGGTTGCGTCGAAGTAGGGAGATTTTCGGATCTGGGTGCCGAACCCGAACTCATTCGGATGCGCCATGTTGATTGCCAATGTTGATCGACGGATGACAAGCCGGTTATTCGTTCAAACGGTCGACAACTTAGCATTCACGATGGTCCGGTTTCGGACTGAAGAAACAGGCTTTGAAGACTGATTGGACTCTTCTCGGATGTCTCGCAGACCGAATGGGCGGGAAGGGTTACGCGTCGGACTTCGACATCAATCGAACGAGATCGGGCGGCTCGGACTTGATGTCGCGCGTGACAATGTACGTCATGTAGCGCTCGATCCCGAAATCATCGGCAAGCAGCGAATTCATCAATTGCTGAAAATCCGCCAGACTCGGGCTGAACACCGTCAGGACGTAGTCCATGCCGCCACCCGTCGAGACGCATTCGGTCACCTCGTTGAGTTCCCTGATACGAGACTCGAAGCGATCGAAGTCGGACTTGCGATGGTGAGACAGGGCGACGGTCACGATGACCCGAGTAAAATCGACGATGCGATCGAGTGCTATCTCCGAGCGATATCCGCGTATCAGGCCGGCTGCCTTCAACTTTTTCAGTCGCACCCAACAAGGCGTAGGCGACAAATTAACCATCTCGGCCAGCCTGGTCTTGCTGAGGCGACCATGTTTCTGTATTGCGTCCAGGATGCGTATATCGATCGTATCAAGAGAGCGTTTTTTCATCTGCTCGGGGTATTCGAATAGTTTCGTCTTGCGAGTGCCGAAAAGTCGGCGAGCCTCAAATGTCGATTTCGATCCAGGCAGGGTCGTGGTCGCTTCCATCCCCCCCGTGCTTGGTCCTGCGATCGATAAACGCGTCGCGGTCGCGCTCCGCCAATTTAGGGCTTAACCAGATCTGATCAAACAACTCGTACCTCGCCGGTTCGCCCGATGGCTTGAACCGGTGGGTCCATGAACCATTTAGAGGAGCAGGGGGGTTGTCGGCCTTCGGTGGCCGTGTCTCGGTGGGGTTCGTCAATGCGTTCGCAAGCGCGGCGCCTTCGATGGATTGCATTGGCGCGAGTGTCGGCGCGTTGGGTGTGTCGTTGAAGTCGCCCAGGAGCACGTAACGACTGTCAGGACGCGTGCGCGAGGCGACAATGCGAGCAATGGTCTCGGCCTGACGCTTGCGCCTCGCATCCGCGTTCCTCTTTCCCTGGACGGGATCCTCGTCGAACGGGACGAACTGGCTCTTGAGGTGGTTGTTGTACAAGGTTAAGAGCTTTTTCGTGCGGGCGGCGTTGAAGATTTCCACCTCTAGAAGGTCACGCCCAAAAACGCGCTGGTTCGGAAGATCGTTGTGAACCGCGGTTTGCCAGGACGTTACGGCCCCGATGGGCAATTTCGACAGGATTCCAACGTCGATGAACCTTGGGTCGTTTCCCTCGATCAACACCTGATGGGGATAGATGTTACCTAGATTATCCCGGTTGAACTCTTTAAGGATCTCGATATTCTCGACTTCCTGGACTGCCAAAACGTCGAGATCCATAGTCAGGATGCGGTTTGATATAGCCTCCGTATCGCGAATGTCCTTTGCCTTGACCAACTTGCCAAGGAAGGTGCGAATGCGAAAGCTCGATGGGTCCGTGAACTCGTAACGGATCGTGATCGAACCGGCCGCGCCTTGAGTGTCCTGGATCGCGTCGACGGCACCTTGAAAGTTGAAACGCGAGAAGAGATTGTTGAGATTGAACGTGCCAACTTTAATCGACATGGCGATGCCCTCCGATACCGGTACGCCCTGGTCCGTGTAGTCTGTTGCCACACTCTTAGACCGCGACCGTCGACGGTGGCGCGCGACCAGGTATATTGTGCAAGTGGAATCAAAACACCATTTTTTGTCGAGGGCAAACGAAATAGCGAAAATCCCTATTGCCGGAAGGTGCGAGGAGCACGTTCCACCCGCCAGCGCGATTGGCTCGACTGAATGGTAGATTCGCCCGTCTAATCAACTCGGCGGTGCTTGCACGATCGTCCGCGTCTTCTGGCGATGGGGCGACTTAGGATTTGTCTTGCCAGGCATTAGCGCGTTACGCGTCTCGCACCATGCGCGAAAGGGTCGGCGTAGACGTGAGTCGACAAGTCACCCGGGAGAAATGTCTCCGGGGTCGTGATGCGCCTGCCGTGTGCGTACCGCGCCCGGCGGTATACCCACCACGCGTTTGAAGGCGCGATTGAACGCGGGTTCCGACTGGTAGCCGACGCGCTCGGCAATCCTGGCGAGCGTGTCCGATGTCTCGAGCAACTCGCGGTGCGCAAGCTGCATGCGCAACCCGGTGAGATACTGCAGCACCGGTTCACCCACCAACGCCGTGAAACGAGCCGAGAATCCGGATCGCGACATGCCGATTTCGCGCGCGAGGGTGTCCACGCGCCAATCGCGTTCGGGTTGTCGATGCATCAGCGACAACGCCTTGCCGATCTGACGATCGTGCAGCGCGACAATCCAGCCGTGCTCTTCCTCGCGCGCGCTCTCGATCCAGGCGCGGATCGCCTGGATGACGAGAACATCCGCCAGCCGCGTGATTACGGTTTCGCTTCCGGGCAGACGCTGCCGTGCTTCCTGTGCAATGAAACGAATCGTGCTCTGCAACCAACTGCCATCGTCCACATGCGTGCGTAGGTGCAGCATTTCCGGCAGTAATCGGATCAGTCGATCCGCAAGGTACGGATCGAACCGCACACCGTAATAGGTCACCTGGGTGAGTCGCCCGCCGCCTCCGAAGCGCATGTTCTCGAAGCGGTCTCCGATTCGCTCCACTGGTACGTCTTCGAGCCGGGTGGTGTTGTCCCCCGGGTTTCCGCGCAACTTGTGCCGATTGCCTCTTGGAATCAGAACCAGGCTGCCCTGGGGCATGAATACCGGCGCCTGGCCCTCGATTTCGATCCAGCAATGTCCCGATGTCACGACTTCCACGTTCATGACGCCGGGAATTCGCGGTATTTCGATGCCCCAGGGATCCGTGAGTTGCGCGTTGCAGTAAAGAACGCCTGTCAATTGAAGCAACTGCAAGACCTCTCCGAGTGGATCGGCACTTGTAGGCAGTTCCGGATCGGTACGTGGCGCGGTGTATTGGGGGGTGCTCAAGCCATTCAACGGCCGGATAGACGATTAGGCAATAAATATAGACTATTTGTGATTTAAGATCCAGTCGTGCCGCGCCAGAATGCCCCTCGTCGGCAGGTAAAGGCCTGTTGATCCAAAGACAACCCCGAAACAGGAGTCCAAAAGCATGAAAGGTTCTCCCATTCTGATCATCGGTAAAAACGGCAAGACCGGGCGGCGTGTCGAGCGGCAGCTTCAGACGTTGGGTTATGCGACCCGTGCCGTTTCGCGGTCCACTTCTCGGGTCTTTGACTGGGAGGACCCGGCCACGTGGCGCGCCGCGCTGGAAGGGACGAAATCGGGCTACGTCACCTTTTACCCCGATCTCGCGATCCCGTCGGCCGAGCAAACGATTCGCGATTTTACTGCCGTGGCCAGGAACGTTGGTCTGCGTCATCTCGTGTTGCTCTCCGGTCGTGGTGAGCAGGGCGCCGAACGTGCCGAAGACGTCCTGGTGAACAGTGGACTCGACTGGAACGTGGTCCGTGCCAGTTGGTTCATGCAGAACTTCAGCGAAGGATTCATGGTCGAGGGTATTCTGGGCGGCGAGCTGATGCTGCCGGTTGGCGATATCGCGGAGCCCTTTATCGATGTTGACGACATCGCCGACGTCGTGGTCGCGTCGTTGACACGTCCGGCGTTACGCAACCGGTTGTTTGAAGTCAGCGGGCCACGCGCGCTGACCTTCGCGCAATGTGTCTCGGAAATATCGGAAGCGGTGGGATACCCGGTCAAGTTTACCCGAATCGGTATCGACGAATTCACCAATGTGCTTCGCGATGAAGGTGTGTCGGGGGAGGCGTTGTGGTTAATGCGCGAACTTTTCACTGTCGTGCTCGATGGCCGCAACGCCAATCCGACCACGGGTGTCGAAGAGGCGCTTGGTCGACCGGCAACTGACTTCGGCGAGTTTCTGCGAAAAGTCGTAGCCACCGGTGCGTGGCAGCGCAGCGGCCTGGTGCAGCACGGATAAACCCGTTTCAACCATTATCCACATTAGCGGAGAACCGGAATGAAGACGATACTGTCTGGGGCCCAGAAGGCGTTCCTGCTTGTGTCAGGGGGACTATTGATCGTGGTCGCTACGTTTATCCTGGCGTCGCCGAACGATTTCTACGCGTCGAACAATATCGAACTCGGCACGAACGTGAGCCTGCTTAACGAGCTCAAGGCGCCGGCTGGACTCTTGTTCGCGGCCGGTGCATTCATGATCGGTGCAATCTTCGTTCGAAAACAGGTCGACACGGCACTTGCGTTGGCGACCTTGATTTACCTTTCATATGCGATCTCGCGTTTCGCGAGTATGGCGCTAGACGGCATGCCCGCCACGGGCCTGGTTCAAGCGGCTGCGTTTGAAGGTATCGCCGGCCTGGCGTGCCTGGCGGTCCTGACAATTCGTCGGACGCGGTCGGGGAGGTGACGTGATGTACGATTCGATTATCGCGCTCGGTCTCACTGTGGCAACGATTTGCGCCGGCCTCATGGCCGGAGTCTACTTCGCATTCTCAAGTTTTATCATGCGCTCACTCGATCAGCTTGGTGCGACGCAAGCGGTAGAGACGATGAATGTCATAAACAAGGTCATCCTGCGCTCCTGGTTCATGGTCCCGTTCTTCGGATCGACGTTGCTTTACCTCGTCCTTGCCGCGATCGCGGTACTAGATCCTGATCTTGCCGGCCGTTGGTTACTGTTTGCCGCCGGCATGATCTACATCGCCGGCATGTTCGTGTGCACTGCAGGGTTCAACGTCCCCCTCAACAAACGATTGGCACAAGTGAATGGCGGCAACACCGCAAAAGCGAATGGATGGGCGTACTACTTCCGTCGCTGGACACGCTGGAATCACATTAGAAGCATCAGTTCGCTGGTGGTATTGACCCTTAGCATCCATTACCTCGCTAACCATACATAAAACCAAGCTCGATTCCGACGCCGACAATCTCCGAAATCGCAGCAGGATCTATTCCGTTTATCGGATCTGTTTCCAATCTTCGAAAAATTACGCATCCGCCATTTCCTTGAATATGGCGGATGCGTGTCCTGGAACGAACGTGAACTCCCGATAGTGGAAAATTCTGTTTTAGGCGAAATACCGGGATATGACCTCTATCGGTCGACTGCTCGGAACGAAGATTTATATTACTTCTATTTTCATTCCAATCAAGATGTCGCCAGGGTTCTTCCATGCCTTGAATTCCAACTTCTGCCCAGGCTTGAATCCCGACGTATCGTTGTACTTGACTACGGTGTCCGAGTTGATCCAAAGCACCTCGCCGGAAGACAGTAGTAAGTTCGTGTCGTGAACTTCGACTATCGTTGCGGTTCTTTCGACCTTTTTCGCATTGGGGTCGATTGCAGGGGCTTCGTCGATTGATGCTGATTCCGGTACGGAGTCCGGTGCGGGATCGGTATCCGGAAGCGGGATCTCCTCAGGTTGAACTGATTGATATGTAATCGATGCGTAACCGCCGCTGAATGACGTGAAATCAATCAAGCCGTCAGCATTCATGTCGCCAAAATACAGAGTGCCCGATGGCAATTCCTGGGGGACATAATAGAAACTGCCGTCACCCTTCGAAAAAAATAAATGATTGCTGAAGCCGTTATTCTCCACCTTGTCAACGTACCCGTCATTGTTAAAATCCCACGCCGTTTCGAGGTCCACCGATTCTGCAAGAGTATTGAATTCGTCGCCAGAATACTTGATCTTCTCATTGTATTTTTCTTCGCCGAGATAAAGTATCGTCTTGCCGGGCTCATGATAGATCAGGAAATCATTCACGCCCCTGCCGTCGAAGTCGGCGATCTTTACGCCCAGGGCGTAGTCGCCGCTTAATTCGAAACTCATGTTGCCATTAAAATAGATTGGCGTAGCTATGTCGTCTCGAGGAACTAGCGAACAGGAAATATAGACGCTGGATGCATCAGGTCTGGCTATAAAGTACGTGGTTTCGGCTATCCCGCTCACGGTGCCGTATACATTACCTTCGTCGTCGATCTTCCGGGGCACGGTCCATGACGAACCCGGAACGTCAATGGTCTGAAATCCGTTCTCGCAGTCGTAAACGAAGCCTTTGCGAACGGCTCCGTCAGCGTTGATGCTGGTTCCAACGATCTGGCCGTTGTTGTTTATATCGTTTAGATCGGTCCATACCGTATTGGGCGCTACCAACTCGGTGTATTGATCGAAGATAACGTCGTAGATGAAGCCGCGGCCTGCCGCGTGACCGCCCAGAACATTATAGTTGCCGATCGCTAAACGACTATCGTTAATTGCAAGGAGTTCGGTATGCAGGATTTGGGTCGCAGGATAAACCACCGTTCTTTTGGGAAGGTCGTATGGTTTCACGAATGCTGTCGTGCCGCTTCCGTATACTTGATATACGGAACCGACGATGTCGCCCACCGAGTTCGATTCGCTCGTGTAGGTCGGTGTGTATATAGGGATTGTGTTATAAGTAAGCGACTTGCTGCCCGGTACGTACGTCCGCACGTTAACATATTCGGTGTTGGTTTCCGATGTGCCGCCTTCAGTCCAGGGTTGAGTCTGGCTCAATTCATAGGTGTAGGCGGCCGAGAGCGCAAGGCCGGGAATAGATAACAACAGGCATGCGGCAGACCAGGTGATCAAGCTGGTATTTTTTGAAGTCATGTTGAGTGCCAATATATATTTAGAATTGTCGTAAATCGAATTGAGAAAGAATATTTCAGCGTTTAAGTACGAATAGAGAGTATCTATCGTAGTCCTTGATGACAGATGGTCCTGCCTCGAACATTGTTGAGGCCGAAAATGAGAAGAAAGGCGGATTGTTTATAGAGAATACCGCGATTCGCGTAACCCATTTACCGAGTGCAAGTCTCGCGACTCGAGTATCAGGATGTCAACGAAGACCAGATGATCGGCAACGACAACCCGATTGTTGGTACGTATTCATCTGTTCTTCATGGTATGTCAATGGATTATTAACCGTTAGTTAAAATACTTTTAATAATATGGATCTGTTGAAGCCGGTTGTGTCGCATCGGTTGTCGATACGAAGGCGGATTGATGGCAATCGTGAAAATCGGCTTTTGCGTGTGTAATCCCCCCGGAAAATGATCGTGGAAGGAAGTAGAATTTTCCACTCAACGGGAGTTTCTACAGATGAAGAAGTCACGGTACACGGAAACGCAGATTTTCCAGATACTTAAGGAATCGGAGGCCGGCGTGCCGGTCCCGGAGCTGTGCCGCAAGCATGGCATGAGCAGCGCGAGCTTTTACAAGTGGCGCGCGAAGTATGGCGGCATGGACGTTTCGAGCATGAAACGGCTCAAGGAACTCGAGGAGGAGAACGCGCGCCTGAAGAAGATGTACGCCGAGGAGAAGCTCAAGGCCGAGATCGTTTCCGAGGCCCTCGAAAAAAAGTGGTAAGGCCATCTCGACGGAAGGAGATGGCGCAGCGGGCAGTAAAGGAACACGGGGTATCGATCCGGATGGTCTGTCAGGCGTTCGGGATCTCGCAGACCTGCTATCGCTACCGGGCGAAACTCGATGGCGACAATGCGCTGATCGCGGATTGGTTGCTGCGGTTGACCTGGGCGAATCGGCGCTGGGGCTTTGGCCTGTGTTACCTGTATCTTCGCAACGTGAAGGGGATGAGATACAACCACAAGCGGGTTTATCGTATCTATCGGGAGCTTGAACTGAATCTACGGATCAAGCCGCGGCGCCGATTGAAGCGGCAACAGCCGGACCCACTGGATGTGCCACGCCAGGTCAACATGGTGTGGTCTATCGACTTCATGCACGATGCATTGGCCGATGGCAGGGCATTTCGCACGTTCAACGTTCTCGACGACTACAATCGTGAAGGCCTGGGCATCGAGGTGGACTTCAGTTTGCCAGGGCCCCGAATCATCCGCTCGCTTGAGCAGATCATCGAATGGCGCGGTGTGCCACGCGCGATTCGAAGCGACAACGGCAGCGAGATGTGCAGTGCCGAGTTTCAGACCTGGGCCGAGCGCCGTGGTATCGAGCTGGTGTTCATCCAGCCCGGCAAGCCGACACAGAACGCGTACATCGAACGGTTCAACCGCACCGTGCGACACGAATGGCTGGACGAGCATCTGTTCGACTCGATCGACCATGCCCAGAGCACGGCGACCGAGTGGCTCTGGCGCTACAATCACGAACGGCCCAATATGGGACTGAGAGGTATCACCCCGAATCAGAAGTTGACGCAGGCAGTCTGATGTCTACTTCCAGATACGATTATGAATGGGGGGATTACACGTGGTTTTCGGATAGGAAATCGCGATGCCGTCGTTCGACGGAGGCAGTGCTGTTCAACTTTTTTCTGTCGATCGGGTCTACGGTATTTTTCTCGGCGATGTTAAAAATCTGTGTCAGGCCTGATGCGCGACGGCGGATCGTCGAGTTGATTCAGGAGCTGGCCGAAGGGTCGGATCATTTGGCAGATCGCATCGGGTTTCTATTGGGGCCCGTGTGGAAGATCTCGTCCGTAGTTGAGAACGATGGATTGTGCGCCGGCACCAAGAAGAGAAGGAAATCCGGCGGTCTATACGTGTGTGACAGTAGTCCCGTGAGAAACAGGGATTCGGGTAGAATACTCGCTGACGCAATCGCCGACTATTGTCATGTCTGACGCCGTAGCCAGTTGGTTGAAAGGACTTGACCTTGGGCAGTATGTAAAGCCGTTTGAGGAAAATGCCATCGGCCTGGAACATCTGCCGGATCTTGACCATGCGATATTGAAAGAGATCGGCGTACATGTGGTCGGCCACCGCATGACCATATTGAAAGCGGCAGCAGCGTATGCCTCGTCAACGCCAGAGGCCGATTCTCCGGCATCTTCCGTATCGACGCCTTCACCAAAGGAGATCGTCGCCGGCGATGCCGAACGTCGTCAGTTGTCAGTCATGTTCTGTGATTTGGCCGGATCGACGGCATTGTCGGAGAAACTCGAACTGGAAGCCTATCGGCAGTTACTTGCCACGTACCAGGATGCGGCACGCGGGGCGATCGAGCGTTACGGCGGCTACATAGCCCGCTACATGGGAGACGGTTTACTGGTGTATTTCGGCTATCCGGTTGCTCACGAGGATGATGCGGAACGGTCGGTTTACGCGGGACTGGACATCGTGAAGGCAGTGTCATGCAAGTCGGCGGAAAGGGACAACGAGTTGAAGGTTCGCGTTGGAATCGCAACCGGGCCCGTCGTCGCTGGAGACATCGTGGGAGAAGGGGCATCCGAAGAACGGGTGGTGTTGGGAGAGACGCCAAATCTCGCGGCACGTCTTCAAGGCCTGGCGAATCCAAACGGCGTAGTTATTGCGGAGTCGACGAAGAACCTCGTTGAAGGGAGGTTCGAACTGGTGGCATTGGAACCACAGTACGTAAAAGGGCTACGCGAGCCAGTCCGGGCGTATCAGGCCCAATCGGTCCGACTTGCCAGCCGATTCGATGCGGCGACCAGTCGAGGGCTGTCAACATTTGTCGGCAGACAGAGTGAGCTGCAACTGCTGGTGGAGCGGTGGAGTCAGGCGAAGGAGGAAGACGGTCAACTCGTACTGTTGTCCGGCGAAGCCGGGGTTGGTAAGAGCCGCATACTGCGTGAGTTTCGAGAACATTTGATACAGGAACAATTTTCGCTCTTGCGCTACCAGTGCTCACCCTATGGGACGGAAACGGCGTTCTCGCCTTTCATCGAGCAAATCCAGCACAGCGCCGACATCACGACGGACGACACCGAATCGGTGAAACTGGACAAGCTGGATCGATTTCTGTCTCGCGTTGAGGTAGACGACAGCCGTGCTGCGTCGCTACTCGCCGCGTTACTGTCGCTACCAGGAGATCGTTATCCGCCGATTTCGATCACTCCGCAGCGACAAAAGCTCGAGACCATCGAAATGCTGGTTGCACTTATAGAATGTGCGGCCCGTCGAGAGCCAACGCTTCTTATTGTTGAAGACGTGCATTGGTGCGACGCATCGACGCTTGAAACACTCGGCACGCTGATTGGACGTATCCAGAATCTGTCCGCGATGATGCTTATTACCCATCGTCCGGAGTTCGCGTCGCCGTGGCCAGACTATGGACATGTTACTCATCACTCGTTAAACCGCCTTAGCCGAGCCGAAGGCAAGCGACTTTGTGAGCAAGTAACCGGAGGTAAAGCGTTACCCGATGCCGTGCTCGACCAGATTCTTGATCGCACTGACGGCGTCCCGCTCTTCATAGAGGAGCTTACGAAAACGGTA
>JAUIEZ010000115.1 GCA_030429665.1 Gammaproteobacteria bacterium | reverse complement strand
ATGTCCATCCAGAAACTGCGACCGTACTCGTCGAGGATCAGCGTGCGCTTGAGTCCCTGGTTACGTTTGAACAAGGCATACAGTCCTCCACCGATAACCAGCGCACCGGCCGCGGCGGCGCCGCTGGAGGAGGAAGAACCGCCACCACCACCGCCATCGCTGGGCACCTCGATCTGGCCCACGGCCTCGAAAGCGGCGTCCCGGTTGAGCAGGCCGTAGCCGTACACCGAATCCACGCCGGGGGCACCGGCGTCGATGGCGGTGCGCTTGAGGATCTCGACCACCTGCAGTGGCGTGAGGTGCGGATCGCGAGCCTTCACGCGGGCGGCGGCGGCCGCCACCCGGGGCATGGCGAATGACGTACCTTCTATACTGGTGCCGGAGGTGTCATGCCGAGCGGTGATGAAGTGCTCCGCGAAGGAGCCGGCGCGGTTGCTTTCGCTGGCGATCTGCCCCGAGGCATCGTGGCCGCCGACGATCAGCCCCCTGCCGCCGAGCCCGGGTATTAGGGTCGCGCTGCCCTGGGGATTCGATGCGCCGTTGTTGCCGGCATTGATCAGGACCACCACGTCGTTATTGGCCGCGCGCAGCAGCCGCCCGCCGTCGATGGGCTGCAGGCGGTTTATCATCAACACCTTGACGTCCGGATTCTGCAAGGCGAAATCGATCGCGGCCTGTCCGCGCGACAGGACCATCGGGTCACCATTGCCGAAGTACGTCCGAAGCGGCATGTAGCGAAGGGTCGGGGCGCTCTGGTTGAAGATGAGCGCCTGGAACGTGCCGTGACTTTCCGGTGACCGGTCGTTGGTATCGGCGTCGTTGTCGACGAAATCGAAGCCGGGCACTCGCACGTTGGTCATCTGGTCGTTGTCCAGACCCGTGTCGAGCGTGGCGGTGATCGGGCTTCCCGCGTAAACGGGCACGACGAAAAGGCCCGCAACGGCCGTGGCGAGCAATGTTCTGAGTGTTCTGCCGGACATCACTGAAGCTAACCTGGTGATCTGTCGGTGGGATGCCCGGGTTTCGAATACTGCCGGCGCACCACGCGAAAGCGCGCCTCCTGTGGGCGCGCATCGGCAACTTTATACCAACGGGCCGTTTCAGTCACGCCCGCGAGCGTTCAGTCGTCACCCGTGTAGAAAACGAGCAGCCGATCGCCGTTCGGGCTCTCGAACCGGCGAATCGGCTCCTGCGCCAGGTTCCGCATGACCAGCGATTCCAGCTCCGGTTCCTTGCGGCGCAGGTTGACGGCCACGTAGTCCTTCCATTTCCACTGGTCGGTCACCAGGAATTCGCGAAATTCGTCCGACTCGCGAAACACGACCCATTTCTCCCTGTAACGACCGGCGTAGTAGGCGAGCTTGAGATCGTTTGAAGCCAGGCGGTAGTCCGGCGGCGCATGTTCGCGCAACCACAGCGCGGCCTCGCGTAGGTAGTGCTTGTCGGTGAAATTGTCGACCCCCTCGAACCCGTTCAACAGCAACAACAGGGCGAGACCCGCGCCGGCCGCCCCCCGGCGAAGCCTCGACGGCCAGCCCGTCACGGTTCGCAGGTAGCGGTCGAGAATGAACGGCACCGCCAGCACCAAAGTGGTCGCCAGCGCCACCGGGTAGCGGGGGGCGAGAAAGAACTTTGCCGCCGCGAAAACGAACAGCGCGACCAGGTGCAGCACGATCACCCAGCCAATCAGGCGCCGCTGGGGACGCGAGAACGACTCGAACATGCGACCGCGAACCGCCTCGACGAGGAGCAGGAGACCGAAAGGCACCGACACGGCTTCCACCGTCTCGCGCACCACGAGCCAGGCCACCAGTCCCACGCCCGAGAGGACGCCGGCGGCGTCGTTCGCCAATCCGGCCGACGCCAGGTGGCCCTGAAACTCCGCGAAAACCTGGTCCATGGCCGGGCCGAACACGGCCCACGGTTCTTCCAGGCCCATCCAGGCGGCATCTCCGTCCTCGGGTCGAAATATCCACCAGCCGTAGAACAACGCCAGCGCCGGCACCGCCACGAGGATATAGCCGACGAGGGTCGCCAGGGCGGTACGGCCGCGCGTCTCGCGCAGCGCCGCCAGGGCCGGCAGCAAGAGCGCGATCATCAGCGCCTCGACCCGGAAAAGGGCCGCCAGCAAGAGGCAAATCGCCGACAGGACGAGTTGGCGGGCCCGATGGGTGGCGACGTAGCGAAACAGGCCCGCAAGCGCGAACAGGTACAAGGCCAGGAATAGCGCATCGCGGACCAGGTAGGCGCGCGACTCGTTGATGCCGGGATAGACCAGCGCCACGACCATCGCCAGGTACAGGATTCGGCCCCGCCCCCCCAGGGCATGCACCGCCGAGACGAATCCCAGCACCGCCAAGGTGAACCCGGCGGTCGTCACGGCGCGCGCGGCCGTCTCGAAATCCACGCCGGGCAGATGCTGGACGAGGAAAATCAGGTAGGAATACGCCGGCCACTTGAACACCGCCAACGCGTTGGACCATTCTCCGGCCGCGATGTACTCGGCGGTAAGTATGTAATAGACGCCGTCATTGTTGATGATGTCGTCGATGTACAACGCCCACAACGACAGGGCGACGCTGGCCGCGATGCCGGCCAGCGCCAAAATTGGATGTGTCCGGATCCAGGATTGGCTCAAGCCGCCCCCGACGCGCAAGGGGTCGGGGAACATCGCCGCGTGATGTGCGGATGCACCGAGATCGACATCTGGGGAGGGCCACGTCCTGACAAGATTAACCGGATCGGATAGTATAGCCGATCGTTCGGATTCGCCCGAAACATAAAGAATTTTTTCCTGTTACCGTCCCGGGATGCGCGACGGGACCGGCGCCGCCGCGGGGCGGGCGCGCGGCCGCGGCGAGCGCGCACCCCGTTGATTGACCCGTACCCGGTTACGTCCATGCCAGTTCCAGCCGTCTCGGTCGTCATGCCGGCATACAACCACGAGCGGTTTATCGCCGACACCATCGACAGCGTGCTGAAACAGACGCTCGACGATTTCGAACTGGTCATCGTCGACGACGGATCGACAGACGCGACTGCCGAGGTCATCGCCGGTTTCGACGACGGGCGGATTCACTACCACCACCAGCAAAACCAGGACGCCTACAACGCCCTGAATAACGGCATCGCGCTGTCCAGGGGACGATACATCGCGATTCTCAACTCCGACGACCTCTACACGCCCACGCGCCTGCAGACACTCCTCGACGAGTGCCGGGCCGGCGCGCGCTTCGTATTCACCGACGTCGAACCGATCGACGACGCCGGCAACAGCCTCGCCGACACGCCGCACCCCTGGAACGACTGGCATCGAGGCAACCGGGATTTCTATTTCCAGGAAAACGACTTGTATCGCGGGTTCCTGCACGGCAACTTCATGGTCAGCACGTCGAACGTCTTCATGACCCGTGAACTGTGCGAGCAGGTCGGCCGGTTCGCGCCCATTCGCTACCTGCACGACTACGACTACGTGTTTCGGCTGCTGCAGGCATCGGGTGACGACGCTCGGTATCTCCACGACAGGCGCCTGTTGCGCTACCGGATTCACGCCGGCAACACCCTGAGCGAAGCCGCGGTAGTGGGTCGCGAGCAGGATCGCGAGGTGATACGCACGTACCTGTTGGCGACGCTCCCGCCCGAGACCCGATCGCGCGCCGCCGCCGGCATCGATCGGCTCATTGCCCTTGAGCACGAACTGATCGAGGTGCGCCGTCAGCTTGCCCGCCGCGAATCCGTGCCGGCCCCCGCTGCGGCGCCGCCCAAGCTTCCCCGGCGCCTGCTATCGAGATTGAAACGGTCGTTGCGGCATGGCGGTTGAAACGTACTATGACATCGACGCACTCGTTCGCTCGGCGAACCGCCGACTGGACGAGATCGACTGCGTGTCCCTGGACATCTTCGATACCCTGTTCGTCAGGCGAATCCACGATCCCGACGAGGTCAAGCGCCCGGTCGCCCGTTTCATCGCCAGCGTCGCCGGGCAACAGGGCATCCGCATCTCCGCCGACCGGGTCTGGGAGATGCGCAACGAGATCGAGCAGGACCAGCGAAAGCGCAACGGCCGCAATTTCCCGGACCACGAGGCCCGATACGACGACTTCATGAGCGTGCTCATCGAGCAGGTCTTCGACGGGGCGCCCCCGGAAAACTTTCTCGAGGAGGTAGCCGGATTCGAACTGCGCGTGGAATCGGCCATGATCGTGGTGCGCACCGAGTTCGCCACCTGGCTGGAAACGCTCAAGGCCCGGGACAAGCGCGTGTACCTGGTGTCGGATATCTACCTGCCGGCCGAACACCTGAAGCAACTGGTCGCCGACAAGGACCTGGACGAGTACGTCGACGACGTCGTTTCCTCGGCGGACACGTTCAAGGCCAAGGCGTCGGGCAGCGCATGGCCCTTGATGGCCGAACGCTTCGGCCTCGACCCCGCGCGCTGGCTCCACGTCGGTGACAACCCGATATCGGACGGCGTTCGTCCCGATGAATTCGGTATCCGCTCACTGGTGCTGCGGGACCTGGGCGAGAAGCACCGGCTCGGCATCGCGCGCAGCCTGTACGCCGCGGCGCGCTCCGACGCGCTGCTGCGGGGTCGCTACGTGCAGCAACTCATGCTCCCGCTCGAGGAAGAAAACACCGACGTGCCGGCGCTGTATGCCGACGGGTACAACTTCCTCGGTCCCGTGCTCGGCTATTTCTGCATGCAGGTGCTCGACTACTGCCGCCGGAACGACGTGCCGCGACTGTACTTCTGCTCGCGCGAAGGTTGGACGTTGATGCGCGTGTTCGACCAGTTGTTGCCGTTCCTCGCGCCCGATGGGGACTATCCCGAGAGCAGTTACCTGTACGTCAGCCGGATCGCGGTTGCCCAGGCCGCCTGCGCGCGGGCCGGGTTGACCAACCTGGCGGCCAACGCTGCCTTGTTGCCTGGCAACAACAGGGATTTTCGCGATGTTTGCCGAGTGTTCAGCCTCGATCTCGAACCCCTGCTGCCCTACCTCGAGCGTCACGACCTCTCGGCGCAGGATCCGATCGGTCCGGCCACGCCGGGCGTGACGCCCGCCCTGCGCCGCAAGTTCGAGGAACTGTTGCTCGACGACGAGTTCCAGCACGAGGTGCGTCGCCAGGCGCGCCCGGGACAACTACGCCTGGAGAGTTACCTCAACCAGGAAGGATTCTTCGATCATCCGGATGTCGCGCTGGTCGACATCGGCTGGCTCGGAACCATCCAGCATTTCCTGGTCGAGGCGATCAATCACCGCCTGCACAAGCCGCGGGTCCACGGGCTGTTGTTCGGCGCGTCCCGACTGATGCCTTACCGGGACAACCACCAGTCTCGCGTGCAGGGACTCGTCTACGATCGGCTTCGCTTCTCCTTTCCCGAGTCGCTGGTGGAAACCGTCAAGGACCTGTTCGAGGAAACCTGCCGCGCGCCCCACCCCAGCGTCATGGGCTACCGTCGCCGCTACGCCGAGGTCGAGCCCGTCCTGCGCGACGAACAAGATGCGGACGCCGTTGCCGAGGCCGAACAGAACGAGTACTACGAACCGCTGAGACAGGGCGTGTTCGACGCCGCCGCGCGATTCGGCGCGGCCATGGCCGTTACCGGTTACGGCGCGCACCACCTCAAGCCGTGGATGAACTACCTGCTGACATCGCGCATCGCGTTTCCCAAGGCGGTCGAGGTCGAACGCATGCGCCACCGCTCGCACCAGGACGACTTCGCCGGCGAGCACAAGATTCCCCGCAAGATCCTGCGCGCCAATCGCAACTTGTGGGACTTGTCGCCGACCCGGCTGCGCTTCGATCCGGTGGTTCGGATCTACTACTACTTTCGGCACATCGTGCGCCTGCTGCAGTCATGAAATCCGTTCGCACCACCAACCGTCGCTACGACGGCCACGGCATCGAAAACGGCCGCATCATGCGCATCGTGGCACTGTGGAAGCTGTTGGGAATCAGCGGGCTCAGCCGCAGCCAGGGCATCACCACCCTGTGGCGGCTTTACCTGCGGCAATGCTTCGGGAAGCGGCTCGCGGTGATCACTGTCAAGCACGAACAGCGCTGGCTGCGATTCCTGCGAACATTCCGGCAGCGCCGCGCCTTGATCGCCCGACGCGCCGGCCTGATTCGCGACAAGCTGCTCGGCCGGTTGTAAGGCGGGTTCAGGGCGCACGGCATCCATCGCGCCGCCTGAAACTCGGCCGTATCCGAGCCGGCGCCTGCCGGTGTACCCACCGGCAGACGATCGGCCGGCCTACATCGCCAGGTCGACCAGTTCGACGCGACGGTTGCGTTCGCGACCCTCGGGATTGTCGCTTCCGTCCGGGTTGGTGTTCGGAGCGATCGGCTGAGTCTCGCCGTAGCTTCTGACCACCAGCCGCTCGGCCGGAACGCCGGCGCGCGTAAGATACTCGAACACCGCGATGGCGCGACGCTGGCCGAGGCGGTTGTTGTATTCATCCGTTCCCTTGGCGTCGGTGTGACCGGCGACCTCGAACTTACGTCCGCCCACGCGCATGATCTTCGCGGCAGCGTTGTCCAGCGCGCGCATGGCGGCCGGTGTCAGGGCCGCCGAGTCGTACTCGAATTGCGTGCTGTCCAGGCGCTCCACGACCTCGCAACCCTTGTGATCCACGGTGGCCCCGGGAGGCGTTCCGGGACAGGCATCCCGGTCGTCAGGCACGCCGTCACCGTCGCTGTCCAACACCGACATCGGCGCCGGTGCCGGCGCCGCCACCGCTGACGCGGGAGCCTGCTTGGCGGTGGAGACGCAGCCGCTCAGCACGAATGCCGCCAGCAGGCCGGTCAGTGACGCCTTGAGAATCAGCGAGGAAAAGTCGTTCATGGATCTACCTTGGTCGAGTGGATCGGGGGGGCCGAGATTAACATCTGGCAAGCCCAACGGCGACGAAAGTTGCCGTCTTGCAACACGGCCCCGCGCCTTGGCGCTGCGGCCGCGCTGGCTCAGTCGCCTCGGGGAACGTGCTCGCCGGCAATCATCTGCTCGAAGGTTTCGCGTTCGCGAACCACGTGGAATGCATCACCATCGACCATGACCTCGGCGCAGCGCGGCCGGGCGTTGTAGTTGGAACTCATGACGTGTCCATAGGCCCCCGCCGACCGAACCGCCAGCATGGCGCCCTCGGTGAGCGCAAGTTCACGCTCCTTGCCGAGAAAATCGGCCGACTCGCACACCGGGCCGACCACGTCGTAGATTCTCTTCGGCGCGGCGGCGTCGACCTCGACCGGCAGGATTTCCTGCCAGGCCTGGTACAGCGCCGGGCGCAGGAGATCGTTCATGGCGCCGTCGACGATTGCGAAATTTCGAGATGCGCCAGTTTTCAGGTACTCCACCCGGGTCAGAAAAATCCCCGCGTTGGCGGTAATGACGCGCCCCGGCTCGATCGCGACCGGCAGCGTGCAGCCGTGGCGTTGGAGGCAGGCGACCAGCGAGCGCGTGTAGTCGCTGGGCAGCGGCGGCGTCTCGTCTCGATACCGTACGCCGAGGCCGCCGCCGAGGTCCAGGTGGTCCAGGTCGATCCCTTCCCCCGCCAGCCGTTCGACGAAGGCGAGCACCCGCGAGAAGGCATCCTCGAACGGCGCCATGGTCGTGAGCTGCGAGCCGATGTGGCAGGCCACCCCGCTTACCTCGAGATGCCCGGAGGCGGCGGCGCGTCGATACACGGCCATCGCCTCGTCGACCGGAATCCCGAACTTGTTCTCCTTGAGCCCCGTGGAAATATAGGGATGAGTCCGCGCATCCACGTCCGGGTTGATCCGGACCGCGATCTTCACACGACGTGACGCGGCCGCGGCTACCGACTCGATGCGCTCGAGCTCGGCGGCCGACTCGACGTTGAAGCACCCGATGCCCGCTTCCACGGCGCGCTCGATCTCGGCGCGACTCTTGCCGACGCCGGAGAACACGATGCGCGACGCATCTCCCCCGGCATGCAGGACGCGCTCGAGCTCGCCGCCGGAAACGATGTCGAAACCCGAGCCGAGCCGTGCAAACAGGTTGAGGACGGCGAGGTTGGCGTTGGACTTCACCGCGTAGCAGATATCGTGGGGGTAGTCGCCGAAGGCGTCGTCGAAAGCGTGCCAGTGTCGCTCCAGCGTAGCGCGGGAGTACACGTAGCACGGCGTGCCGACGGACTGCGCGATATCGGGCAGGGAGACGCCCTCGGCGTGATAGACACCGTCGAGGTAGTGAAAATGGTCCATGGAGAGCGTTCCGCGAACTACCGTTCGCGCTCGAATGGTGCGAAGTATGACGAGAGCGGCACTGTCGCGATATCGGCCGCCGGCGTGCCTGGCCCGCGTCCGACGGACAAATGCGCGACGACGGAAATCAGGACTCGGGCGACGCGGATTCCTCGCTACCCGGTTCCACCGGCGCGCTTTGCGGATCGGCCGCGGTGTCGGCCGCGGGCACGGCCGGCATTGCGTCCGACGACTGGGCCGGCGTCTCGTCCTCCGGCAGGTAGAGGGGCCCTTTCTGGCCGCATCCTGCCACGGCGGCAAGCAACGTCGCGACCAAGATGAATCGAACCCGATGCCTTGTCATTTCAGTGCCTCGTTATCGCGAAAATCGTGCCGACTCTATACCGCCCTCGCGGCGGCGCCGGTTTCGTCGCCGATTGTAACCCAATCAGGTGGCGGCGTCCGGCTTCAATGCCGCCAGGCGACGACGCGCCTCGGCAATGGCCGATCGCACCCGTGACGGCGCGGTGCCGCCGACGTGGTCTCGCGCGTTGACGGAGCCTTCCACGCTCAGGATGTCGTACACGTCGTCACCGATCGACTCGCTGATCCCGCGCAGTCGTTCCAGCGGCATGTCCTCGAGCGACATGCCGTCGGCAATGGCGGCGTTGACCACGCGCCCGACGATCTCGTGGGCAGTGCGAAAGGGCACGCCGCGCCGCACCAGGTAGTCGGCGAGGTCGGTGGCGGTGGCGTACCCGTCGGCCGCCGCCGAGCGCATGCGTGCGCGGTCGAAGCGTGCGCCGGGCAGCATTGCGATGAACACGTCCAGGCAATCGGTCACGGTGGACACCGTGTCGAAAACCGGTTCCTTGTCTTCCTGGTTGTCACGGTTGTACGCCAGTGGCTGGCCCTTCATGATCATCAATAGCGCCACCAGGTTGCCGGTCACGCGTCCGGACTTCCCGCGCACCAGCTCGGCCGCGTCGGGATTCTTTTTCTGCGGCATGATGCTCGAACCGGTGCAGAACGCGTCGCCCAGATCCACGAACCCGAATCGCTCGGAAGACCACAGTACCAGTTCCTCGCTGATGCGAGACAGGTGCACCGCGAGGATGGCCGCCGCGGCGTTGAACTCGAGGGCGAAATCGCGATCGGACACGCTATCGAGGGAATTGGCGGACACGGCGTCGAAGCCAAGCGCCTCGGCGGTCATTCTCCGATCGATGTCGAACGAAGTGCCGGCTAGGGCCGCGGCGCCCAGCGGCGAAACGTTGAGACGCGCCCGGCAGTCCATGAAGCGCGAAGCGTCACGGTCGAACATTTCGAACCATGCCATCAGGTGATGGCCGCAAGTGACCGGCTGGGCGCTCTGCATATGCGTCAAACCCGGCATGATGGTATCGGCCTCGCCCTCGGCCAGGTCGAGCAGAACGGACTGCAGGGCGCGCAGCCTGGCGACGACGGCATCGATCGCCTCGCGAACGTAGAGTCGCATGTCCGTCGCCACCTGGTCGTTTCGCGAGCGGGCGGTGTGCAGCTTGCGACCGGCGTCGCCGATCAACTCGGTCAGGCGCGCCTCGATGTTCATGTGGACGTCTTCGAGTTCCTGGCGCCATGCGAACTTCCCGGCCCGGATTTCCTGCTCGATCGTATCGAGCCCTTCGACGATCCGCGCACACTCGGCAGCGTCCAGGATGCCGGCTTTCTCCAGCATGCGCGCATGCGCCTTGGACCCGGCGATATCGTGGGCGAACAAGGCGCGGTCGAAGTGCTCGGAGGCGGAAAAGCGCTCCATGACCCGGTCGGTCGGCAGGTCGAAACGGCCGCCCCAAAGTTTCGTATCTGCGGGAGGTTGACTCATGTTTTCGAAAGGTTCCTTCGATGAGGTCGAACGTATTCCGAGGCACTATCCGATCGTTCGCGACGGGCTGACCGTTCGTCCGTGGAAACACACCGATAATCGCAAACCGGTTGCCGGGGTTGCGGGGGCGCGAGTAGCATCTCGTCAATGATTTCGGGTTGCTACGTGCGGCTCGGGATCATCCAGCTCGGTTATTCCTTCCTCAAAGCACCCCCACCGAATCCGAGCTGATTAGACAACCCCCTTCACCAAGAAGGGGGTTTTTTTTCGCCCGCGGCTATTTCACATCATGAAAACGAGGCTCGACAGGCGAAAATCAACTTGAAACTGCCTGGTGCTGTCGGCCGCCTGCCTACTCGAGCGCGGATACGTACAGGGCGATGTCGCGGATCTGCGCCTCCGAGAGCTTGAAGGCGATGGGATTCATGATCTCGTGCTGGCGCTCTCCCGACTTGAAGGCCAGGAGCTGGTTTTCGAGGTAGGCGGCTTGCTGTCCCGACAGGCGCGGATAGCTGGGCGGAATGCCGTGTCCACCCGGCCCATGGCAGCCCATGCAGGCAGCGATGGAAAACGGCCGGTATCCGCCTCGGTAAATTCGCTCACCGCGTCGGGCCGCCTCGACCTCTTCTTCGCCGATATAGCGCTGTGGAGGCTCCTGCGCCGAGTAGTACGCGTCGATGTCGGCGATGTCCTCCTCGGACAGGGGGGCCACCATGCCGGTCATCACGTCGTTCACCCGCGTTCCGTTCTTGAAAGCATGCAACTGCTTTCCGATGTAGCCGGGAACCTGGCCGGCCAGCGACGGGTAATCTGGGTTCGTGCTGACACCGCCCTGTCCGTGACAGGCCACGCAGGTCGCCACCTTCTGGGCGCCCGCTTCCGCGTCGCCGGCGGCATGAACGGGCAAGGCAAGCATCATCGTCGCAAGCAGGCCGGGGACCACGCCCAGGCTAATCCGGATCATCGGTAACTCCTTTGAAAATGGTATAAACCTGCTCCGGTATCGGGCCGATTCGACGCGGCCGTCACCGCCGGAAAATTCGCCGCATTCGTATAGCCGATTTCCCACGATGCGTCAAATCCATACCCCATTGTCTCATGATCGAACCTGATCCCGCAGCCGTTTCCGACCTTTCCAGCGCTCGCTTCATCGCCAGCGCCCATCTCAGGCGTCAATGGCCGGCGCCCGGCGCCGCCGAAGTGGCCTTCGCTGGCCGTTCCAACGTCGGCAAATCGAGTGCAATCAACGCCATTACCGGTCGCAAGGGACTGGCGAAAACCAGCAAGACGCCGGGTCGCACCCGCCAGATCGTCTTCTTCGAACTGTCGTCAGGCCATCGCCTGGTGGACTTGCCAGGCTACGGGTTCGCCAAGGTGCCCGCCGACGTTCGCCGCCACTGGGAGCGAACCATCACCGACTACCTGTCGCAGCGAGAACCCCTGCGCGCGCTCATCCTGCCGGTCGATGCGCGGCGGCTTCTTACGCCCCTGGACGAGCAGATGCTCAACTGGTGTGAAGCCGCCGACCTGTCGGTACACATACTGCTCACCAAGGCGGACAAGCTGAGCCGCAGCCAGGCTGCCCGGGCCCTCGCCGCGGTCTCCCGCGCCATCGCCGACCGTCCGAAGACCACCATCGGATTGTTTTCCGCGCACGATCGCCGGGGCATCGACGAGGCGCGCGCGGTGGTGCTCGAATTCCTGGCAACGTAAGGTAGAAATAAAAAAACCCCGGCACGTATCAGGCAGGACGTATGCCGGGGTGTTGAATCGTCGATCCCGGAAGCCCGGGATCACCCGCTCAGGGAGGAGGAGCGGGACGGGTACACTCCGTGTCACCCGGTAACCCGTGAGACAACGAAGTCGATGGCCGGTTCGCCACATTACGCCGATTTAAGAATGGCCCCGGCGTCGGGCCGCCGGCAGGCGCGGTGCCGGGGATCACGAGTCCTGCCAGTATTCGCAACCGGATCGGGAGTCTATTTGCAATGAAGGTAATGATCGACCTCTGCCTCGTCCCTCTCGGGGTCGGGGTTTCCGTATCTCGCCACGTCGCCGCCTGCCAGCAGGTGTTCGAGGATGCAGGCCTGTCGCCTCGCCTGCACGCCTACGGCACCGGTGTCGAAGGCGAATGGGAAACCGTCATGGCCGCGGTGCAACGCTGCTTCGAGGTCGTCCACGAAATGGGGGCACCGCGCATCCACGCCACCATGCGCATGGGTACGCGCACGGACCGCGAGCAGACCCTCGCCGACAAGGTCGACAGCGTGCTCGCGCGCCGTGACTGACGGGCAATACGCGGCGCCTCTGCAGTGCGCGGGCGTCGCCGGCGGTAAAGGAAAACTTAAGCGAGTGACCGAAAACGTGGCGGACGCGAACGTCGTCGGCCGGGACTGTCACGAACCCGGCGACACATCAGCAGCGCGGCAGGCGGCCATGAAGCGCGGCGCGACTCGCTCGAGTTGGGTCTCGTCCACGCGCCCGGTACGCGTCATGTAGCTCTTTGCGAACGCCATCGGCGGCAGCGCCACGCGCTCGTCCATTTCCTCGTACCACGCCAGGCTCGCGCGAGCGGCGCGTCCCAGCTTGTCCGTCGTCGGTCGACGGCGGGCTTCGAACGACTCGAACGCCGCCGGCACGTCGCCGCCGTGGTCGGCGAATGCCTTGCACAGGGCGATGGCGTCCTCCATCGCCAACCGCGTACCCGAGCCGATGGAAAAATGCACGGTGCGCAACGCGTCCCCCAGCAACACCACGTTGCCGCTCGACCAGCACCGGTTGGTGAGTACCGGAAACCGACGCCAGAAGGAACGGTTGCCAACGATGGCGTGACCCGCGAGATCCGCCTCAAAGACGCGCTCGCAACGCGCGATCGTCGCGATCTCGTCCATGTCGGCGAATCCCGCGCGACGCCAGGTATTCTCCGTGACCTCCACCAGGAACGTGCTCATGTCGCTCCGGTAGCGGTAGTGATGGGCACAATAAACGCCATGGTCGGTAAGGCGGAAGGTCAGCGTTAACGTGTCGAACGGCGCCGTGGTCCCGTACCAGATGAAGCGGTTGCGCCGGTGCTCGACTTGCGGCCCGAATCCCCGTTGCCGCTGCGCGCGCACGCGAGAGTTGACGCCGTCCGCGCCGACCAGCACGTCGGCCGCCGCCAATGCCTCGACATCCTCCACGCGCGTGCCGTAGACGATTTTCACGCCGCGTTCGCGGGCACGCTCGGCCAGCAGCTCGAGCAGGCGCAGGCGGCCGATGGCGCCGAATCCGTTGCCGTCGATGGGAATCGCGGTGTGGTCGTGGACCACCGTGATGTCGTTCCATCGCTCAAGGTGCGCGGTAAGGAACTCGCAGGTTTCCGGATCGTCGTCGCGCAAAAACTCCAGGGCGCGATCTGAAAACACCACGCCGAATCCCCAGGTCACCGAGGGCGGGTTCTGCTCGTAGACGACGACCTCGTGACTTCGATCCAGGCCCTTCACCAGGTAGGCGAAGTAAAGACCCGCGGGCCCGGCGCCGACGATGTTGAACCGCATGTCGCGCTATTGGTCGTCAATCGACCCCGGTACGCGTGTCGTCCCCGACGTACGGATTGCTGCGCCGCTCGTCACCGAAGGTGGACACCGGTCCGTGCCCGGGCACGAACGTCACGTCGTCTCCGAGCGGCCACAGCCGTTCGCGTATCGAGCGCAGCAGCTCGTCGTGGTTGCCGCGCGGAAAGTCGGTGCGTCCCACCGATCCCTTGAACAACACGTCGCCGACGAAGGCGATCCGGGTTTTCGGCTCGAAGAACACCACGTGCCCGGGGGTGTGCCCCGGGCAGTGATAGACGTCCAACTTGAGGTTGCCGACACTTACCTCGTCCCCGTTGTCGAGCCAGCGGTCCGGCTCGAACGACGACGCGGCGGCGAAACCCCACTTGACGCTGTCGTCGGGCAGGCGATCGAGCCAGAACCGTTCCTCGGCGTGCGGCCCCTCCACCGGCACGCCCAGTCGATCCTTGAGCTCCACGGTACCGGCCGCGTGATCCACGTGTCCATGGGTAAGCAGGATCTTCTCCACCGCGACGTCGCGCGATTCGATCTCGGCCGAGATGCGTTCGAGGTCGCCGCCCGGGTCGATGACCGCGCCGCGCATCGTCTCGTCACACCAGATCAGCGAACAGTTCTGCTGGAACGGCGTGACCGGGATGATGACCGCCTTCATCAGGACACTGCCGTCACGCGATGGTCACGTCGGTCGACAGGTAGACGTCCTGGATTGCGTGAAGCAACGCGACGCCCTGGTCCATGGGCTTCTGGAACGCCTTGCGGCCGGAGATCAG
>JAUIEZ010000114.1 GCA_030429665.1 Gammaproteobacteria bacterium | reverse complement strand
ACCGACGGGATCGATGAATATTGTCCGTCGGCCGAGGCGGTCTATGCCTGCGGCGGGGGTTGCCGCAATCCCACGCTAATGAATCGACTCGGTCGATTGCTGGCGCCGCGACACCTGTCGACCACCGCATCGCTCGGCATCGATCCGCAATGGGTCGAGGCAGTCGCCTTCGCTTGGCTCGCGCACCGGCGCGTTAATGCGCTGCCGGGGAACCTGCCCTCGGTAACCGGGGCGTCGCGGGCGACCGTACTGGGCGCGCTTTACCTGCCCTAGAAACGAGGAGCGAAACGGCGGTTTCGGCCGACGGACGCGATGCGGCTAGATCGAGAACGAGGAGCCGCACCCGCAGGTGGTCGCGGCGTTCGGATTGTTGACCACGAACCGGCTGCCGAGCAAATCGTCGAGGAAATCAATCTCGGCGCCCGCCAGGTACTGGTAACTCAACGGATCGACGACCACGGTGACGTCACCGTTTTCGATCACGAGGTCGTCTTCTTCGCGCTCGGTTTCGAACTGGAAACCGTACTGGAAGCCGGAACAGCCGCCGCCCTGGACGAAGACGCGCAACATCAACGCCTCGCTGCCCTTGTCGGACTTCAATTGCGAGACGCGACGAACGGCGCTCTCGGACATTTGCACTGGCGTGTCGCTAACTACGCTGGTCTCCATGGGGTCGACTCTGGGAATTGGGCTTTAGACTCAATCTGATTATACGGTCATATCGCCGAATTTAAAGGGCCGCGGTTCGAGAAGGGCCTCCGCCGCCTCGCCTCACCCCTCCACCGACCACTCGAAGGACTGCTCGATCTCGGTCCGTTTTCCCGAACCCGCGGGGCTGGTGACCACCCGTACGACGGCGCTGACCGGCTCGAAGGAATCGGGCAGCGCGAAGCGGCCTTCCAGCACCTGGAAATAGCGAAACGACAGTGCCTCCGGCGGATCGCCGACGTCGATCATGGACAGGCGCACCGGAACGCCGTCACGCATGCCCTCGATATGCAACGAGGCCTCGCCGCTCACCGACTTGTCGTGGTCGAGCGCCTGTACCACGGTCAGGCGATACGCGTAGCCCGGAGCACCCGACGCCCGGCTGATGGTCAACTCCTGGATCTTCACCCCCGCGGTGTTGTCCTGCGGCGAGATGATACTGCGATAGAAATCGAGATCCTCGCGCAATTCGTTGATATAGCTCGTCGACTCGCTCAATTGGCGGGTCAGCTTGTCGTAGGCGATCTGGTTGACCTGGAGTTGGCGCTCGAACTTCGCGATCTGCGATTTAAGCTTCTCGTTCTCCGCCTCGAGTTTGGCGTTCTCGCCCAGCAATCGTGCCGCTTCGCCGATGGCCGACCGGTATGAACGACGCTGCTCGACATGATCCAGCGACGACCAGACGATTCCGGCGGTAAACACGCCGCCGAGCAACGAGACAGCCGCGATGACGCGCAACAGTCGGTTATCGAGCAGCGCCCGGAAGCGGGCGGCAATCGGACTCATCGACGAATGCCGCGCCGGCGGTTCAGGGTACCATCCCGGGCGCGTCGAGACCGGCGATCTCGTCGATACCGAACATGATGTTCATGTTCTGCACCGCCTGGCCGGCGGCGCCCTTGACCAGGTTGTCTTCCACCGCGAGCACCACCACGGTATCGCCGTCCTGGGGGCGGTGCCATGAAATCCGGCAAGTATTGGCGCCGCGCACGCTACGCGTATCGGGGTGTTGTCCTGGCGGCATCACGTCGACGAACGGCTCGGCCGCATAACGCGTGTCGAACAGTTCCTGGACGTCCACCCCGCGGTCGGGTACGCGCACGTACAGGGTAGCGTGAATGCCGCGGATCATCGGTAGCAGGTGCGGCACGAAGGTCAGCTCCACCGGTCCGCCCCGCGCACGCTCGAGGCCCTGGCGTATCTCCGGCAGATGACGATGTCCCGAGGCCGAGTAGGCCTTGAACGAATCTCCCGCCTCGCACAGGTTGAAGCCGATCTTCGCGCTGCGCCCGGCGCCCGACACCCCCGACTTGGCGTCGGCCACCAGCGGCCCTTCCACGACGGCGGCCTCGACGAGCGGCAGGAAACCGAGCTGCACCGCGGTCGGATAACAACCCGGGTTGGCGACCAGCGCGGCGCCACGAATCGCCTCCCGGCCTACTTCCGGCAATCCGTACACGGCCGTCTCGAGGAGATCCGGCGACGCATGCGTCAGGCCGTACCAACGCTCCCACGTTTCCCGGTCCCGTATTCGAAAGTCCGCCGACAGATCGATGACCCGTGCGCCACGCTCGAGATAGCCGCGCGCCTGCTCCATGGCTACGCCGCCCGGGGTGGCGAAGAACACGACATCGCAGCCGTCCATTTCGCCAGAGTCGGGCGTGACGAATTCGAGATCGGTATAACCGCGCAGGCTCGGGAACAGGTCCGCGACCGCCGTGCCGGCCTCCGAGCGCGACGTGATCGCGGCCGCCCGCGCAAGCGGGTGACGTGACAACAACCTGATGAGCTCGGCCCCCGTATAACCGGTGCCGCCGACGATACCTGCCTTGAGCATGGACAAAATCTGGATGAGTGGTCGGAGCGGCCGTGTCCGGCCGCGTCGAAGTGCGCCTATTCTAGCATCCGTGCAACCGGCGAAAACCCGTCGCGGTAAGGATCAAGCCGGGTGGCTGGTATACAATCGCTTCATCCTGCAACCCGCGCGAAGCTAAAACCTCCCTCATGAGACCCCGAAGAATCCTGGTCACCGGCGGCGCCGGCTTTCTCGGTTCACATCTGTGCAAGAAGCTGCTTGCGGCGGGAAACGAGGTAATCTGCGTCGACAACTACTACACCGGCAACAAGAACAACATACTTGCGCTGTTCGACAATCCGATGTTCGAGGTTATCCGCCACGACGTCACCTTCCCGCTTTACGTGGAAGTCGATCAGATTTACAACTTGGCATGTCCCGCGTCACCGATTCACTACCAGCACGATCCGGTACAGACCACGAAGACCAGCGTCCACGGCGCCATCAACATGCTTGGACTGGCGAAGCGCATCGGCGCACGGATCCTTCAGGCCTCCACCTCGGAAGTCTACGGAGATCCCGAGGTGCATCCGCAGCGCGAAGACTATCGCGGCAGCGTCAACCCGGTCGGGCCGCGCGCCTGCTACGACGAGGGCAAGCGCTGCGCGGAGACGCTGTTCTTCGACTACCACCGCCAGCACGGCATGGAGATCAAGGTGGCGCGAATCTTCAATACCTACGGGCCCAAGATGGTGCCGTACGACGGTCGCGTGGTGTCCAATTTCATCGTGCAGGCGCTCGCCGGCGAGGAACTGACACTGTACGGGGACGGCAGCCAGACCCGTTCGTTCTGTTACGTGGACGACCTGGTCGAGGGGCTGATACGCCTGATGGAGTCTCCCACCTCGTTTACCGGCCCGGTGAATCTCGGCAACCCGGGTGAATTCACGGTGCGGGAACTGGCCGAGAAGGTTCTGGCGAAGACCGGCTCGAAAAGCACCGTGGCCATGCGGCCGCTGCCCGAGGACGACCCGCGCCAACGCTGTCCGGACATCTCGCTTGCCAGGAAAGCGCTCGACTGGGAACCGCGGGTGAGCCTCGACGAGGGGCTGGACCGGACCATTCCCTACTTCCGCGAGTTGCTCGGCGCCCAATCGCCCACCGCGTCGCAGGCCCGGGCGGGCGGGGCATGATTATCGACCGCCCGGGGGATGGCTACGGCATGGCGCGGCCGACCAACCCATCCGTCTGAACGAGGGCGTCGAGCCCCCGGGCGAGGTCGGCGCGAATATCCTCAACGCTTTCCAGGCCCACGGCCAGTCGGATCAGGCCCTGGGTGATGCCCCCGCGCTCGCGCTCGGCATCGGAAAGCCGACCGTGCGTCGTCGTCGCGGGGTGGGTAATGGTGGTCTTGACGTCACCCAGGTTCGCGGTAATGGACAACAACCGCGTCGAATCGATTACCTGCCAGGCGCCTTCGCGCCCGCCGACGACCTCGAATGACAGTACACCGCCGAATCCGCTCTGCTGCTCGCGCGCCAGGCCGTGGTGCGGATGCGATGGAAGGCCCGCGTAGTTGACGAAGGCCACCGCTGGATGGCCGGCAAGCCACTCGGCAAGCGCCTGGGCGTTCTCGCAATGCGCGCGCATGCGCACGTGAAGCGTCTCAAGCCCCTTGAGCAGCACCCAGGCGTTGAACGGACTCAGGGACGGACCGGCCGTTCGAAGATAGTTGAAGCACGCCTCCTGGATCTTCGGATCGTTTCCGACCACGGCACCGCCCAGGCACCGGCCCTGGCCATCCAGGTACTTGGTGGCCGAGTGCACCACGACGTCGGCCCCCAGCGTCAACGGCTTCTGCAACGCGGGCGTGCAAAACACGTTATCCACCACGAGCGAACAACCGGCGTCACGAGCGATGGCGGCCAATGCCGGCACGTCGGCGATCTCGCACAGCGGGTTCGACGGGGTCTCGATGAACATCATCCTCGTGTTCTCGCGCACCGCGTCGCGCCACGCCGAAAGATCGGTCATCGGCACGAAACTGGTGGAGATGCCGCAGCGCGAGAGAATCTTGTCGAACAGGGATACGGTCGAGCCGAACACGTTGGCGGAGACGATCGCGTGGTCGCCCGCCCTGAGCAACGATTGCGCCACCATCTGGATCGCCGACATTCCGGAGGCGGTGGCGAGCGCCCATTCGGCGCCTTCGAGCGCCGCGAGTCGCTCGGCGAACGTGCGCACGGTGGGGTTGGTGAACCGCGAATAGACGTTGCCCGGCGCGTTGTCCATGAAGCGCGACGCGGCCTCCGCGGCGTTCCTGAAGATGAAGCTGGAAGTGGCGAAGATCGGGTCGCCGTGCTCGCACTCGTCGCTGCGGTGCTGGCCGGCGCGAATCGCCAGGGTATCGAAATGTAGGGACGGGGCTTGTGACACGACGGAACTCCTGAGTCTGGCAGCTCACGAAATCGCGTCACCGGAAACAGAAAAACCCGCTTTCGCGAAATGCTCGGGCGGGTCTTCCCCGCTCTTTAGCAGCATTTGTTACGCGCCCGCAAGCTGCAATCAAATCGGCGCAAATCAGCAGTGGAAAGTACCCGACGCAATGACCGGTGTCAACTGCCCGGATCAGGCGACACCGGCAAGCGCGGGTAGCGCGGTCAGGTCGGCGATCTCGTGGTCGGGCGAGAAGCCGAGGCGTTCGCGCCGCTGGGAAAACCGGTTGATCCAGGTGACATTGAAGCCGAACGCCTTGGCGCCGGTCGCGTCCCACGCATTGGAGGACATGAACATGATCGCATCGGCGGTGACGTCGAGCCGGTCGCAGGCGAGTCGGTAGACGCTCGGGTGCGGCTTGAAAATCGCGAGTTCATGAACCGAGATCACCGCGTCGAGGAGGTCGGCCAATCCCGAACCGCGCACCGCCGCCTCGAGCATGCCGGGCGAACCGTTGGATAAAATGGCGGTGCGAATCCCCGCCTCCGACAGTTGTCTCAGCACACCCGGCACCTCATCGTAGCAATCGAGCGACAGGTAGGCGTCGAGCAGCTTGTCCCGCAATGCGTCGTCGTTCACATCGTGAGCGTCCAGAGCGTAGTCGAGCGCATCGGTGGTGACGCGAGAGAAGTCCTCGTAGTGGCCCATCAGCGAGCGCAGCCACGTGTACTCCAGCTGCTTGGTGCGCCACATCTGCGAGACCGGCGCGGCGAGATCGCCCAGCGCCGCCTGGTGACGCGCGACCGCCGAGTGAACGTCGAACAGGGTGCCGTAGGCGTCGAAGACGCAGGCTTGTATCGCTGCGGATGCATTCATGCGTTCACCTCCCGGTGCGGTGGGATGGAATACGTTGCCGTGGCATGCGCGACCATGATGTCTTCGTCAGCCGTGAAAATGGGCACGTCACCCACCGCGAGTCGCTTGCCGAGCTTGATGAGCCTGGCCTTGGCCAACAGGTCGCCCGGCGCCGGCTTGTGCAGGAAATTGATGTTCAAGCTGGTCGTAACGGCGAGTTCCACCGGCCCGATCGTCGCCAGCACCGCAGCGTATACGGTGTAGTCCGCCAGCGCCATCATCGCCGGACCGGAAATCGTGCCGCCGGGCCGCAGGAATTCCCCGTTGGCGGGCAGGCGCACCCAGGCCTCGTGCTCGGCGAGCTTCTCGATGACGAACCGGTAGGACTTGGCGAAGGGCAGCTGCTCGCGTGTCAGCGCCTCGAGGTGCTCTCGGGTGATTTGAGACATGGCCGGCAATTATAGACAATAGTCCCCTGTCCCGCCTCGACCAGCGGCCTGCACGGCCGGGAGACGTTTCATGAATACCACCGCGACAACCACCGAGCCCTTGGTGCTGAGGCACGACAATGGCCACGTCTGCACGCTGACGCTCAACCGGCCCGCGCAGTACAACGCCCTCTCCGAGGAGGTACTCGGGCAGCTTTCCCAGTCGCTCGCCGGCGTGGCCGCGGACGACGAAATCAGGGTCGTCATTCTCACCGGCGCGGGCAAGGCGTTCTGTCCGGGCCACGACCTGAAACAGATGCGCGCCAACCATGACGAGGCTTATCACCGCCAGCTCTTCGCACAATGCAGCGGGGTAATGCAGTCAATCGTCAATTTGCCTCAACCCGTCATCGCTCGCGTGCAGGGCATGGCGACCGCAGCCGGTTGCCAGCTCGTCGCCACCTGCGACCTGGCGGTGGCCGCCGACGACGTCAAGTTCGCCGTCTCCGGCATCAGCATCGGGCTATTCTGTTCCACGCCCGGGGTGGCGCTGGCGCGCAACGTGCATCGCAAGCACGCCATGGAAATGCTGCTTACCGGAGAATTCATCGACGCGCCCACCGCCGAGCGTTACGGGCTGATCAACCACGCCGTCCCTCGAGAAACCCTGGACGACACCGTCAACCGGCTCGCCAATCTGATCGCCTCGCGACCCACCGAGGCGGTGCGCCTGGGCAAGCGGCTGTTCTACAGCCAGGTGGAGAAGGATCTGGCGAGAGCCTACGCCGAGGCCGGCGAGGCCATGGCGTGCAACCTGATGCAGGACGCCGCCATCGAAGGGATCGACGCCTTCATCGAAAAGCGTAAACCGCGCTGGGACTGAACGATGATCGTCGGAGCCTGCCGGCCCGGCCCCGACGACGTCCGTCCCCTACCGTTCGACCGTCGCGACATCTGCGGGACGGTCACCCGCTCGCGTCGGGTCCGGCGCCCGGGCCCGACGCGACCCTGTCAATCGCGCCTCAAGCTTCGTCCACGCCCGCCAGGCACATGTACTTCATCTCCAGGAACTCCTCGATACCGTAGCGCGAACCTTCGCGCCCGATGCCGGATTCCTTGACGCCGCCGAACGGCGCCACTTCGTTGGAAATGATTCCGGTATTGATGCCCACGATGCCGTATTCCAGGCCCTCGGAAACGCGCCAGATACGACCCACGTCGCGGGCGTAAAAATACGATGCCAGCCCGAACTCGGTATCGTTCGCCAGGCGCAGGGCCTCCTCCTCGGTCTTGAATCTGAACATCGGCGCCAGCGGCCCGAACGTCTCGTCGCGGGCGACGAGCATGTCCGGGGTCACGTCGCGCAACAGCGTTGGCTCGAAGAACGTGCCCCCCATTGCGTGACGCTTGCCGCCGACCACCACCGAGGCACCCTTGCCGACCGCGTCGGCAATGTGGGACTCGACCTTCTCAACCGCCGCCATTTCGATCAGCGGCCCCTGGCTGACGCCGTCTTCCATGCCGTTGCCGACCTTCAGGTTCGCGACCGCCTTGGCCATCTTGTCCGCGAAGGCGTCGTATACGCCTTCCTGAACGAGAATACGGTTGGCGCACACGCAGGTCTGGCCGGTATTGCGGTACTTCGACGCCATGGCACCCTCGACCGCCGCGTCGAGGTCGGCGTCGTCGAAAACGATGAACGGGGCGTTGCCGCCAAGCTCCATGGAGACCTTCTTCACGGTGCCGGCGCATTGCTCCATGAGCTTCTTGCCGACCTCGGTGGAGCCGGTGAAAGTGAGTTTTCGCACCGTCGGATTGGACGTCATCTCGCCGCCGATGGCGCGCGCCGAACCGGTCACGCAGCTGAACACCCCCTTGGGGATGCCGGCGCGTTCCGCCAGCTCGCACAATGCCAGCGCCGAGTACGGTGTGAAGGTGGCGGGTTTGAGCACCATGGTGCAACCCGCGGCCAGCGCGGGTCCGGCCTTGCGCGTGATCATGGCGGCCGGGAAATTCCATGGCGTGATCGCCGCGCACACGCCGATCGGCTGGCGAATCACCACGATGCGCCGGTCCGGGATGGGCGCCGGAATCACGTCGCCGTAGACGCGCTTGCCCTCCTCCGCGAACCACTCGATGAATGACGCCGCGTAGGCAATCTCGCCGCGGGACTCGGCCAGGGGCTTGCCCTGCTCGGCCGTCATGAGAACGGCGAGGTCTTCCTGGTTCTCCAACATCAGTTCGAACCATCGACGCAGGACCTGCCCGCGCGCCTTGGCATTCATCGCCCGCCAGGGCCCAAGCGCCGCGTCGGCAGCATCGATGGCGCGACGCGTTTCGGCGGCCCCCATGTCGGGCACGGTGCCAATGAGCTCGCCGCTCGCGGGGTTGGTCACTTCGATTGTCTTCCCGCTATCGGCGTCGCACCAGGCGCCGTCGATGTAGCACTGTTGCCGGAGAAGTGTCGTGTCTTTGAGATTCATATCGGTTTCCGTCGTCATATCAGAATCGGTCGTTCGTCCCCCCGGCCGCGCTCACGCAAAGAAAGCCTGCAGGCCGGTCTGGGCGCGCCCCAGGATCAGGGCGTGTATGTCATGGGTTCCCTCGTAGGTATTCACCGCCTCCAGGTTCAGCACGTGGCGGATGACGTGGTATTCGTCGGAGACGCCGTTGCCGCCGTGCATGTCGCGAGACACGCGGGCGATGTCCAGCGCCTTGCCGCAATTGTTTCGTTTGAGCAGAGAGATCAACTCCGGCGCGCAGCGGCCGTCGTCCATCAACCTTCCCGCGCGCAACACGCCGTTCAGCCCGAGAGCGATCTCGGTTTGCATGTCGGCGAGCTTTTTCTGCACGAGTTGGTTCGCCGCCAGGGGCCGACCGAACTGCTTTCGGTCCATCGTGTAGGCGTGTGCCGCCTGCCAGCAGAACTCGGCCGCGCCCATGGCGCCCCAGGCGATCCCGTAACGGGCCTTGTTGAGGCAGCCGAACGGACCGGCCAGCCCGGATACGCCAGGCAGCAGGTTTTCCTCGGGCACCTCGACGTCGTCCATGACGATCTCTCCGGTAATGGAGGCGCGCAGCGAGAACTTGCCCTCGATCTTCGGCGTGGACAGGCCCTTCATGCCGCGCTCGAGAACGAACCCGCGGATTACGTTCTCGTCATCCTTCGCCCAGACCACCATGACGTCGGCAATCGGCGAATTGGTGATCCACATCTTGGCGCCGGACAGGACGTAACCGCCATCCACCTTGCGTGCCCGGGTCTTCATGCTGCCCGGGTCGGAGCCGTGGTCGGGCTCGGTGAGGCCGAAGCAGCCGACCTTGCGCCCCGCGGCGAGATCGGGCAGGTAGCGCTCACGTTGAGACTCGTCCCCGTAGGCGTGGATGGGGTGCATCACCAGGCTCGACTGCACGCTCATCGCCGAGCGATAGCCCGAGTCGACCCGTTCGATCTCACGGGCGATGAGCCCATAGGAAACGCTGCCCAGTCCCGCGCAGCCGTATCCCTCGATGGTCGGGCCGAGCATGCCGAGTTCGCCCAGCTCGTCGAAGATCTCGCGATCGAATCGTTCGTGCCGATGGGCTTCGAGCACCCGCGGGAGCAGTTTCTCCTGGCAATAGTCGTGGGCGGTCTGCCTCACCATGGATTCTTCTTCCGTGAGCAACTCGTCCAGTCGAAATGGGTCCCGCCAGTCGAATGGCGGCCGCTGTCCGGACATAAGATGGAATCTCCTGTGTTGATTACGTTAACGCGGACGCGGACCGTTATCCCCGGCCCGGCTGGCGCCGGGAAGTCGGGCAGTCGGAAAACGACGCCGCGCGTACCGGCGTTCCGCGCCGCAAAGCGATCGTGGAGAGGTCGCCGCGCCGGGATGTATCGACGGACGACGGAACTCGTCCCGCGTCAGCCGGTAATTCGCGCGAATTCTACCACCGTGAGGAATGCCGGGCACCACGATCGGCGACCGACCTTCGTCGCGTCGGTTATAATCGCGCGCGGTTTTTGCCCATTCGCGAGTGACGGTTTCCATGGAATTCGAGCTAAGCTGGCAGTTCTTCAGCGCTTTTGCCCAGGTGGTTGCAATCGACCTGGTGCTGGCCGGCGACAACGCGATCGTGGTCGGCCTCGTGGCTGCCGGCGTGCCGAAGCATCTTCGCGCCAAGGTCATTTTCATCGGCATCGTTGCCGCCACCGCGATGCGCATCGGCTTCGCGTTGATCACCGTCCAGCTCCTCCAGATCATCGGCCTGGTGCTCGCCGGCGGCATCCTCCTGCTGTGGGTCTGCTGGAAGTTGTGGCGCGAGCTGCGCGAGGAATCACGAGCCCCCGACACGCCGGTCGACTCCGGCGAGGCGCCCCAAAAGACCTTCGGCCAGGCGATTTTCCAGATCGTCCTGGCGGATCTGTCCATGTCGCTGGACAACGTCCTGGCCGTTGCCGGCGTTGCCCGCGACCATCCAGTCGTGCTGGTTTTCGGCCTGGCCCTGTCCATCGCCCTGATGGCTTTCGCCGCAACGCTCATCGCAAAGCTCCTGGTACGTCACCGCTGGATCGCGTACGTGGGGCTGCTGACCATCCTGTACGTCGCCCTGAGCATGATCTGGGAGGGAAGCCAGGAGGTGCTGGCCGCGGCCTACGAGACTGCCTGACGGCACGCGCCGAGCCCCGCCACGGGCACGGATGCCGGCGGATTTTTTATCACGTATAATTTACCCGCGCCGTCCAATGCACCCACAATCGAACAATGCAATGCCGTTTTATTACAAACACCTGCGATCGTTAACCTTCGTTGCCGCCGTACTGGTCGCAAGTGCCGCGCAGGCCACCCCCGACGAGGACGCGCGGGCGGCCTACGACCGGGGCGATTTCGCCACCGCCTACCAGATCTGGAACGAACTGGCTGCTCAGAACGACGGTCGCGCGCAATACGCGCTCGGTGTAATGCACGCGACCGGCAGCGGTCGCGACAAGGACCCGGTCAAGGCGTTCGAGTGGTTCAGCAAGGCCGCCGAGAACGGCCACATCAAGGCGATGTACAACCTGGGCATCGCCTACTGGACAGGACAGGGAACGCTCCAGGACCGCCAGGAAGCCACGCACTGGTGGCGCATGGCCGCCGAACGCGGCGACGTCGTGTCCCAGTACAACCTGGGCGTCGCCTACAACAACGGCCTGGGCGTTGAAAAGGACCTGGTGGAAGCCGCTCGATGGATTCGAAGCGCGGCAGAACAGAATTACGAAACGGCAGTCGAGCTGCTCCCCGCCCTGGAGCAGAAACTGCGCGAGAGCGCGCCGGCCGACGGCGGCACGACCGGGACCTCGGTCGCATCCAGCGAACCGGCAGGCGCCGCGGCATCATCGGCACCGTCGACCGCCGGTGCGTCCGTCGCCGCCGACACGGCATCGGCCGAACCCGATCCGGCGCCCGCACCGGCGCCGGATCCGACCATCGATGTCGATTTCACCGCCGGTTTCGTGCAGGTTGCCGAGGCATCCATCTACGCCGCCAACGATGACGACGCCCCGGTTTTGGAAAAACTGGCCCAGGGCACGCCGCTGAAGATCATCCAGAGACGAGGCGACTGGACCGAGGTGGAAGCGGCCTCCGGTTTCAAGCTCTGGGTTTACGGCACCTACGTAAAGGGCGACGGGGCCAACGCAAAGATCGACGGCGATGGCGTACGCGCGCGATCGCTGCCTTCCACGGGAGCGAAATCCGTTTCGCCGGGCAAATTCAAAGACAACGACCCGGTGACCGTGCTGAAATCCGAGGGAGACTGGAAACACGTGCAGGCGCCGGCCCATCTGCATGCATGGGTCAGGTCCAGCGATGTCAGGATAATGGATAGCGCAACGGAATCCTGGGCGGACCGATGGAAGCAAGGTGGCGGATCGTTGTAGGTAACCGGCAATGTGCCCGACACCCGCGTGACGCTGCCCGGCGACGGCGGTTCGCGGGAAACGCGCCGAGCCAAACTACTGCCGTGACGAAGTTGATTCACGCCGCCGCCGTCCTCGGGACGGCCTTGATCCTGGCCGGACAGGCGGCTCTTGCCGCGGACGAGTCCGCCGACCCGGTCCCGAATCCATACGCCGCCCTCACCACGGAAATCAATCGGCTCTCGGCGCAGATCGCCGAACATCCCCGGCAGGCGGAACTGCGCTTCGAGCGCGCTCGCCTCCTCGAGGCCAACGGCTTTTTCGACGGCGCAATGCGTGACTATCGCTGGTTGCTGGACAATCGGCCGGAGCAACCCGAGGCGTACAACAACCTGGCGCGGCTGCATGCGGCTCGCGGCGAACTAAACCGAGCCATCAGTCTGCTGGAACGCGGCTTGGCGACGCATCCCGTATACCACATCATTTTCGATAACTTGCGGTCGTTGTACGAGTCCATGGCACAACGCGCCTACCACGCCGCGCTCACCGAACCCGATTCGCCCGACGACGTGGAGCCAGTCGACGAAGATTTCGGTGTGAACCTGACCGCCGTAAAGTCGATCGATTCCGATTCGGTCGCGATCGCCCCCGCGCGTCCCGGGACCGCGACGTCGACACCGAATTCCCCGCCGACGACATCCACCGGTCCAGCCGGTAGAGGCGCTGCCCGTATGGTCGTCCGTGGCGAGTAGACCGAGACGCCTTGCGCCTTGCCTTGGCGCCACGGCAGCCGTCATGTTCGGCGCCGGGGCGGTACTCGCGGACGAGTATGAGTCGCGACTCATCGACATCGCCGGACAGATCGAGCAGGGTCACCTGGAAAGGGCACTGGCCGATGCCAAAGACCTGGCGAGTCGATATCCTGGCGGCAGGCTCGGTCGACTGTTGTATGCGGACCTGCTTTTTTCTCGCGCCGGTGTAGTGGACGTCGTTGGCGTCGGCGGCGGCGGACGCGAACTCGATCAACTGCGTCGTGAACTCAAGGCACGTTGGCGACGAATCGTGCATGAAGGACACCTGCCGGAGCACCGGCTGCCCGACGCGCTATTGAAGCTGGCGCCGTCCACCGATCACGTGCTCTTCGCTGATCTGTCCCGCTCCCGGCTGTTCGTGTTCGCCAATAACGGCGGACGGCTCAAGCCGGTTTACGATTTTTACGTCACCCAGGGATTCAACGGTTCCGGCAAGCAGAGCGAGGGCGATCAGCGCACGCCGGTCGGCGTGTACTATGTCACGGATTTCATCGACGGTGCGGCACTGCCCTCGCGCTACGGACCCGGTGCGCTGCCGATCAGTTATCCGAACGCCATGGATCGTCGGCGACGGCGGACCGGCCACGGCATCTGGATCCACGGCACGGAACCGTTTCTCGTGAACCGCGCGCCCGAGGCGAGCGACGGGTGCCTGTCACTCAACAACGACGATTTCCTCGATCTCAAGGTCACGATCGAGGATGTCCGCCATACACCGGTGATCATCGACGACGCGCCGCGCTGGGTGTCGCGGGAGACGCTTGAGACAAGACGCGAAGAACTGTTGAACGCGATCGAGAAATGGCGACTCGATTGGGAATCGGGCAACGCCTCGAGGTATTTGTCCAATTACGACGAAAAACGCTTCACCGACGGCATGAGGAAATATCCCGAGTGGTCTTCTCGAAAACGCCTGGTAATTACCAACAAGTCGCGCATCCACGTGAAGATCGAGCAGTTGGAGTTGTTCGGATACCCGGGTGAACAAAACGTGGTGCTGGCCGATTTCATACAGCGCTACGATTCGGATCGGTTCGATAGCACCATGCGCAAGCAGCAGCATTGGAAACGCGGCGACGACGGAACGTGGAAAATCATCTTCGAGGGGCGAAGCGACAAGACGCCGCCTGCCAGGATGGCGCAGGAACGTACGGATTCAAGCACAGGGCCGTCATCGTCGTAGTCACTCCTCGCCCGGCGTGACGACACCGGACTCGTACCAATCGAGGCCGCCCGCATCTGCGACGGGCGCGGTGTAGAAACACTACTGGGGAGTAACCCCGCGCAATCGCTCGGTACGCCGGCGCAGCAACTCCACGGCGGTAAGCAATCCGATGGATACCAGCACGAGCAACGTCGCCACCGCCAGTATGGTGGGGCTGATCTGTTCGCGAATCCCCGAGAACATCTGCCAGGGAATCGTGCGCTGTTCGTAACTGCCTACGAACAGGATCACGACAACCTCGTCAAAGGAGGTGATGAAAGCGACCAGTGCGCCGGAA
>JAUIEZ010000113.1 GCA_030429665.1 Gammaproteobacteria bacterium | reverse complement strand
GGGAAGGGATGCGAGCAATCCGTCGTCGACACGTTCCAATCCGACGATTGCCTTGGTGTGTCCGCGCAGGAACTCGACCAATACGGCTCCTTCCAGCCTCGCGCCCTCGTCATTGAAGGTGACATGCCGGTAGCGCTCGAGGAGCTCTTCGCGCAACACGGGATTGCGGGAGAACGATCGCGAGCACACCGCCACCCTGTCCTCGGTGTTCATTGTTCGTGTTCTCCGGGGTCGGTGTGTCCGTTCCATGCCTCGACGTCGAAACTGTCGCATTGGCTTCCCGACGCCATCCTGACGGAACCGCCGGCCCCTTCGACGATCGCGATGCCCGCGGCAACGTCCCACAGCATGATGTCCTTCTCCGAGTACGCCTCCGCCGCTCCCCGCGCGACCTGCACGAGCGATACGGCCGCCGAGCCCAGCATGCGAACCTTGCCGAAGCGATTCAGGGTCCTTGCGAAGCGCTGCGAACGCGCATCGTCCCCAACCCGGAAACGCGTCGGGAATCCGGTGCAAAGCACGGCCCGCTCGCGGTCGGATTCGCGGGAAACCCGCACCGGACGCCCGTCGACGAACGCGCCGATGTCCCTGCCGCCCCAGGCCAATTCCCTCCCGGGACACATTCCGATCACGCCGAACACGGGTCGACTGCCGCGGCACAGTGCAATGGACACCGCCGACGGGCCGAGCGAACGAATGAAATTGACGGTGCCATCGAGAGGATCGACCACGAAGCGCAATGCGGACTCACCGGACGGAGTGGATTCACCCCGTTCCTCGCTGAGAACCGGCAGTGCGGTCGGTGCGAGACCGTGGAGAATCCGCTCCTCGAGTTCACGATCCGCCGCCGCTTTCATTTCCCTGGGATGCTCCGTCGAGAACCCGTAATCGGCCGTGGGCAATCGTCCCGCATCGCACAACTCGCCGGTCGCGTCTCTCACAACCTGCTTGACACGGTCCAGCAGGTCGTCAATGTCATCCACGCCGGATCGCGCGCATCAGGTAGGCGCCGATGAGATGGTCCAGCACCATGTGGGCATCCTCGGCCGGACCGTATTCCCTCGGTTGCGTCGGCACGTGAATGCAGTCGTCACCGACCTGTTTCAGTCGGCCGCCGTCGAACGCCGTGATTGCGAACGTTCGGATTCCCGCCCCGGATGCGAACTCGAACGCTTTCACCAGGTTGGGCGAATTGCCCGACGCGGAGATGCCGACGAGGACATCGCCCGGACGCGCGAGAACTTTCAGCTGTCTGACGAAGATCTCTTCGTATCCGAAGTCGTTCCCGATCGCGGTCATGACCGGAACGTTGTCCGTCAGGCTCATCACGCGAAACGGCTTCTCGTAGTCGTTGGTGCCGATCGAGAGATCGTTCGCGAAGTGACTCGCGGTCGCCGCGCTTCCCCCGTTGCCGATGAAGTAGACCGATGCGCCGCGCTCGCGGGCATCGAGGAGCGTTTCGACGAATCGGCGGATGGACGACTTGTCTATCCCGTCCAACACCTTTTTCAGGTAGTCGAGATAGGCCGCCGAGAACGCCTCCACGTCCAGCGTAAACATTCGGTCCAGGTTATTCGAGGTCGCTTCTTTCATTCGCCGCCAGCCGGATTCGGGTTGGGGATTTCGTAGGTGTTTCGCCAATTCGGATCGGCGTAGTAAATCTGGTATACCAGCCTCATCGTCGCCAGGGCGTCTTGCGAGGAGCCGCTGCCGACCGGCGTGTCGTCGACGATGCAGCCGGCAAAAACCCTGATTTCCTCGTCCCACGACGGGTCCCAATTGTACCGCGTAATCTGCTCGCGCGGGTCGCCGCTGTCCTTGTCCGGGTCCGCGTAGACAACCGTCAGCGTTTCGGCACCGTAACTCTTCGAGCCCGACAGGATTCCGCCCAGGATCAGGCTGCCGCGCTCCAGGTTGATGTCGAGGTGGAATCGGTGCCGCCATTGGGTCGCCGAGGAGTTGAGCATTCCGACGACGCCTTCCCCGGTACGCATCAGGGCGTAGGCGTTGTCCTCGACGTCGAACCCCCAGTGGCCGTTGGACACGATGCTGTGAACCTCGGTGAACTCGCCCGCGAACAACCGCATCAGGTCCACCATGTGAATACCCTGGTCGAGCAACACGCCGCCGCCCGCGATCTCCCGCCGGGTACGCCAATCGGGCTGGTTGAAGGTGATCAGCTTCGACTTGCCGTAGACGCCGCGCAGGTTGATGAGGCGACCCAGTTCGCCGCGCTGCACGATCGACAGCGCATCCTGCACGGATTCGTGGTATCGGTGGTTGAATCCGTACATCAACTTCAGGCCCGGGTGCCGCTTCTCGCATTCGATCACGCGGCGGATGTCTTCCACCGTTCGGCCGGGCGGCTTCTCGCAGAACACGTGCAATTCGCGTTCCAGCCCCGCCATGGTGACTTCCGGGGCGATATCGTTCGTCATGCAGACGAACAGCACGTCGAGTTCCTCGCCGAGCAGCTTTCGATAGTCAGTGTAGAAACGAATGCCATCCGGCATCTCACCGTCAGAGTCAAAGCGGCGATCGCAAACCGCGACGAGTTCCAGTTCCGCATGCCGGTCGACACAAGCATGGCGTCGTTTTCCAACGACCCCGTACCCGGCGATTCCAACCTTCAACACGGCCACGGCTCCGTGCGCGGCCCGCCGGTACCGATAGTCATTCGACGAGTTTCCTGAATATGTTCCAACCGAGGTAGTACGCGGACACGAGCAGCGGCATACGTTCCACTCGTCGGTACAATCGCCAGTTGTACGCGAGCATCTCGAGCTTGTTGCCGGACAGCGATCCGGGACGCATGCGATAGAGCGCCAATACCTCGGGCAGACAGTGAGCGATCTGTCCCTGCCGCATGATCTTCAACCACAAACCGTAGTCCTGCCGTTTTCGAATCTGCGGCATGTAGACCTTGCCGAGCGTGGCGGAATCGTACATCGCGGTCAGGCAACCGATGCGGTTGGACTTCAGCATATCCCGGTAGGAAAGCGTCGCGGGCGCAGCGACTATCCTCCCGGTACGCTCGCCCGACGCGGTCATCTTTTCGTAGTAAGTGCATGTCAACGCGTAATCGTTGTCGCGCATGAACGCGACCTGTCTCTCCAGTTTGGCGGGCTGCCACAAATCGTCGCTGTCCAGGAACGAGATGTACCGGCCTCGCGCGGCGGCGATGGCGGTATTCCTCGCCACCGCGGGCCCCGAATTCACCGGGAGGCCGATCAGGCGAATCCGCTTGTCGCTTTCGGCAATGCGGCGGACGATATTCGGTGACTCGTCGCTCGAACAGTCGTCCACCACGATCGTTTCCCAGTCGGCAAAGGATTGGGCGATGACGGACTGCAGCGTGTCGGCGATGAAGGACGCGGCGTTGTGCAATGCGACCACGACGGAAACGGCCGGCGGCGGCGCTGAGTTTCCGGCCCGGGGATCGTCCCCGCCGGCTTCAGGAAGCGGCGGCCGGTCCATCGAGTCCCCAGAATGCGAGCCGTCGACGGGTCGCATCTTCGATATCGAACTCGGCCTCGATATGACGACGTGCCCGGTCGGCGAAATCCTCCCGTCGCCGCGAGTCGCGCAAGAGCCCCGTTACCCGCCGCGCGGCATCCTCCACGTCACCGGGCGCGACAATGTACCCGGTTTGTCCACTAGCGACAAGTTCGTCAATCCCGGGGCTCCGGGCCAGCACGACGGGGCAATACGCCGCCATCGCTTCCTTCGCGGCATTGGGCAGGCGTTCACCCTCGCTCTGGCTCATGGATAGATAGACGTGGGCCCGGGCGAAGGCCTCCTGCAACCGCCGGTGGGAAACGTGTCCGTGGAAGGTCACCGCCTGTACCAGGCCGCGGGCGGCCACCGAGGCGCGCAGGCGCTCCGCCTCGGGTCCGTCGCCGAACACGTGAAGCACGGCACCGGGCACGTCGGCGCGGACTCGGTCGAAGGCGGCGATCGCGTCCGTGGTCCGCTTGGCCCCGACGAGTCGCTCGGCAACCACCACCGTAGGCGGTTCGTCCGGAACCGTGTCCGACCGGCGGGACGGCACGCGGATGCCGCGGTGGATGACCGATACCCGTTCGGGCGCCAGCCCGGTGAACTCGCAGATGCCTGTCACGTTCACGCGCGCGTGCGTGGTAACCGGGACCTGTCGGGCCAGTACACGGCTTGCCGGGAATCGCCTGACCAGGTCGTAGGCGCCGAGAAACATGCTGACATCGACCGCCTGGCCCGTCTCTCTCAACGCCAGCCCCACCAGCGCGGGATAGTGGCCCCAGAACAGGTGTACCTGGTCCACGCCGCGATCAAGAATCTCCCGGGCGATGCCTAGCGCCCTCGGCACGAGCAGCAGGGCGATCAGCGACTGGCGCGGCGACGCCGTCACGCCTTCGAGCGCTCGTCGAGCCAGGCGAACCGCCGCTGCCGGTTGCAGGCAAGCGGCAATCAATCCGGCGGCCCAAGCGGCCAACCCGCCGTTGGACACCGGCAGTTCTTCCAACCCGAACTCGGCAAGCAAGGCGCGCCAACGGGAAGGCCGCGCGCGGAACGTGCTGACGCTGACGTCACATCCAGCATCGAGCAGGGCCCGGATTTCGAGGCGGGCGAACGCCTCGGATGGCGCGGGAAATGCCATTAGCACGTAGTGTACGTGACGGCGATCGCCGCCGGCGGGCGACGCCAAGGCGCTATCCCGCCTTCGCTCGCCGCGGTCGGTCCGGAGCGGACCTGCGCTCGAAGACCGCCCAGCCCACCAAGGCGCCGCAAATCGCCATGTAGAGATATCCGGACACGCCGACGAACAACCATTCGTGGGTTACGCCGACGACGGCGCCGTAGGCCAGCACCAGCACCAGCGGCACGGCGAGACGGGGGCTGTCGCGCCGGACTCGGTACAGCAGCCTGGCGAAGAACGTGATCCAGAGCGCCGCGCCGATGACTCCCCATTCGAAGAAGATCCGCAGGTACAACGAATCGAAGCGCAAGGTAAAGCCCAACTTCACCTCGCTCAACACGCTTTGCGCGCCGACACCCAGCCCAGTAAGCCAGTAAATTGCCACCGGTGCCGGTGCATCGGCGAAATACGACAGCCAGTTCCGCAGTCGGACGCTGGACGCGGCATCGATACGGCCGAGTCTTCTCAACGTGGTGTTAAGCGGCCCGTAAACCACGTCGGGCAACAAATCGGTGACATAGGCGACGAGCAGTCCGCCGGCCAGCGCGGCCAGGGCGAGCGCGAGCAGGAACATCTGCCGGTACTTTCCACGAAATACCGCCGCGACGAACGGTACCGCGACCAACACCGCCGCAACGGCCAACGTATTCGTGCGCGATACGGTTCCAACCGCTGAAAATCCAAGGCTCAGCGCGAGCAACAGGTAGAACAGGCGGCGAATCGTCGAGCGGTCGATTACCACGAGGCCGAGAAACAAGGTGGCGAGGATGCCGAAGGCGAAGCCCGACTGCAGCGGCGCACGCGTGCCCGGAATATCGAGATAGTCGTAGTAACCGGTGAACTCGCCGGTGATAAACGTGCGTGCCACGTAAGCCAGCAGTAACAGCGCGGTCACCCCGAAGGCGGCCAACGTTGTCGCGGGCCAGCAAGCGGCGAGGAATGCGAAAACGGTTAATACCACGAACAGGCCGGCCACGCGGGCCAGGAACATCAGCTGCACCTGGGGTTGCGGTTCGTCGGTCAGCCCCGTCGCGGCGACGACCGCCATCAGGCTCGCGTAAGTCATGAGCGAACCCATGAGCAGGAAATCGAACCGGGACAAGCGCAGCGATCGCGGCGCGGCGAGCCATCCCAGAAACAAGAAAGCCGACAAGACGGCGATGGCGACGTCGTAGGTATTGAGTTTGCCGAACAGCCTCCCGGTCGCCACGACCACGATAAGAAAGCCGCCGCCGACGATCAGCGCGGGAAGCCGGTCCGCCATGGCGGTGGCCGCCATGGTCCGCGACACGCGAGGGGATCGATCCGCGTCGCCGGTCATGCTTCGACACCCGGTACGGTTACCGAACGCGCCGCCGCCACGGACGCGATCACGGTACGCCATTTCGACATGATGCTGTCCTCGGAAAAAGTCTTCACAACGCCACGCGCCTTTGCCGCGAGCCTTGCCCTCAACGCCCGGTCGCTCATCAACTGGTGCATTGCCGCGGCGAGGGACGACTCGTCAGCCGGCGGCAACAATATCCCGTTGACACCGTGAACCACCACGTCGCGGGGACCGGTATCGCAATCGAAAGCCACGCATGCACAACCGGCAGCCATGGCCTCGAGCAGGACGTTGGGAAATCCTTCATAACGCGAACTCAGCGCGAAAATCCCGGCGCGCTCGTACCAGTCGGAAACGTTGCCGGCCACACCGGGCAATACCAGACGACCCGACATGCCGCGCTCGTGCGCACGGCGCCGGAGCGAATCGCCGTGGCCGTCGCGCCCCTCGCCACCTTCCTCGATGCCGAGAATGACGAGATCCCATTCGGGGTTTTCGCCCGCGACGCGAGAAAACGCATCGATCAGAATATCGAAACCTTTCTGCTCGATCTTGGTACCGACCGCAAGCACATATTGTCTCTCGAGCCCGACCCATTTCGCCGGCGCTCGAACCGGTTCGCGGACTGGAATCGGCCAGTTCACCGTGTTGGGGATCACGTGGACGTTACGGGCCCGCGCGTTGCGCGTGATCCACTGCGCGCCCTCACGTGTCTGCGCGACGTGGGCGTCGGCGAACCGGTACAGGAACCGCCGCGGGATCGACCAGGCCGGACTAAGGCGCTTCGCGCCGGGGAAATTACGCTCGGAAACGATGGTGCGCGTCGACAGTCCGCGGGAGGCGATGAGTGCGAGCACCGAACAGGCGGTCATCATCGCGACGACGACCTCGGGCCGGTCGCGGCGCAGCAGCGTCCTGAGCGCCCTGACCCGACCGAAATTGATGCTCGCCTTGTCCGCGACCGAGCTGGAGGCCCGCCGTCCCAGCCGAACCCGCGCAACCTCGGGGCCCGGATCGAAAAAGTCCGGGACCTCGGCATGCAGCGTCGCCAACGTAACGGCGTAGCCGTCCTTCGCCAGGCCGCGGCACAGCCAGGCGGCGACGCGCTGCGCACCGCCGCCGCCCAGCGAGTCGATCAGCACCAACACCTTGGCGCGGCCGACGCCGGAGTTCGCGCCGGGACGGTCGGCGCCACTATTCAACGGTGTAACCGAGGCGACGCATGACATCTCCGGCCACCGCGGCCACGCGTTCGCGAACGTCCGCCGGCAACCTGTCGGCCTGCCTGCGTGTCACCTGCGGGTCGAGATACCGGTTTGCCTCGTCGGGATCGATCCAGATTTTTCGACCCTCGACGCCAAACGCCGCATCGTGTGATCCGTCGTCGCCGAGCACCGCCTTGGCCTTGATCCGGATCCGGTCGACCCTATCCGGGTCGATGCCGGCGAAATCGCACATGCGGACCAGTTGTCCGAGGGGGTCCTCGATGCATTGCTCGAACTTCACGACGAGATGCGCGTCGATCTCCATGTCCAGACGAAGAATCTCGTTCATCGTGTCGACGTATGCGCCGGCGGCGCGCTCCGGCGGGATTCCGCGCCGAATCCATCCCTCGCAGACGGCGAAACCGTTGCGAACGACGCTGATGCAACGCGCGTCGGGAAAGTACGCTGCCAGGGCCGGTGTCAGGCGGACATCATCTCCGACCGATTTCGTGACCACCGTCGTCGACTCCAGCTCTGCCGGCGTGTAGAGCACCCCTTGCGCCTTGTACCTGTTGTCGGGATGGTCGAGATTGCGCATCTTGTATTCGTGAAGCAGGCGGTCGACCCGCGAGAGAAGCGGTGGAAGGCCTGTACGAACGCCGGTACGCAACAGTGCGCGCGCCAGTTTTCCCGCGCGCGAACGGCCGAGCCACTTCGGATAGATGATCTGCCCGGTTTCGTAGATCGGCGAGACGATATCGGGATGGGACTGCAGCAAGTTCCAGACGACGTTCGTGCCGCCGCGTTGCATGCCGTTGAGAATGATCACTTTTCGATTGCGCAATCAAGGCCTCCGCGAGCGGTCGGCGCGATGGGGACGGTTCACTTAATGGCGGTTGATTGTCGATGCGCCCATGCGAATCGGCCTTGACGACTCGGCGCTCTCCTTGGTACCGACGATCTTGATGTTCGGATACCATTTCCGCCGCATCATGATCGTGTAGAGCAAACCCCCGAGGCGCAGGCGATTCACGATCTCGACGCCCTTGTACAATGCATCGCGGGAGCGGGAGCGCTTCAATTTTTCCGACAACTTGCGGTTGCCGAACACCATCCGGCCGTGACGCACCGAGATCACGCCACCGTTGGATTCCGATAGCCGCAATCCGGGCTGCAACTTTCCTATCGCACGTACGCGCTGGGGGCGCACGAAGCACAGCGAGTCGGCGAATTCGACACTCGGCATCCGGTCGCGACCGAACTTTAGCCACTTGAGCACGCGGATATAGTTTCTGAACGCTCGTTTCGACATGAAGGGCAGCATGAATACCCTGAAATGCCCCTCGAAGAAACTGTTGTAGTTCGGACAGATATGAAACGTGCGCCCGCCGGGCTTGAGGACTCGCTCGATCTCGCGAAACGTCTGCTCGAGGTCCTGGACGTGTTCGAGCGTGTAGTAGCTGATCACGAAATCGAAGAAAGCATCGGGGAACGGCATACGTTCGGCACATCCAAGCAGGACCCGATCAGGGTCCAACTCGTTGTGTTCCAGGAGTCGCGCGGCGTTTCTTACGTAGGCATCGCCAGGCTCGAGCCCCACGGCATCGAATCCCATCTTGCACAGCATGACCACCAGGATTCCTTCGCCACTGCCGACCTCGAGAATCCTGGCTCCCTTTGCCGGCGCCATGTCCTCGATGAACAGTTCGATGTTCCGCGTGTACTTCGTATCGTCGACGGTCTTGCGAAAACGCCGTGCCAGTTCGGGTGGGATATCCGGAAAATATGGTGCCTTCGATTGTGGCATCAGTCGGAAAGGCTCTCGAGTAGCTGCTGCCACTGGCGCAGAACGCGTTCCTCGGAGAATCGTTGCCGAACGGCGACCGCTGCCGACCCCAGCCGCTCGCGCAGGGACGTATCGTCCATCAAGCGGATCAAGGCGACGCCGAGAGCCCGGACATCATCGACCGGCACGAGCAGTCCATTGACTTCGTTATCGACGATGGCGGACGGACCACTTTGGCAATCGGTCGCGATGCATGCCCGACCGGCAGCCATCGCTTCGAGCAATACGTTTGGAAACCCCTCGTAGCGAGAACTGAGCACGAAGATGTCGGCGCGCTCATACCACGCGGTCATATTCCCGGCGCGGCCGGGGAAGAGGACGCGACCCGCGACGCCGATTTCCCGGGCCAGGGTCTCCAGGTTCGTTCCGCTGCCGTCGCCGAAATCGTTCGACGCATCAACGCCGACAACGACGAGACACCAGGCCGGATGCGTGCTCGTCGCGGACGCGAAGGCGCGAACTAGCATGTCGAATCCCTTCTGGTGCGGCTTGGTACCAACCGCCAGAACGACCGGCGTGCCCGTATCGACGATCGAATCGGGAGCAACCGCCGGCGGCTGGTCGGGTACCGGCCACGCAACGGAATTGGGTATGACCTGGATGTTACGGGCCCGCGCATGCCGTGCAATCCACCTGGCGGCTTCGTCCGTTTGCGCAACGTGCGCGTCGGCGAATCGATACAGCAGCCGCCGCATTGCCCCCCAGGGGAACGCCAGGCGCTTTCGCCCGGGAAAGTTGCGCTCGGAGGCGACGACGCGGGCCTCGATACCAGCGCACGCCAGGATCGAAAGAATCGCCGAGGAACTCATCATGCCCACCACGACGTCGGCCGACTCCCGCACGACCGCGCGCCGCAATGCCGCCACCCGCCTCACGTTCGCGTATACCTTGCGCAGTCCGCGATTGGCGCCGGCAAGTTCCAGACACAACCGATTGATCCGTGGGTCAAGAACGAAAAAATCCCGTTCGGTACCATGCATCGTCGCTATCGTGACGGCATGCCCGTGGTCGACGAGGTAGCGCGCCAGCGACGCCACGACCCGCTCCGCGCCGCCACCGGTCATCGAATTGACGAAGATCAGGACCCTGATCGCCCTGATGGTCGACCGCTCCCGGGAAACGGCGGCGGCACCGACGCGTCCGGCATGAGAACCGCCGCGGACGACGGCCGGAACGTTCGGAACCGTATTGAACGCATCGCCAATCGACACGCCCGCTAGCGCGCCGCGAACAACTCCGCGATGAACGACTCCGCCCGCTTCGAGGCGTTGCCGTCCGTCCCGAACAGGTAGTCGTTCAGCACCCTGTGATATTTTTCCGTCTTCCTCGTTTCAGGATCCTCGTTTCCCCTCTCGATAAAGGCATCCAGGCTCGACCTGTCGCTGACGTGGGTGACCAGATCGGCGTCACCGCCGAGGAAATCCCATTGAGCCGGGTCGATGACCGGCGAGAAATCCGGAACGCCGGTCACCTTGTTGGCCAGCAACGATTCGAGCAGGGTGGTGGAGTTGCTGATCGTCATGACCCACCGCGAACGCATGACGAGATCCTTGGCGGACCCCTCTCCGGTAATCTCGACGTTATCGGGCAGTTCGCTCGAGCCGTAGTGACGACGCGCCATGTCGGTGATTTCGTCGATATAGTAGCCGGAGGGTTTCGTCTTGAACACGATCCTTATATCCGGACGCCTTTCGGCGAGATCGAACAACAAGCCGAAGAATCTCGTCGTGATCTCGCGCGCCGTCGCGAGTTTTCCCGGGTCCGACAGCAGCGTCCTGAACTTGACGTCGGAATTGAACGTAAAGACGACCATCTGGTTGTTCACTTCGTCCACGTGCTCCCTGACATAGTCGTCGCATCGCGGTATGCCTGATGTCTTGACATTCGACTCGGTCAGTCCGGGCACGTTCTGTCGCAATACCGAACGTCTGATGATGTCGTTATAGCAGATGAAAAGGTCACATATCGCACGCTTGTTGTTGTAGTAGAACCTGAAATATTCCTCCGCGTTTGCCGGGTCGACCATGCCTTCGCGCAGGAGGATGACGACCGGGATCCCCTGGTCCATCGCCGCGCGCGAAAGATCCTGCTGCTCCAGGTAACCGAGGTTCGTAGACATGATCGCGTCGATGCGCAGCAACCTTCGAAGATGCTTCAGAACCCGGGAAATGTGGTCATAGGCCTGGTCCCGTCCGGGCCGATACTTCTCGTCGACATGGTAAGTGTTCTCGCGCAACTCCTCGTAGGGAAGGTACTTGGCAAGGATGTCCGCGAAGTGGAAGCGCTCGAGATAAACGTACTGGTACCTGGAACTGTATTTCGACATCGCCCGGATATCCTCCAGCGAGGCGCGACTGCCGATGAACAGGATCCTTCTCTCCCCGGGGCCGGTAATGGTCCTGGACAGGAGGGCCAGCATCGCGGCGGATACGAACGGCCTGTCGGAGTCGATCGACTGTCGATAAATTCGTTTCACCCTGCCACGGATCCGGCTTTTCAACCCTCGCGCGGGGGTGGGCCGCGACGACATCGACTTGCCCGCCGAATCTACCGGTTTTTGCATCGTGTCTGAACTCTCAATGGCTAACGTGGGAAATTAGCAGGCGTGCCGAGCGCCCGGCGCCGTCGAAGCTTTCCGGCGGCAATCCGTCGTGGCGAGGCGACGGCGACGTACCATGGGACAATGCGCCGTCGAGCGCGGCCTGTACCGATCCGCAGTCGAGGCCCAGGCCGGCGGATGCGACGCGCGTGGCGTTCAAGACCATCTCCCGGTTGCCGCTTTCGTAGAAACAAAACGCGGGACAGCCGGCCTGTATCAATTCGGTCAACGTACCCACGCCGGGTCTCACGACCGCCGCGGCCAACCGGGCATACATGCCCGGCGTGAAGTCCGCCTTCGTCATCCAGGCAGGGGCGTCCGCCGGCAGGAGCCGCGGTTCCACGTGGACCGTCGCGAACGGTCCACGCCCGCGCCGCAACAGCGCGGCGAGCGCCTGTTCCACCGCGCCCTCGCAAAGGCCCGAGCGCCCGCATGCCACGAGCAGGTCCGTTTTCCCTGCCCCGGCGACGGGGGGCCGGCAAAACAGGCCGACATCCTCGAATCGGGTGAGTCGGCGCAACTCGTCCGATGCGAACAGGCCCGTGCCGATCATCAGGGGCCGATACGCCTCCAGCAGGCGCTGGGACGAGCGAACGTATTTCTCGTCCGCGCCCTCGACCACGAGGTGCCAGAGGAACGAACCCATGAGCACGGCATCGGTCCGAACGTGAAGAATTTCAGGGAGATTGTCCGAAACGACCAGATCAAAGTCGTCCAGGTTCGGCAGTCTCGAATACCAGTTGATCGCGCAGTCGTCACCGCGCCGCAGCGATTCGGTCGACGTGCAGGTTTCCATGCCGACCACGCGTAATCCGAATCGTGCCCCCTGCTCTTCCCGGGCCAATACCGTCACGGCGGCGCCCTGGCGAGCGAGCGCCTCGGCGACCAACGCCACTCGGCGTACGTGGCCGAGACCGTTGTCGCACGCGATGATGCCTATGCGCGGTTCGACCACGCCGGTCAACGGAGTGTCGAATAACCCATCGTCGCATACGTAACGCCGGGTATCCGTTCCAACTCGTCGCGGTCGAGTTGGTGCCAACCGTCGAATACGAGCCGCGGCTTCCTGTCGGTGTTGAGGGCCCGCGGGATTCCGAGTACGGGGTGTGTCGGATGATTGTTCAGGATCAGTATCACGTCGGCCTCGGCCAGGGCCGGCTGCAGCTCGCCGACGACAGTCAATCCTTCCGCCTCCAGCACCGCGCGGTCCACGACCGCGTCCCAGACTCGCGTAGCGCCGACGCGCGTCGAGATCCACGCGGCAGTCGAGAGCGCTGTCGAATTGCGAATGTCATTGGTCTCCGGGAAACCCTTGAATGCCAGGCCGATGCAAAGCACGGAAAGCCGGCTCAACTCCACGTCGCGCGAGCGGGCCCATCGCAGTACCGTGTCCCGCGGATACTGCGCGGCGCGCTCATTGGCCTGGCGGCTGTGGAATCCGAGGGTTTTCGATCCGATCTCGGGACTGACGGAACCATCGTAGATCAACGGATCCTTGGTCAGGCAATACCCTCCGACGCCCGGGCTTGGTTTGGCAATCCGGTCCCGGGGATACCCCTCGTTGGCCGCCTCGATGACATCGAACGCGTCGATGTTGTAGGCGTTGCACAGCAAGGCCAACTCGTTGGCGAATCCGAACGTCAGGTCGCGAAACGTGTTGTTGGCCAGTTTCACCATTTCGGCCGCTTCCAGGGAATCCACCCTGACGATCGTATTGGTCACGGTAGCCCAGAAAGCCGCCGCCTTCTCCAGGCAACGCTTCGTGTAGCCGCCAACCACCTGGGGGAGAGACCGAAGCTCCCTCAATGCCTCCCCTTCCACGGTACGCTCGGGGGTGAATGCGACATGAAAATCCTCACCCGCCGTCAGCCCGCTCGCTTTCTCGATCACTCGCGTGAATCGCTCCCGCGTGCAGCCGATGGGCACCGTCGAACGCAACTGTACGAGATCGCCGTGCTTGAGAATCGAGGCAATGTGATCGGCTGCCCCGATGACGCCACTCTCGTCGATGGACCCGTCGTCGCCCACGGGCGTCCCGACGGCGACGACGTGGATATTGCAGTCACGCTCGTCGAGGCGCTCGTGAATGCTCAGTGTCCCGTTTTCCATGACGAGACTGAGCATGTCCTCGAGGCCGGGCTCGTGAAACCCGAGCCGCCCTCGCTCAACGCTGGCGCGCACCTGCGGGTTGATATCGACGCCGAACACCCGGTGCCCGACGTTGGCAAGGGTGACGGCCAACGGGAGCCCGATGAAGCCGAGACCATAGACAGCCACGTTGTCCCTCATCGAACCCGATTTCGCGAGCAGATCGACGACATCGATGACATCCTCGAGTCGACCGTCGTCATCCACAACGACGACGTGACCGACCATGTTGCTCGTCAGTCTCGACTTGTTTGCGATCTGCCGCGTCAGGTACCCGAGAATGTTCCTCGGCGCCTCGCCACGAGGCAGTACCACGGGATCCGTTACCATGATGTCCGAGACCGGAACGCTGAAATCGATATCCCGGGCATAGGCTCGCCTGATGTCCCCGTCCGTCACGATCCCCAGAACGCGATTGTCATCGTCCACCACCACGGCGATACCGTACACGTGGTGTACGCCGTGCTTCTCGGCCATTCGTCGTATGGTGAGATCGACGGTAGTGCCCGGCGATACCGTCGTCGTCTCCGTGGTCCGCAACGGCGAAGTCATCCAGCTGGAACTCGAGCTAGGCTAGGAACGCTCGACTCGGCCTTCGGAATCCGGAGCTGGCCGCGTGCTTCGCGGCTAGCTTGGGTCGCCGAGGGCGTCGGTGATGCTGCTGTCGCCGATGTCGATCGCTTCGAGTTCCGGCGGGAACGGGACGGTTCGGAATCCGCAACCCGTCAATCGCTCGAGCACCGCAGCGAGATCGAGCAAACTATAGGTACGCGGATATCCCAGATTGAAGACGCCACCCGCGAGACCGGGATG
>JAUIEZ010000112.1 GCA_030429665.1 Gammaproteobacteria bacterium | reverse complement strand
TTGCAGGTCGACCTCGACGCGTGGCTTAACCGATATAACACCGAACGCACGCATCAGGGTAAGATGTGCTGCGGACGTACGCCGATGGAGACACTCATCGACGGTCGACAGATCTGGAAGGAAAAGTTCGTAGGCTAGACGATTCCTGACAGACGCCTCCTCAGGACCGGTAACTGTCAGATCAGGTCTGAACTTCTACAGATAACCCGTACTGTTAGACAACAATATTCAATCTAGTCTATTTCTAGGCCGGAGGCATTCTTTAACCAGTCATTCGTCTCGGGATCGACCGAGAAGACGAAACAACCCTTTTGGCCTCGAGTCATTAGCGTCCGATAGGTGTTCTTGATGATTCGATCCGCAGCAGAGCGCGCGTCTTCTGGATTCGTTCCCAACCATCTCTTGTAACCACGTACGGACTGATCTTGCTTCGCCCGCTTGCTAGCATCGGTGACGATGTCGCCGTTCCGAACCACCAAATCTGGACCCATGATTACCCCAACGTAGTCGAGTTCTAAACCTTGGCATGTATGGATACAGCCGACTTCCTGCTCGGATCCGGGTGTAACGATCCATAGCTTGCCGTCACGATCGAGATTCCACTTTGCGGAGTAATCGTACTGGTCGATTCGAACGTCCTTCACACTTGGATTGCGTTTGCCTTTCCAGTCCCAGCAATAGCCGGCCACCATGCGGCTTCTGTTGTTGATTCGATTAAGTTCGATAATTCGGTCGTGGAGCTCACGGGGTGAGTCGAATACCCTGAAATCGTAGTCAATATTCTTGAGGTCGGGGTTCGCGGTCGGACGAATCGCTAGCAAGTTGTCTAGCCAGGCCAAGTAGCCGTCCGATCCGTTACAGCGAAACTGAGAATCGAGCTCATCGAAGTAGACGTCGGCGCCCTCCTTGCTCGCGATTTCGGCAATCAGGGATTTTTCACCGATGTCCTTGAACGTGACACGTTGGTCCTCGTCGATGAAGAAAACACAAAATTTCGCGGCTCGGATGAGTTCAGCGATCTGGTGATCTCCCAAGTTTCCATACAACCCAGACTTCTCATTGAGGCGATGAGCCTCGTCAACGATGAGTGCATCAATCGAATTTCGTTCAACGTCGAGATATGCGCCTGAGGACTTGAACAAGTTCCGTATCCGTGTCCGTCTCATAGAGCCGGTTAGCTTTTGCTCGTACACCTCTCTGGGCGCCGCGTTGCGCGTCACATACTGAGCGACGATGCCCTCATTTGTCAGTGAAACGAGGAGATGAATGGCAACCACTGACTTGCCCGTGCCTGGACCACCTTCAACAATGAGTACTTTTTTTCGACCCGATTTACACGCTTCGTGCGCCTCGGCTAGAGCGCTTTCAAATACCAACTTCTGATCGTCCAAGAGTACAAACTCACGGTTCCCCTTGATGAGTGACGCGAGATGATCTGCTAGGTTTTTTGATGGTCGGATTCGCCCTTGTTCTAATTTATAAAGAACCTTTTTCTGGTCGCCTTTGTGGACGTGTCGACGTAGGAAGTCATGTAGGTCAGTTGTGTCATTGCGGGCGAATAGGGGAGCCTCTGACGTATAAGATTCGTAAAAGGGAGAAGTTAACTCCGAGGCGTCTTCAAGATTATGGAGGTAGGCGCACGACCGGAGGTGTATTTGATCGTCGTGTGCGGCTTCATTGTAATCGCGGATGAACCATGCATAACTCCAGGCCTGGTAGGAGGGATGTTCCACCTCGCGCCACGACCCGCCCAAGAACGTCTCGACCACGCCATCCTTCTTCGTCGCTGACGCGCTCGACCATTGCTTCAGTTCAACGATTATCGCCGCGTCGTGGCCTGTCTTGTTTTCGCCCGTTATAATGAAGTCGATACGTTTAGCAGTCTGTGGTATACGAAACTCGATCGCGATACCCGCATCTGGCGGCGATCCAGCTGCTAGTAGCGCATTATTCATGTAGACCATCGAGTTCTTCCACGCATCGATTTCAGAGCGACTCGTGGTATGACCCAGGTTCTGCTGAAACCTGAGAAGAATCTTCGACGAGATCGTGTTATCGAGCACGTCCTGCGAAAACTCTCCGCGCGTTGCCTCGTAGACAATCATAAAATTCGTACTAGCTTTTACGGTATTTTTCGGCGCTCCCGCGAACCTGGTTTGCGGGATACTTTTGAGCATTCAGCGCAATCTTGCTTTCGACAGCTTCTGGGATGTCGATGTCGAGCTGATCCGCCAGCCGGGCTAGGTATATTTGGACGTCTGCGATCTCCTCGGCAGCAGCTGCCCGTTTTTTAGCGTCGAGGTGGGCGGATTGCTCTTCGGAAAGCCATTGAAAAAGTTCGACCAATTCCGAACATTCCACCGACATGGCCATTGCCAAGTTTTTAGGCGAGTGAAACTGCTCCCAATCGCGCTCGGAGGCGAAACGGCGCAAAGTCGCCTGTAATTCTTCAATATCTAATACCTTTAGACTCACCAAATTCCTCCGACAATCATGTTGACGCCGACATTGTAACCGCGGGAAAGCGCTGTCGCTCAAGCGGAAGCGCTCCTTGAATTGCGTGTAGAGCTCAACTTAACGAAGGGATGCCGCAGGACTCCAGGTAGTTGCAAGTCTCTTCGTAAAAACTCGGCGGACGCGTTGGATCTTCCGTTGATCCCTCGGGTACGAAAATCACGAAACCTTGCCGGGCCCGAGTCAGTAACACGCGGTACGCATTCGCGAGAAATCTCTTTCGTTCCTTTTGCTTCACCGATTGCCACTTGGTGCCCTTGAAAGTGTAGTGGTGCCAACGGTCATTCTGATACCGCAAATCGGCATCCCACCCAACACAGCACCAGTCGAGTTCGAGTCCTTGTGTACAAGTTCAGTATTTACCCGACAGTCGGGATCTCCGGCGACTGATCAGGCAGCGTTTTCTTCGGTTTGATTTTCCTCCTTTGGGACGATGGGTGGAAGACGTTTGCGGCCCGTGGCATCTCGCAATGCCTGTGCCGGTGTCCGGCCCTTGAGTCGGTAACCCTGATGGCTTCTTTCGAGGTTGTAAAAGGTCAGGAATTTGTCCAGATCGCGCTGGATCTCCTCTGTGGTGATGTACCAGGTCGTGCGGCCGTTGACCCGGAAACACTCGTCGAGGAGCGTGCGATTCATGCGCTCGACGAAGCCGTTGGTACGGGGGCTTCGAACACGCGTGGTGCGATGCTCGATATCATGCAGCTGCAGGAAAAGCTCGTAAGGATGGTTGTCAAGGCGACCACAGAACTCCCGACCGTTGTCGGTAAGAACGGCCTTCACGGGCGTCGACAGGGCCTCGTAGAACGGCAACACGCGGTCGTTCAGAAGATCGGCGGAGGTGATCGGCATCTTCGAGGTGTAGACCTTGGCGAAGGCGAGCGAACAGAAAACGTCGATGATCACCTGGACATAGACTTTGCCGACGCCCTTGAGGGTTTCCCAGTAGAAAGTATCCTGATTGAGCAGCTCTCCGGGCGCATTCGCCTCGACGTGGCGCATGCGGAATTCGCAGGAGTGCCGCTCGAGGAACTTCACCTGCTCCTCGGAGAGGATGTGGGTGGTGTCCTGGGCGTGGGCTTCCAGACGCATCAACCGCTTGTATCGGGTCTCCAGGTCGTGGCGCAGCCAGACCCCGCGCACACCGGAGGGGCTGACATTGATCTCCCGCAGCCTCAGCTCATTGGCGATGCGCTGGGCGCCGTAGGTGGGGTGCTCGAGGCACAGCGCAAGGATCTGCTCCTCGATTACCTCCGAGACCCGATTGGGGTGGGCATTCCTGGGGCCTCTTTTTTGCTCGACCAGGGCGCTGACGCCGCCAACCTGGAAGGCGCGGCGGACCTCATAGAAGGTGTCGCGGTGGTAGCCCATGATCTGGCAGGCCTTGGACACGTTGCCGAGCTCCTCGGCCAGTTGCAGCAGCGAGAGCTTGCGTTTGGTACTCTGTGACGTCGCGGTCATCGGGTTTCTCCAAGTAGATGTTTGGTGTAGCAACTAACAATCTACCGGAGATCCCGGTGCCCGCCCAAATTCAGGCGGGTGTCGGAAAAATACTAAACTGCTTCACCATGTCGCATGCGGCGAGCAGGCTCTTATATTCTTCGACATTGCGGGCAAGGCCGCGCGCGACCGACCAGATGCCACCGGTATCCAATGTCTTCAGCAACATCGCATAGGACATCAGGCGCGCGACGCGCCCGTTTCCGTCGATGAACGGGTGTATCCACGCAAGACGGTGATGCGCCGTGGCGGCGGCAAGAATGCTGTCGGTTTTTCCGAGCTTGCTGTAGGCAACTTCAAAACGCTCCATGAAGCGCGGTACGGCACCGGGGCTGATCGGAATATGAGCGCCCACCTTGACATCACGTTCCCGAAATTCCCCCGGAACGACCCTGACGCGCTCGCCTGTATCCGGATGCTCTACCCAGAGCAAATCATCGGGCAGCAATTCGCAGAACCGGCGATGGATTTCCTTAAGGCCCGCGGCGGTCGTAGCCCGTCCGGCCAGGCCTTCCTCATCGATCCATTGCTGGACCTCGATATGGGCTTTCGCTTCGAGCTGCAAGTCCCGCTTTTTGGGGTCGTTGCTGTAATCGCCTTTGAGCGCCCGCTCGATATCGACCGGGTGTGTATCGTGCCCCTCGATCAAGTTGCTGTAGTAGCAATTCATCGCCCGCACCAGATCGGCCAGCGCGGTTAGCACGCCGCCTGGCAGGCTATGCCGGAAGCCCGCCGCGCGTCCGGCAAGCTCGACGGCCAGATCCGTCAGCTCGGCCCGCAGCCGCGCGCCTTCGCTCACCAGCATCGGTTCCATCAGACCAATGGCTTCGCCCCGGTCTTCAATGGTCCCCTTTATGGCCGGTGTCTTGGCCGCTTTTTTATCCGTTTCCATCTCATCCATTATGTCATTACTTTCATATAGTTATAATATATTTTACTTTAAAGAAGGCCGTCAGCGTGGCCGGTTGATTGGCCGTTTTGGACGCCGCTTCTCAGTATAGGAATGTTACGGCAGAAATCCAGTGTCTTGGCTTTGCCTGTGACTCGTGGTCGCAACCGTTCCAGCCAACGCGCTCAGCTTCCGGATTTCACTCACGCCCTAACATCTTGTTTTCGCTATGGATATAGATAGAAAAAGACAAAAAGCACGCTTAAAAGGACATATATGGGCGCCTCTGAGGCGTCCATATATGTCCTTTTAACGCCCCCTGTCTCGCCCCGCTGCGTTGTGCTCGCGACCCTCAAGAAGCTTGTCTATCAGTTCGTCGTCAATCGTCGATTTGGTTCGTCGTGCCGTGCGATCCTTCTTCTGGATCAGTATCATGGCTCAAACATAGAATTCGTTACACCCTCGCCGCTGCGCCCCTGCCTCCGGGCGGGGCGCATTACTTATAGTCTGCGATTGTTATCTCGGCCACTCTCGCGCACCAACTCCCCAAGAAATTTTGCAAAAGGAACGATGTTACCTTTTACGCTGGCTTCCTCCAGGGCTTGCATATATTCATTGCGGCGCTCGACCGGAATGACAGTCCACGGATAGCCGCCAGAGGCCAGCATGGTATTCATTAAAAAGCGGCCGATCCTGCCGTTGCCATCCATGTAGGGATGGATATAGACGAAGACCCAGTGCCCTAGCACGGTACGAACGCCTGCGTGTGCTTCTTCACGCAAGTGATCAAAGAACGCAGGCATACAATCCAGAACGGCCTCCCTGTTCAACGGTACGTGCATGGAATTGCGGATATAGACTTGATCATTCCTGTAGCCCGCCAAATCACCCGCCTTCAGTATGCGCGCCTCAACGCTTGGCCCGAATAAGGCACGGTACCATGCGCCATGATCATCTGCTGCAACCTCGCCTGGATTCTCGTTGTTCAGGATGCGAGTGACGCTACGCTTGACTTCGTTGAATGCAAGCCAGTAACCGCGCGCGGCCATCGCATCGCGCTGCTCGCGGTCTCCCTCATTGTTTTCTGGACTCCAAGTCCCGTCTCGCACGCGCTCGATCAATGCTTCGCTGACACGGTAACCTTCAATCGACAGAGAGTGGTAAGCATCCGTGACATAGATGTCATCGACAGCCTTTAAGTAAGCGTCTTTATCATCCGGAATGCCGGGCGGTGTTGGGAAGAGTTCAATAATGTCACCGCGCATACTCTGCCAGCTTGCGGCAAGGCGATTGACATAGGCAGAACGCTCGCGGGCAGGCAGGGTAATGGTTAGATCATCGGCGAACGGGTCGTCCTCCTTTACGGTATAACCGGCAGAGCGCATTGCCCCTAGTATGTTATCGGCCAGCTTGTCCCGGCCAATGTTCCGGCAAGCGCCGGCAAGGCGACCGGCAATCGTGCTGTGCCCGCCGTCCAATAGAACAGCCAGCAGCTCCGAAGCATCGCGGATGCCGTTCAAGGCGGCGCGCGCATCGACTGGATACGAGCGAAAGAATCTGGCGTTGCATCCGACGAGCGCATGGGGGAGCTTGAAAGTGCGCATCCCTTCGAGGTTTTCCATGGCGTCGTGCTCGGCGATCTGCGCCCGGACCTCCAGAATGGATGTGCCGTGGGCGAGGTTCGTGATCTTGTTCCGGGCTTTCGGGGAACGGGCAAGGAGCTGGCCCGGCACCGCGCGGTTTCCGGCGTGCAGGAGCACGGACTGCTCCGGTGACAGGCTCCACTCATCGCCGAAACGGTGGGTCAGATATGCGGCGCAGAATTTCCAGAACGAGGCGTACCAGGAGGTGGTTTCGCCATCGCCGCTCTCCTCGGGCCGAGAGGGAATGTACCAGCCTTTGATGACCGGCTTGAGGAAGCCTGCCCGTACTAGACGTTCGCGATGCCCCCGCTCCAAGTCACGGGACCGGATGGCGACCACGTCCTTATCCTGAAGGGCCTTTAAAGCCGCCAGGGCATCGGTGAGGTGTTCTTGCGGGCTGGCCATCGGTGAATCCTTCAAGTAGTGAAAATTAGCTTATTATGTTTTATCAGTTTTAGCTTATTGTGTAAATCGATAATTAGCTTTTTGTGTGGATTATTCTTAGCTTATTCTGAGTAAGTAAAATCAGCCTATTCTGCAATAGCGATCATTATCCACGACATACGCTGCAAATCACCCGCATCCGGTACAAGAATCGGAGAACGCGTTAACGGGACATCTGCGAACTGAAACCAAGAAACGAAGCACGCTCGTGAAACGACGGTGCCGAAGCGTTGGTAAACGGATATGAAGCCGATAGATGGTTCGTGGATCGAAAATGCGGAAGGGCTGACGCGGTTTTGCGCCGAAAGTAGGTATGGCAGGCGTAGCAAGTCCTCGGAGGCCGCCGATCCAAAGTCGAAAGGGTGGGGGTTTCGCTTTAGCCGGACACCAGCGTCAGCGGGTATAACGCGCGATAGGCCTTGGCGCCCTGCAGCCACTTCCGCTTCAGAATCCGGCAAAGCATCGCGAGCCGATCCTCGGCGCCGATGGCGGTGGGGAAGCGCGTCTCGAGGGCGTGACTCGCCCTGAGCCAGGCGTCGGACGCTATAGCGAGTCGTTTCAGCAGCGGTGGGGTGTTCCCGGGCATATATCCAGGCTTGTCGTCACGCATGGCGCACCCGGTCCGCTCGATGAGATCGGCGTAGTCGGCCAGGCCGAACGGGATGGCGGCGTCGGGCTTGGTATTGCCGATATACCCGGCAAACGGCAGGAGGTCGGCCGGCGCAGGGGGCTCGAGTCGGTCGAATCCGCGACCGACACGGGATCCGACTCCGTATCGCCCGGCGCCACGATACCGAACTGTTCCTGGATACTGGTGAAATCCGACGATTCCGGGGTATCCGCCATGCCGGCGCGGATGGGATCCAGATCCACGTAGGCCATGCACGAGCGGGCAGGGGCGATTGTCTTCGGGATGTTAACGCCCGCGCTAATGCTTGTGTATTCCGCCAGGACCCAAGACTACAGTGATCTCGAAATCGATATATAAATCTATATCACGTAGGAATATTGATATTGTATAGTAAGTCAGTTATTGAAAAGTCGTGATTCAGACGATATATATATCTATATCGTTTGCAGTTAACGACATAGAATTCTATATCATAATGCACTACGAGATTGAACATATTGCCAAGACCCTAAAGGCCGCGCGCGAGAGCAAGGGGCTCAGTCAGCGTGCGCTCGGCAGGAAGGCTGGCGTCCTTCAGACCCAAATCTCCAAATTCGAGAACGGGGCGGTCGATCTTAGGCTGTCCAGCCTGATCGCCCTCGCTCGTGTCCTTGATCTGGAGCTTGCCCTCGTGCCGCGCAAGGTGACACCCGTCGTCCAGTCAATCATCAAAAGCAGCGAAAGACCGGCTGCAACGCGCAGCGACGAACAGCGCCGCACGCAAAACGCCCTTGCTAATCTTCAAAAGACACTCGCCAACGTTATCGAGTTACAGCCCAATGTCACAGAGCTGGCGCAGCTTGCGCGTTATGCCCGAGACTTTGAGCGCCTCCAAATCGCCTTGCCCGATCCAAAGCTATTTCAAAACGCAAACAAGGCCATTGAACAGTTCAAAAAGGATTCGGTGAACCTGAACAAGATTCGCGACTCTCTCGCGCAGTTTGAGAGTTTGCGCAACGAGCTTGCGCACTCTTACATTGACCCAGAAGCGATAAAGCCGATACGCCCTGCCTACAACCTCGATGAGGATGATGGCGATGGCTGATGTTTCCGTGCTCGAAGTGATGCTATACGGTGAAGCGATAGGCACACTAACGCATATCGGCGGTGGGCGTACGATCTTTGCCTTCAACGAGGATTACATTAACGAGCAAACCCGACCTACGCCCGGATTGGGCTTCAAGGACCAGTACGGCGAGCTGATTACGTCATTCCGCCCGTATAGCATCAAGCTCATGCCCTTTTTCTCGAATCTGTTGCCCGAAGGGCGGATGCGTACCTATCTCGCGGAGCGCGCTGGTGTGCATCCCGAACGCGAGTTTTTTCTGATATGGGCGCTTGGCAGAGACCTTTCGGGGGCAATAACGATCAGGTCTGCCGATGGTGAATCATGGCCGCCTTCTGTGGGTGACGATGCCGTCAGCGATCAGGTTACTGAGAGCGCGCGCGGCAATAAGCCCCTGCGATTTTCCTTGGCTGGTGTTCAGCTCAAGTTTTCGGCCCTCGAAGAGACCCGGCGGGGGTTGACCATTCCCGCCGACGGTGTCGGCGGTTCCTGGATCGTCAAATTGCCATCGCGAGAGTTCGCCGGTGTCCCTGAAAACGAATATGCGATGATGACATTGGCGCGCCTCATCGGCATGGATGTACCGGCGATACGTCTCGTTGATGTTCACGACATTGGCAACCTCCCTCCCGGCCTTGGCAATCTTAAAGGGCAGCAAGCCTACGCAATCGAGCGGTTTGACCGGCTATCGGACGGTACGGCCATCCATACCGAAGATTTTGCCCAGGTATTCGGTGTCTATCCTGACAACAAGTACGAAAGGGCGAGTATGCGCAGTATCGCGCGTGTTCTTGCCGCAGAGACTGGCGAGGCCGATATTGTCGAATTTACTCGGCGACTGACTTTCAACATGCTCATCGGCAACGCCGATATGCACTTGAAGAACTGGTCATTGATCTATCCTGACCGTCGGCACGCGGCGCTCGCGCCTGCCTATGATTTCGTATCGACAATACCGTATATCGTCGATGATAAAGCCGCGCTAAATGTCAGTCGCTCGAAAGCTTTTGCCGATTTCTCGGAAGATGAGCTGTCCCATCTCGCGGCAAAAGCCATGCTTCCGGAAAAACTTGTTCTTGATACCGCACGGGAAACAGTCGCTTCCTTTCATCAGCATTGGCATACCGAAAAGAAGAACCTCCCTCTTCACGCCGATGTGATCACCGCTATCGACGAGCACGTCAAGACGATACCGCTCGCTTAGGATAGCCAAATGGTCGCCATAGCTTGCCTCGGCCTGGATAGGCCGGGACGATCGGTACTCGCAAACAACAACAGGACATCCATAGAAGTAATAGAAGTGCCCGAAAAATAAGAGAATCTGGTCGAATACGATGTTCGAAGTGAAATGGCGAAGAACTTACCCTCAAGACGCGTCAGCGGTCCGTAAGAAAGATCTACCTTTCAGCTCGAGGTGAAGAAATCGCCGTTGCTAGGCGTACAAAGGTCTCGGCAGCCGCCGATGGGAACTACGCCTGGGCTTGCCACTGGATTTCTTAAGACGCGGAAAACTCACGACAACGCCTTCATTGAATCGTTCAACGGCAGCTTCAGCGACGAATGCCTGAACCTGAACTGGTTTCTATCTCTTAAAGATGTGCGAACGAAGATGGAAACTTGGCGCGTGGACTACAATGAGATCCGGCCGCATCAATCGCTTGACGGACTGACGCCATGCGAGTTCGCGGCCGGACATCGAGAGGCCGAATTTCTATAGAGCCGGTCGTCTCAAAAATCAGGGAGGAGGTCATCCGCACCGGCTCCGCGTATCGGCACCCGATACCACAACCAATCGGGATACCGCACCGTGACCAAAGCGTGACACACAGGAGTCACAACGTGTCTTATCCTGTCATCTTGAGTTACATTCGCGTGAGACCAAACGCCGTAACTAACAGTTTTATTTAGCCGCGATCTCTAGACCGTCGGCTTCACACAGCGGGGTCACTGGTTCAATCCCAGTACCGCCCACCATTTCCTCACTATTGTCCTTGATCGCCCTTGGGTCCCGTCCGTCCGATTAACGTCGACCGGCTGCAACTTGCCGGTCCCGGGCCGCGGAGAATCGGTCAGTAGCTGGCGGATACGGTCCCCCGGCTCCCGGTTCGACGGGCATCGTCCCGTGCTGCCGCCAGGTCGTTGAAGTAGTCCTCTCTGGCATCGCGGTGCTTCATCGACAGCATCAGGTGCATACCCTTTGGCTGCTGGGTAAGGCCGATCAACCAGCCACGCGACGTCATGTGCTCGGCGACGGCGAAAATATCGGTGTCGTCGGTGGCGCGAAAGTTGATGATGGTGAGGTCGGGGTCGGCGACGACGTCGAATCCACCGAGTTGGCGAAGTCCTTCGAGATAGGCGTCGCGGGTTTCCATCAACTCGCGGGCAATGGCGGTATACCCCGCCGCGCCGAGGTGATTGAGCACGGCCCAGGCGGCGGCGACTCCACCGGCCGGTCGTGTGCCGACCAGCGTCGACGTGGAGAAGGCGCCGTTCGGCCACTGGTCGAAATCAAAGCGCGACCGTTCGGCGTCTTCCGCGTCGCGGTAGAACACCGTGGACGCCGGCTTGGGGCAAAAGCCGTACTTGTGAAGGTCGGCGGAGAGCGAGCGGACCGCGCCGACGCGAAAATCGCAGATCGGAAGATCGTGGCCGAGCCGCTCGACGAAGGGCGTCAGGTAGCCCCCCACGCACGCATCCACGTGCAGCCACGCGCCGGCCGACTCGGCGACCTCGCCAAGTTCAGCGATCGGGTCGATGACGCCGTGGGGAAAGCACGGCGCCGATCCCACCAGCAGAAACGTTCTTTCGTCCATCGCCCGGGCCATGCCCGCGCCATCGGCACGACCACCGGCGGCCACGGGTACACGGCGCACATCGAGATCCATGGCCTCCGCCGCCTTGTTGAAGGCCGGGTGCGCCGTATAGGGAAGCACCATGTTCAATGACCCGCGCATTCCCGGATTGCGGTGACGAAACCAGTCCCGCGCGGCCTTCACTGCGAGAAAGATGCTTTCGCTGCCGCCGCTGGTCATGTAGCCCGTGGACTCGCCGCCGCCGTGCAACAGATCCAGCGCCATGGAGACCACGTCACGCTCCATGCGGGCCACGCTGAAAAATGCGCGTTTGCCGCCCAGCGCGTTCTCCGAGAAAAACTTGTTGAATGCCCGCTTGCCGACTTCGTACACCGCCTCGTTGGCATAGAACACGTACAACGGTGTGCGGCCTCGTCGCCAGTCGATGTCGCCGCTGGCGAGTTCGTCCATGGAACGTTCGATTTCGTCCCGGTCCAGCCCGTTCTCAGGCATCTTCACTCGTTGTTCTCCAGGGTGTTCTCGTTTGCCAGCGCGGCGTTGTGTTCTTCAAGCAGTTGCATGAAGGTCGCAGCGCCGTCGGTGAGGTCCTTGACGATGGCCTCGCGCAGCGCGGCGCCGTCGCCGGCGCGCGCAGCCTCGATGGCGGCGGAATGGTTCTTGGCTCCCTGGTAACTGCGCTGGTACCGGGGCGTGAGCAGGTTCATCAGCGGCCCCACCCTGAGCCAGAGGCCCTCGATCATCGACACCAGCATGGGTCGTCCACTGGCGCGGTAGATCAGGAAATGAAACTGCTCGTTGAGCGACAAGGCAAGCTTCGATTCAGCATCGGAAATGGCCGCGATCATACGTTCGTGGACATCCTCAAGGCGCGACACGTCGCGCTTGCCGATGTGCGCGGCAGCTTCCTCGGCGGCCCTGCCTTCCAGCATCAGGCGGATGTCGAGCAGGTCGCGATACTCCTCGACGCCCACCACCGGCACGGATACCGTGCGATTGGCGGACACGTCCAGCGCCCGCTCGCTGACCAGTCGGCCGATGGCCTCCCGCGCCGGCGTCAGGCTCACGGACAACGCAGACGCAATGCCGCGCACCGTGAGCTTTTCCCCGGGCGAAAGGCGACCGCTCATCAGCGCTCGACGCAAATTCGCATAGGCCTGATCGGCCAGCGTATCGCGTCGTGCGACGATGCCGACATCGGGCTTGCGTGATCGTTTTGCCATGTCGCAGGTTCCGTGTTCACGGGCCCCTCGGCCCGTTTCGCTCAGCAGTCCTTTTGCGCGTTCAGCACGCTTTCGACCAGTTCGTCGCCGAAATTCTCCCGCGCGAGATCGAACACAGGCTGCACCGCCGCTCGGAACGGCGCCAGGTCCGGCTCGTCGATCTGCACGCCGTGCTCCTTCAGGAACTCGGTGGCATTGGCGGTAAGAGTGGCCTCGCTTTCGCGATTGATCACGGCCGACTCTGCGCCCGCCTCCAACACGAGTTTCTTGAGCGGCTCCGACAGCTTCTGGAAAGCTTTCTCGCTGACCAGGAACGGCGACAGGCCTGCCGCGGTATTGGTGATCGATGCATACTTCACCGCCTCGTACCACTTGAACGCCTGCAGCGTGATCAGCGGATTGTCGGCGCCGTCGATCACCCCCTGCTGGAAGCCGTTGAACATCTCAGGGAAGGCCATGGGCACCGGGTTGGCGCCGAGCGCCTTGTATGCTGCCTCGGCCATCTTGTCCGCCGGGACGCGAAAGACCAGGCCGTTCAGGTCCTTCGGCTCCAGGATCGGTCGCTTGGTATTGATCAGCTGGCGCATGCCGAAAGTGTACCAGCCGAGCACGCGCAGCCCCGACTGTTCAACCAGGCCCGCGGCCATGCCCTGCCCGATCTCGCCGTCGAGTACCTTGTACGCGCATTCCAGGCTCTTGAACGAATACGGTACGCCCATGACCTCCAGGTCCTTGTAGAAGGGACTGGTATTGCTCGTGGATACGATCGTCATCTCCAGCGTGCCCAACTGCACGTTCTTCACCGACTCGACCTCGCCACCGAGCTGGCTGGACGGGAATATCTTCACCGAGATGGCGCCGTCGCTGCCGGTCTCCACGCGCTCCTTGAAATGGGCCAGTCCGTCGTTGTAGGGATGCCCTTCGGGCGTGACCACGGACACTCGCCAGTTGTGTTCGGCAGCCATAACCACCAGCGAGCCGAAGGCGGCCACCGCGGCGAGGGCCACCTGCGCCACGCGCCGAAGTCGGGGTAATTCTCGACGGTTCGTTTCCTGCATCTTCATCATCCTCCGCTTGTTTTCTTCGAAGACGGTTTCGCCACGACCGCGTCATCTGGCGTCGGAAAGTGCCGCCAGGGCACATGCCCGCTTGTCGCGAAACCCGTGAAAACACTCGATTCGAGCGCTCGAATAGTGTTATAACATATTACATATTACCTTGCACCATCCGGTGCCGTTCACCAACGGATCACGTTGAAGGAGGAAGCGCGAATGATCGTCAGGATGTTGAATCGCCTGGAAGAGAAACTCGCAGTGGCGCTGCTCGCCACCATGAGCATCCTCGTTTTTTCCCAGGTCGTGCTGCGGTTCGGGTTCGGTCTTGGCTACGGCTGGATCGACGAGGTCGCGCGCATCTCGTTTATCTGGGTGGTTTTTCTCGGCGCCGTGGTGGGAGTGCAGAGACACCTGCACCTGCGCGTGACCCTGTTCCAGGGATTGTTCCCAGAACGCATGCGAAAGACTGTCGCGCTACTCGGGGAACTGCTGTTTCTCGCCTTCTGCCTGGCAATGACCTGGCACAGCGTGGAACTCGTGCTGTCGACCCTGGACTTTCCATTTCGCCTGCCGTCTACCGGCCTTTCGATGTTCTGGGCCTACATGGTTCTGCCGATCAGCTTCGGCCTGCAGTCCATTCGACTGGTTGTCCGTCACGTTCGCGGCGAAGAGGAGGCCGAACATGTTTGAGCTGCTCGCCGACGTCAATGTCTCCCTGCTCTTGTTCGGTTCGTTCGTCTTCTTGCTCGTGGTCGGCGTTCCCATCGCCTACGCACTCGGCGGCGCAACGCTGCTGGTGCTGTACGCCCA
>JAUIEZ010000244.1 GCA_030429665.1 Gammaproteobacteria bacterium | reverse complement strand
CAGCGCCGGCGCATGGGTCGGAGGCTGCGTGCCTCATCGCGGACCGCGCGGCAAGGCCGCCCCCGGACGCGGCATGCACGCCCTGGACATGATCCGGCGCCCGCGCCGCGGTTATATTCTTTACGGCATCGATGCCGAGCTGGATTGCATCGATGGCGCGCGTCTTTCCGATGCGCTGTCAAAGGCCGATTTCGTGGTTTCCCTGTCGAGCTTTCGCTCCGAGAACATGAACCACGCCGATGTTCTGCTTCCGGTGGCACCGTACACGGAGGCGGCCGGCACCTTCGTCAACGTCGAGGGTCGCGTCCAGTCAGGCCGGGCTGCGGTGCGGCCGAAGGGTGAGGCGCGCCCCGGCTGGAAGATTCTTCGCGTGCTGGGGAACCAGTTCGATCTCGACGGTTTCAATCACGTCGACATCGACGACGTTCGCGCCGAGATCGCCTTGCCGGACCGTGAGCCGGCGCCGTCGTTCGACGTCTATTCCCGCGTGGCCACGCCCGGAGACGAGGACCGCGGAACGGCGCGCAATGAGTTTCATCACGTGTTCGACGTGCCGTTGTATCGCGTGGACCCATACACGCGACGATCGCCGGCACTGCAGCAGACCCGCGACAATCCGCAACGCGCGCTGGTGTCGCTCAATCCCGCACAGTTCGAACAGTTCGGCTTGCGCGAGGGGTTGACCATGAACCTCGTCACGCCGGATGGCGCGGGCGTGAGTCTCGCCGTGCGCGCCGATTCGCGCGTGCCGATGAATTGCCTTTACGTCCCGTCGGGTTACCGGCAGTCGGCCGTTCTGGGCGGGTCGCGCCGCCTGGCGCTCGAGGAGGTGTAGATGGATATGCTCCACGGCCTCTGGATGACCCTGCCCGAGGCGCTTCGAATCATCGTGGTCAACGGCGTACTGATCGCATGCATTCTCGTTCCGTTGATGTTGGCAGTCGCCTACTTCACCTTCGCCGAGCGGAAGTTGATCGGCTACATGCAGGCACGGGTGGGTCCGAACCGCGTTGGGCCTCGTGGCTGGCTGCAGCCGATCGCCGACGCGGTAAAACTGATGTTCAAGGAAATCGTCATCCCGACGAATTCCAACAAGTACCTTTTCCGCATCGCGCCTCTGCTGTCGCTCGCCCCTTCGCTCGCCGCATGGGCGGTGATGCCTTTCACCGATACCTGGGTGCTCGCGAACATCGACGCGGGACTCCTGTACGTGCTCGCCATGACCTCGCTGGGCGTATACGGCGTCATCATCGCCGGTTGGGCATCCAATTCCAAGTACGCCTTTCTCGGCGCGATGCGCTCGGCGGCCCAGATCGTCGCCTATGAAATCGCCATGGGCTTTGCGTTGGTCGGCGTGTTGATGGTGGCCGGCAGTCTCAACCTGCACCAGATCGTGACGGCGCAGGCGGGCGGCATGCATCAGTGGTACTTCATACCGCTGTTTCCGCTGTTCATCGTCTACTTTGTCGCCGGCGTGGCGGAAACCAACCGCGCGCCGTTCGACGTCGCCGAGGGCGAGTCCGAGATCGTCGCCGGCTTTCACGTCGAGTACTCGGGCATGGCCTTCGCCGTGTTCTTCCTGGCCGAGTATGCGAACATGATCCTGATTTCCGCGCTGACGGTCATCATGTTCCTGGGCGGATGGCAGGCGCCATTCGAAGTCGCGCCGTTCACGTGGGTTCCGTCGATTCTCTGGTTCTGCATCAAGGTATCGCTGGTCGCGTTCTTCTTCCTCTGGTTCCGGGCGACGTTCCCGCGCTACCGCTACGACCAGATCATGCGCCTGGGCTGGAAGGTGTTCATACCGGTCACGCTCGTCTGGATCGCCGTCATCGGCATCTTCCGTTTCTTTACACCGTTCGGCCACTGGTTCCAGTGAGAGAGGCTACCGGATGAATGCCATCATGCGATTTGTAAAGGGATACACCCTGTATGAACTACTGCGAGGCATGCAGGTAACCGGCCGACACCTGTTTCGCAAGAAGTTCACGGTCCAGTATCCCGATGAGAAAACACCGAAGTCTCCCCGGTTCCGCGGACTGCACGCCTTGAGGCGTTATCCGAACGGGGAAGAGCGCTGCATAGCATGCAAGTTGTGCGAGGCGGTATGTCCGGCGTTGGCGATCACCATTGACTCGGTGGAGCGCGAAGACGGCACACGACGCACCACACGCTACGACATCGATCTGTTCAAGTGCATTTACTGCGGCATGTGCGAGGAAGCCTGCCCGGTGGACTCCATCGTGTTGACCGATATCCACGAGTTTCACTTCGAAGAACGGGGGCCGAACGTCATCGACAAGGCGCACCTGCTCGAGATCGGCGACAAGTACGAACAGCAGATTGCCGCGGCGCGGCAACAAGACGCTCCGTACCGCTAACCGAACGTACAACACGACATGTCTTTTCTATCGTTATCGTTCTACATCTTCAGCGCCATCCTGGTGGCCTCCGCGGCCATGGTGGTCACGGTGCGCAACCCGGTCAAGGCCGCCTTGTTCCTGGTGCTCGCCTTTCTCAGCG
>JAUIEZ010000111.1 GCA_030429665.1 Gammaproteobacteria bacterium | reverse complement strand
GAGAATCCCAACGATCTACGCAGTCAATACCTGCTTCCAACGAAAGCAGGAATGCAAATGTTGTCGAAAATCAATGCCATCGAGAAGCAGGCGGCAGTTCGCATGACGCGCAACCTCCGTGCCGATGAGCTTGAGACGTTCGTTCACATCAGCGGCGTCATGATCGACAACTCGACCGGCGCCCATGGCGAGGCCAAGGAAGTCGGTTCCAATGGCTAGACCGGAACCCAGGGAGTTGGAAGTTATTCGATCCGCTCGAATCACCGCGCACATGCTGCGCCTCACCCTCGGCGGAGATGCGCTTGCGTCATTTCCGGAAGATCAGGAGAGTGCCTATATCAAGCTGATCTTCCCCCGGGGTGAAGGCAAGCGCGCCCTGATGAGAACCTACACGATCAGGCGCCAACGACAGAGGGAAATCGACGTCGATTTCGTTCTGCACGACCATATGGGCCCTGCCTCGAACTGGGCGGCCAATGCCCAACCCGGAGACCGAATCCTGGTGGGCGGTCCCGGACCCAGGAAACTGATCAACCATTGCGCTGACTGGTACCTGCTGGCAGGAGACATGACCGCACTCCCGGCGATCAGCGTAAACCTCGATCGACTACCCGAGGACGCGAGCGGATACGCCGTTATCGAGGTTGCCAGTGAAGCGGACATCCAGTCCCTGGAGCACCCGGAAAACCTGGAGCTTCACTGGGAGATCAACCCTCGTCCCGATCCGGACGGCAGGGTCCTCCTCTCGAAGATTCGGGAATTGCCATGGTTGGAAGGACGGCCCGCCGTCTGGGCTGCCTGTGAGTTCAACGGGATGCGGAACCTGAGGCGTTTATTCAAACAGGACCTCGACATTCCCAGAACCCACAGGTACATCTCGAGCTACTGGAAGATCGGTTACACCGAGGATGAACACAAGCTGGCAAAACAGCGGGACAGCCGCGAGCACGCGTCCTAGGCGGCCTGTTTCGCGACGTCGTTTGCCTCGTTAGCCGGTGGCGACAAGCGCCGTCCGCAACTGCTGGTCGCCACGCCCGTTTTCGCTGTCCGAACAGGCTCCAGATCTTTTTGACCACAACAGCCGGAACTCGTTGGCGGGCTTGTGCATTTTCGTGGCCCGTTCGTCAGGCGCTGATTATCAGTGCAACGCACGCGAGCGGGATTCGACCCAACCGTTTCAACATCGGGCCCTTGACGATTCAGGCCCGGGAGTCAGGCGACACGCGCCTCCAGGTATCCTCGCCAACCGCCCAGGTGGGTGATCTCGCGGGCTCCATCCAGGCCCGCACTTTCGCTCAGGAACCCCTTTACGGATTCGCCGGAGCACAGCGTCACGCTGCCGATACACAGTGGAGGCGGTTTGGCGGCCATGAAGTCACCGAATACCGATCGGGGCAATGCCCAAACACCAAGCGCGATCGACGCGCCGTTTTCGTCGCGCACCAAGCCCGGCCGTCTTGGCGGTCCACCGGCAAGCGCGCGGCTATGGTCTCGCGCACCGTGGACGATGACGAACGTGGGACCCAATCGGGCCTCGATCCTAGTCCCTGCCGCATTCGGATTCCGGCGTCGGATTTCCGCATCCGCGCTCTTCCAGTTCATCCGTCCTTCTCCAAAACAGGTCATGCATCGCCTGGCTCGCCCCATCGTCGATGTTGGCGTTTCGCACGATATCCAATCGCTCGTCCATGTCGCGTAACTGCGCGACGTCGCGGCCCCGTCGCGACGCCGGTGTTGCATCCCGCAGTCCCTTGCACTGATAGCAAGCGCCGAGCTTGTTGACCAACGAACAAAGTCCTTCGTAGCTCGTCTCCATGTGCTTCCGCGCCGAGGCAAGCCGGTGGCGTAGTACCGAGTCGGAAACACCGAGCGCATCGGCCGCCTCGCGCGAGGACATGCCCATGACCTCGCGAAGCACCAGTGCCGCCTGCTCCTCCGGGGGCAACGATCGGGCGACGCACGTGAAGCAGTAGGCGATGTGTTCCTCCACCTCGTAGGTAAATGCCGGATCGGAGATGACGCCAATGACCTCTGCCTGAAGCTCCGGCGATTTGACGCATTCGTTCGAATACACGATCTGCGCCTCGACTCGCCATCGTTTCTTCTTGCGCAGATGATCGATCGCTTGCCGGATCCCGATCGAGCACAACCACGTACCGAAACTGGCGTCGCCGTGGAACGAGCCCAGCGAACGCCACGCCCGAATGGCCGATTCCTGCACCAGATCGTCGGTATCTTCCGGATGCCCGACCATGCGACGGATTACCGAGCGCAACCTTGCCTGATGTTCGAGCAGCAGCGCCTCGAAGGCGTTCCGGTCCCCCGCGCAGGCGCGGAGAACCAGGTCCTGCTGCCGACCGACATCGCCCGGATTCATGATCGGGTTGCCGAGAAACTCGCTCGGGACTCAAGCCGGCTTCGCCACGCAGCAAGGCCTTCAAGCCCATGGAACAACGACGCCCTCCCCTTCTCTTCGACGAACGCAATCATTGGTGCGAGGAAAAGGTCACACAGGTAGATCTCGTCGCCCACCAGGAAGGAACCGGCTCGCAATTGGCGGTCCACGATCTCCAGGTCCCGGCGTGCCGCGGTCATGACCTCGTCCGAACGGTCGCCGGATTTCAGCAGCGCTTGTACGAGATCACGGTACAGATAGTCGTTGCAGACGCTGATCCACTGGTGCATCCGGGCACGATCCAATGGTTCGGTCGGCGACAACCGTGGACCTTCAAACGATTCGTCCACAAAGATCGCGATCGCCACGGACTCGTAAAGGACGGCATCCCCGGTCCGCAACACCGGCATGCGCAGGAACGGATGCAGTTCGCCGTGGGACGACTGACGGAAGGCCAGCGGTTCGAGTTGGTAGGCCACACCCTTTTCCTCGCAGACCATCCTCACCGTCCGCACATAGGTACTGCCCGCAAAGCCGTAAAGTTCGACGTGTTTCATAATGTCCTCCTGGCTAACGATTGTGAACAGGACGCTCACAAAGGTTTAGACGAAGAGAACCGAAAAAATCGCCAAGTCCCTGATAATGCGATACTTCCAAGCAGATATCGTTGTGCTGGCTGGTGTGGTTCGACAGAAGGTACCGACGATCGGGGGACACGAACCGAAGCGGTTGGCCGAGGTGAACCGAGCGGGTGGGAAATCGGATAATGCATGCGAATGTCGTGGCTGCGCCATCGTCTCGATGCGTGTCCGGAGTAGTCTATCCCAACGTGAACCCACGCACTATTGCGAACGACGTCAACCGGTTGGCCTCCGCTTCTTCGTCGGAAAGCGGTCCTTGAAACCGGTCGGCCTCTTCGTCCCCGTTTGCACCGGTCGACGATTCTCGAGACACGTTGGGACAACGCCGGCGTCAATGTGCTATGCCCGGTCGACCACCCCGGAAAATTCCGAATCCATCCCGTCGCTCGGACGGTCGAACGCACGACCGGGCTCGGGCCATTCCCGGCGCGGGCGGAAGCGCGCGCGGCGCATTATGGGACGGAAAATTTGACCTGGATCAATGCGCTCTCGTGGTCGAGCAAGTAAATTCATCTTTAACGATCGGGCATGTGCTTCATGATCGATCGCGGAATTCGGTTTTCGATTCCACTTCTCCTCCTTCTTGCACGCCCCGATTATTCGGGGCGTTTTCTTTCATCTGCCGCGGTCGCATCGCACGCACTTCTTGTACGTCCGCCGGCGACAGGGAAGATCTCGCAGGATGGCCGGTGCCACCGGCGCTGCGGGCCATGGGTTCGGCTATTGTCCCGCCAGGACCGACTCTCGTCGCGGAAACAGACTTTTCTGCGGCAAGACATCGCAGGCCATGTAGTCACCGTTGCTTCTTCGGTTTCTTCTGGCAAAGGCAAGGCATCTGTCACGACGCCTGCGCTTCTTCCGTTTCGATTGAAGCAACGTCAGTGCGCTCCGACCCGGGAGCCCCGCGGAGAAGATCAACCGAGCGGTCTGCGGCATCCTGTACGGATTCCCGCACCATGTCGGCCCAGCGGCGAACAGATCTCCGGCGTCCTTCGAATGTTGCGAGCGTCGACGACAGTCGAGTCAACCCGGAATTCTCCGAACGGGTCTGTACCCCCTCGGGTCAACCGGATAGAGACTCAGCTACTGTTTCCAACCGATGCAACGTCATACCGTTCCTCGTCTTCCTGCCGGGCCAGCAGGGACTCGGCCAGGCGCACCCAGTAGGAGCATCCCAGCGGGATAACCTCGTCCTCGAAATCGTATTCGGGATGGTGCAGGCCAGCGGTGTCGCCCTGGCCTAGGAAAATGAACGCGCCGGGACGCTCTTCCAGCATGAAGGCGAAGTCTTCACCGCCCATGACCACGGGGTAATCCGTGTCTACCTTGTCGGCGCCGACGACATCTCGAGCAGCGGATGCGGCCATTTCCACCTGGTCGGCGTGGTTCACCAACACCGGATAACATCGGCGGAAATCCAGCGTCACGGAAGCCTCGTTCGCCTCTCCGATATGCGTGCATATGGCCCGCATCCGTCGTTCGGCCAAATCGCGGTTGCCCGGCGTCAGACTACGCACGGTGCCGCTCATTCGTGCGCTCTGGGCGATCACGTTGTCGGCGCTGCCCATGTGTATCTGCGTGATCGAAACCACCAGGCTCTCGACCGGGTCGGTGTTGCGCGAGACGATGGTCTGCAGCGCCGTGACGAGCTGTCCGACGACTACCGCCGGATCGATGCACAGATGCGGACGCGCCGGATGCCCTCCCTTGCCCTCGATGTCGATGTAGAAAAAATCGACCGCCGCCATCTGCGGACCGCTGCGTATGGCAAATTCACCCACCGGAACGCCGGGCCGGTTATGCATGCCGAAAACCTGCTGGATGCCGAAACGTTCCATCAGACCGTCGTCGATCATCACCTTGCCCCCTCCCCCGCCCTCTTCGGCCGGCTGAAAGATGACCACCAACGTCCCGTCGAAATTCCGGGTCTCGGCCAGGTATTTCGTCGCCCCCAGTAGCATGGCCGTATGGCCATCGTGGCCACAGGCATGCATCTTTCCCTCGTTGGTCGACTTGTAGGGCCGGTCGCCCCGTTCGGCAATTGGCAGCGCATCCATGTCGGCGCGCAGTCCAATGACCCGCCCCGACGCCGTGCTGCGCCCGTGAATCACGCCGACCACGCCGGTGCGCCCCACCTCCTCGCAAACCTCGTCCAGTCCAAAACGCCTCAGTTTCCCGGCGACGAATCTTGCCGTGTCCCACACATCGAACATCAGTTCGGGATGCGCGTGCAGGTGCCGTCGCCATTCGGCGATTTCATCGTGCATCCCGGCGAAATAATCAAGGACAGGCATCACGCGTTCTCCAGCGGAAGTCTTCAGGCACCCAGGTGCCCGTGTTAGGTGTCGGATTGAACCAAGTGGCAGGCAACGGCATGGTCGGTCCCCACCGCGGTCAACTCCGGCTCTACCCGGGCACAGATGTCCTGGGCCAACGGACAGCGCGTGCGGAACCTGCATCCCGAAGGCGGGTTAACCGGGCTGGGAACCTCGCCCTCCAACGATGTGAACTCCCTGCGCCGGCGCGGATCGGCTATCGGCACGGCGGCAAGCAATGCCTTGGTATAGGGGTGCCCCGGTGCGTCGTAGATCTCTTCCTTCTTGCCGATCTCTATGATCCGGCCCAGATACATGACCGCCACGCGGTGCGACATGTGCCTAACTACGCCCAGGTCGTGGCTGACGAAGAGATAAGTCAGGCCAAGAGCCGCCTGCAGGTCCTTCAATTGGTTTATCACCTGCGCTTGCACCGAGACGTCCAGCGCCGAGACGACCTCGTCGCACATGATGAACTTGGGATCGAGCATCAGCGCGCGAGCGATACAGATGCGCTGGCGCTGTCCCCCGGAAAATTCGTGCGGATAGCGGTTCAACGCGGTTACAGGTAAACGAACCTGATCCAACAATGCGGCCGCCTTCTCGCGACGCTCCGCGGGAGTACCGAGACGAAAGACGTTCAGCGGCTCCAGAAGACTGGCTCCCACGGTTTTCTGCGGATCGAGCGAGTTGAACGGATCCTGGAAGATAATCTGGACCTTGCGACGGTACTGCCTGAGATCCCGGGCCGAGAGCCGCGCCAGGTCCACCCCGTCGAACAGGATCGATCCGGACGTGCTGTCGATCAGCCGGACCAGCATTCGGCCGAAGGTACTCTTGCCGCAGCCGCTTTCTCCGACGAGTCCCAGGGTCTCTCCGGGCGCGATGCGCAGACTGACATCCTCGACGGCGCGCACGATCCGTTTACGTCCTATCGGCAGCCCCCGGCCGGATATCGGGAAGTGCTTCGTCAGGCCGAGCGTTTCGATCAGTGGCTGGGTCTTGGTCATGAATTCGGCAACTCTTCATGCCTGATACAGGCAACCTTGTGTCCGCCGTCCAGGTCGATCATGAAATCACCGGGCATGCCGCGACACTTTTCCTGCGCGAAGGCGCAGCGCTCGGCAAAACGACATCCCTCCGGGAAGTCCGTGACCGGCGGCACGGTGCCGGGAATATCGGCCAACCTTTCCGTTTCACCCGAAATGCCGGGGATGCTGGCCAGAAGGGCGCGCGTATAAGGATGCGCGGGACGCTCGAAGAGATCGGTGACCCCCGCCTCTTCGACAATCCTGCCGGCGTACATCACCGCCACGCGTTCGGCGAACTGGGCGATCACGCCCAAATCGTGCGTTATGAAAACGATGCCCATCCGAAACTCGTCGCGCAGCTTGCCGAGCAACGACAGGATCTGCGCCTGGATCGTCACGTCCAACGCCGTCGTCGGCTCATCGGCGATCAGCAGGCTGGGGTTGCAGGCCAGCGCCATGGCGATCATCACCCGCTGGCGCATCCCGCCGGAGAGTTCATGCGGATACTGGTCGATGCGACGCTCCGCGTCCGATATGCCGACCAGGTTGAACAACTCCAGTACTCGATTGCGCGCGGCCCTCTTGTTCAGCTTCTGGTGCAGCTTCAGGCTCTCGGCGATCTGGTCGCCGATCCGGATGACCGGATTCAGACCGGACAGCGAATCCTGAAAGATCATGCCGATCTCGCCACCACGCACTTCGCGCATGTCCTCCAGCGTCTTCGACGTCAGTTCGGCACCATTCAGGTAGACGCTGCCGGAAGATATTCGGCAACTGCGCGGCAACAGACGCATCAGGGCCAGCGCCGTCATGCTCTTTCCGCATCCGCTCTCTCCCACCACGCCGAACACCTCGCCGCGCTCGACCGAGAAGCTGACGTTCTCGATCGTGCGCGCGGTTACGCTGTCGGTGTCGAGGGAAACTTCCAGATCCTTCACTTCTAGTAACGCCATTGTGGCTACACCTCAACCTGGATCCGGCCGTATGGTCTCTGTCGGTTCGTGTTCCGGGGATGGAGCTGACGCGGCGCAATGCCGCGCCAGCCCGCTGGTCATCACTCGTTGGGAAGCGTGAACACGTAGTGGAAGGACGGTCCCTCCAACGTGTGGATCTCGGAGACCCGGTCGCTCACAGCGGTGTAGTTGGCGCCGCGATACATGAACAGCCACGGCGCATCGGCAAACAGCTGCTCCTGGATCTCGGCATACTTGGCTCGGCGCTCTTCGTCATCCAGCGTGGTGCCCGCATCGTCGATCATCGCGTCCATATCCGTATTGACGTAGGACGAGTAATTCCACGCCTTACCGGCACGCGGCGACTTGAACAGGCTCTGCAGAACCTGGTCCGGATCACCGGTCGAGCCTCCCCAGCCCAGCATGTAGAGATTGAAGTCCAGCGTCTTGACGGCGTCGAGATAGCCGGCCCAGTCGCCGATCACCTTCAGTTCGACATCGAAACCCGCTTCCGTCAGGTATCCGGCAACCGCCTGCGAAACCTGGCTGTCCAGCAGGTAGCGATTGTCCGGCGACAGGAGTACCAACTTGCGGCTTTCCGGCGCGGCTTCGTCAAGCAACGCCTTCGCTTTCTCCGGATCGTATTCGTAGGTTCCCACCGGGATGCTGCCCCAGAGCATGGCCTCCAGGACGGAACGAGACGGTCGGCCAGCCCCCTGGAGCACGCGATCGATAATGGTCTCCTTGTCCACGGCATGGTTGATTGCCTGGCGAACCCGAATATCGTCGGTCGGCGCCTTGGCGAAGTTCAGCCCGTAGAACATGTTTCGGCCCAGCAACTGCATCGTGCGTACGCTGTCGACAGTCGAGACCTGTTGCGCTTCGGCCGGCCCAAGACGCAGGGCGACATCCGCCTCGCCGCGCATCATCATGAACTGGCGGGTGGCCACGTCCGGAACGAACTGGAAGGTGATACCGTCGACATCGCCCGCTTCGCGGTAGAAACCGTCGAATTTCTTGACCTCGATATGGCTGCCGCGCTGCCATTCGACGAACTCGAAGGGACCGCAACTGACCGGATTGACGCCGAATGCATCGCCTTGCGCAGCGTCGGCATCGGGGCTGAGGAGACCGGCATTAGGATGCGCCAGCGAATTACGCAATGCGGGAAACGGCTTTTCCGTCTTCAGGACCACGGTGGTCTCGTCGATCACTTCGATCTCGGAAATCGCCTTGAACAGCGCCTGCTGAGACCCGCCCTTTTCACGCATCCTCTCGATCATGTAGCGCACCGCGTCGGCCGTGACCGGCGTATCGTCATGGAACATCGCGCCGCTGCGCAGATGCAGGGTCCAGGACAGTCCGTCCTCGCTCACTTCCTCGCTGGCGACCAGTTCGGGTACCGGGGACATCGAGTCGTCGAACGTGTAGAGACGACAGTAGATGTGATACATCACCATCGTCTGATCGCCGCTGAGGATCTCCATCGGATCCATGGTGGAAAATTCCGACGGCAGCAGGATTCGCAGGTCCTCGGCCTGCGCCGCGGCGCCGGCCATCGTTCCGCCGGCAAGAACTAGTGGCAATAACAACTTCTTCATCGTTCCAAGGTCTCCACAGTTGAATGAACTTGAGGGGCTCGCCCTCGCTCTCGCGTTTGCCTCATTTCAAGACAACACCCCTCCCGTGCTGCTTGCTCAGCATGGCGCGCAAGCCGTCGCCCAGCAGATTGATGCCGAGAACGGTGATCATGATCGCCAACCCGGGGAATACGACCAGCGGCCAGTGTTGAAAGATGTAGCGACGCCCGGTGTTGAGCATGCTGCCCCACTCGGGCATTTCCGGTGAGATGCCCACGCCGAGGAAGGACAGGGTCGCTCCCACCAGGATCGAGGTCGCCACCTGGAGCGCAGCCAGGACCACCAGCGAGTTGAAGAGCGCGGGCAGCACGTGGGAATAAAGGATTCGGAATCCGGACGCGCCGACCGCCTTTGCCGCCAGTATGTATTCGCGCTCGCGGATCGTATGGGTCGACGTCTGCGCCAGGCGCGCAAAGATCGGTACCGCACGCAGGCCCACCGCGACGATGACGTTAACGAGCCCATCGCCGGCCACCGCGATCACCATCAGCGCGATCAGGATGCCCGGAAACACCATCAGCATCTCCATCAGGCGCATCATGGCCATTTCCAGCCAACCGCCGAAATAACCGCTGAACACACCGATCGCCACGCCGATCACCGCGCCGAACAGCGTCGCCCCGATTCCGATCAACAACGAATAACGCGCTCCGACGACGATTCGGGACAGGAGATCCCGGCCGATCTGATCCGTCCCCAGCCAATGCTCCGCGGATGGTCCCTCGAGCGAGTGAATCAGGTTCTGGGCATAGGGATCGTGTAAAACCATCGGTCCGAAGATCGCCGCCATCAGCAGCACAGTCAGGATGCCGACGCCAATCTTTCCGCTCAGGGGTAGTTTCTTCAGTACGCTCAGCATCTAGCGTCTCCGGATCCGCGGATCGATGATGCCGTTCAGGACGTCGACCAGGAGGTTGGACAGCGCGAAGACGAATGCGAGGACCAGGACCAGCCCCTGGATCATCGGGAAGTCGCGGGTCATGATCGCGTCGACCAGCGCGCGACCGGCACCGGGCAGCGCGAAAATCGTCTCGACCGCGATCACGCCGCCGAACAACCGCGCCAACTCCATCCCGGCGATGGTGACGACCGGGATCAACGCGTTGCGCAGGCAATGACGATAAAGGACGACTCGTCCCGACACGCCCTTTGACAGCGCGGTGCGGACGTAGTCCTCGCTCAGGACGTCCAGCATGGTCGAGCGCGCAAGCCGGCTGAAAACCGCCAGGCTCAGCGGCACCAGGGTCGCGACCGGCAGGATGTAGGACTGGAAATCCCCGGTAGCGACGACCGGGAGCCAACCGAGATACACCGAGAAAACCAGGATCAACAGTAATCCGGTCCAGAATGACGGAGCGGAAACGCCGAACAGAGCTCCCAGGAGGACCATGTAGTCCGGCCAGCGCCCGACATTCACCGCCGCCCAGATCCCGATGATCAGTCCGAGCACCAGGGCGATACCGATGGAAGAAAAACCCAGGAGCAACGTCGTCGGCAGACGCGCCATGATCTCGTCAATCACCGGCTGATGGCTGCGAATCGAGTTGCCCAGATCGCCTTTTAACACCAGCTTCAGGTAGGTCAGGTACTGAACGGCCACCGGATCGTTCAATCCCATCCGGTCGCGCATCGCCTCGACGAGTTCCTCGTTCGCATCCTGCCCGGCCAACACCTGGGCGGGGTCGCCGGGCATGAAGCGCAGCATGAAGAACACGACGACGCTGATCAGCAAGAGCGTCAGGGCGACCTGGAAGAATTTCCGAACAAGAAAGCTCAACATTCTGGATCGCCGTCCTTGCTCAGTCGACTTCCCATTCGATACGGTTGCGGAGCACCGGATAACCCTCGATCCCCACCTCCATCACGTCGCCGGGATCCAGGAACACCGGCGGCACCTTGATGATGCCGATGCCCAGCGAGGTTCCCGTGGTGATGACGTCTCCCGGATTAAGCGTGATGCGCGCGGTGATGTATTCAATAACGTCCGGAATACCGTGCACCATGTCGTCGGTGGAGAAACGCTGCCGCTCTTCCCCGTTGATACGACAGTAGAGCGTTAGCGCATGCGGATCGGGAATCTCGTCCGCGGTAATCAATGTCGGCCCCATCGGCCCGAAGGTATCGACGGCCTTCAATGGAATGACGACGCTGCCGGACTCCGGCGGGCGCGGGATCACCTTGGCAGTCAGGTCGTTGCAGATCGTGTAGCCGCCGACGAATTCAAGCGCCTCGGCAGCCTTCACCCGAGCGGCGCGCTTGCCGATCACCACGCCGAGTTCCGCCTCGTAATCGACCTTGTCAATCACCGCGGGCACCATCACCGGCTGATCGTGTCCCACCGCCGATCCCGGCATTTTCGCGAACAACTCGGGATGGGGATTGAACGGTACGCCTTCATTGGTCGCCAGCGCCTTGTAGTTGTACCCCAGCCCGAGGTAAACCGACGGTGTCGTCGGCGACAGGTATTCAACGCAGTCGGCGTCGATCACCGTTCCGGTCGCCATAGCGGCCTTCGCCTTTTCCAGCGCGGCCGGACCGGCGGCCAACAGCGTCGAGATATCGGCAAAATCCGGATCGTCCCCGAGGAGGATCAGATTTCCGTCAGCGTATCCGGCGACGACCGGCTCGGCGCCCGGCGATATTCTGACCCTGGAAAGTTGCATGGTAGCTTTCTCCTAAACGATTGAATCTGAGTTCAAATCCGAATCGGACACGACGTCGCGCCAATCCTTGAGATTGACGATGAAGGCATGCCTGTCGGCGCGATAGGAACTGATGGCGCAGAAGAGCGGCGCGCCATCCTTGTCCAGATAGATGCGGCGTCCCTCCAGAACCGGATCGCCGAGCTCGACACCCAGAAGGTCGGCGAACTCGGGTTCCGCGACGCTAGCGGTAATGGTCTGTCGTACCGAGTCGATGAAGATGCCGTATTCGTCGGCGATGAAACCGGCCAGCGACAACCGCTTTCGATCCCCGCCGTCGGCCAGGATCTTGCTGCCCAATGCTTCCGGCAGATAGGTACGGATAAAAGCGACCGGCTCGCCATCCACCAGGCAAACCCGCTCGAGATAATGAATCGTGCTGTCGGCGGAGATGCCGAGCAGCTCTGCGACGACCGGCGGCGGCTTGCGGGTATACCGATGAATCATCCGAATTTCCGCTCCCGACCGGCGCTCGACCAGGCTTTCCAGCAGCTGGCTCGGCTTCTGCTCCATGCGGCGCGCGGGTTCACCCAGGTAGAACGTACCCACCCCTTGTTCACGCTTGATGATTCCGGCCCGCTCGAGCCCTTGCAGCGACCGCTGTACCGTGGCGCGGCTGGCGCCGAATTCCTCGCACAACTTCGTTTCGGTCGCGATCTTCTCGCCCGGCGTCGCCTCGCGTGCCAGACGCGCGCGCAAGATGCCTCTTATGACCGAATACTTGTTGATTCCGTTGCGCATAGTCTGATTGTATGGTTAATTAGACAACCAGTCAATTTAACCACGGATGGGGCGCAACCACGACGTAACGCCCCGAGATAGAGAGTCTGAATAGTGAGTAGAACGTTAACCATCAAACCCAACCCGAACGGACTGGGAATCGATCACCTGCTGTTCCTGTCCAGGGACATTGACCAATCGTCCGCCATCTTCGAGAAGCTGGGTTTCACGACCACACCGCCCAGCCTCCACAGTGCGCATCTCGGCACGATCCAGCGGACGGTGATGTTCCAGCAGGACTACCTCGAAATCATCGCGGTCAATGAACCTACGCCCCACAACCAGGTGCATCGCGACCACCTGGAACGTGGCGAGGGCTGGAACATTTCGGCGATCACCACCGATTCGATCGATGGAACGCGCGCGGCCCTGCGCGAAGCCGGCATCGAGACGCAGGAACCGATCAGCTTCAGACGCCCCGTCACCCTGCCGAACGGGAACGAGACCGAAGCGGCCTTTCGCGTCGTGCGACCACTGCGCGAACGCCTGCCCAACGGCTTCATGTTCTTCTGCGAACATTTCACGCCCGATGCGCTCTGGGTCGAAAACTGGATGCGCCATGAGAACACCGCGAGGAGCATCGCGTCGGTGGTCATCGCGTCCGACGACCCCGAGCAATCCGCGGCGGTTTACGGTTGCCTCTTCGCGGCGACGGGCAAGACCCCGGTCTCCGGTGGAATTTCGATCGAAAGCGGAAAGGCCCGGCTCGATTTTCTGACATCGGACCGAATCGCCACGCTCTACTCCGACTACGGACTGGATCAGGTAGGCAGCTTGACCAACAAGGTCGTCCGCGTCGAGGTCGGCGATCTGTCGGCCGCACGCGCCGTCATCGAGCGAAACGGCGTGCCGTTCAATGCAGGAGAGACCGGTTCGCTGATCGTTTCCCCCGAAAATGCCGGCGGCACGATCCTCGAGTTCGTCACCCGCGACACGCCAGATCTGACCGGTTGACCCGATAATTCAAGTCACAGCGAACCCATTCCGGGTGGCGCGTCGTTTCGTGCGTTTACCGGGTTTTGAATCGTCCCTTTGTTGGGAATGATTACCAGATGATCAATGTCGTTCAGCGACCGGGTCACGCCTCACCGATTGCCCGGCGAGGCGTGGCCGCGCCGCCTGGCAAGATTCAGGTTCGCTCACATTCCATCTTCAACGCGTTCACGCCTTTTTCCAGCGAGGCGGCCAGCATACGGCGCATCGACCGCGCGAACAAACGTACGATGAACCCATCGAAAGATTCTTCCGTACGAACGAGCACGCCACCCTCCCGCGCCTCGAACTGCCACACATGGATCGCGTGAATACCCATCGTCTTTCCCGTCCACGCGAGCCGGCGTTTCGGTTCCACCTCGCGAAGTACGGAGGTGATGGACAGACCGCCAGCCTTCCAGCGAAACTCGGTTCCGGGCGCCAGCGGTCCTCGTAAGTCGACGCGTGAGACATCCGGATTCCATCGGGACCAGTCGTTGATATTCGACTGGATTGACCAGACGGTATCCAATGAAGCGTCGATGACCGTCTCCGCGGTTGCCGTAGCAGGCGCGTTGCGATTTATTTCCACCATGGGTGCCAGAGGGTCATATTGGTGTTCGCCTTCTAAACATCCTCGCTCAGGGTTGCCTTCAGGTAACCGCCCAGATCCGGTTCGGAGGCCTTCTTGAGTACGAAATCGACCCAGGCGCGCCGTTCGTGACACACGAGGTACAAGTCCCACGCGCAAGCGGTCAGGCCAGTCGGCGTCATATACGCAAGTTCCGATGGTTTGTCCGAAGGAGACACGTATACGTGGTGATGCAATTCATTCTCGTCGGCCCACCAGTCCACGAAAACGAAGTTCCCTGTTTTTCCTTGATGAATCCCCACGAACCCGACCCCGTAATGGTTCGTTTTCGACGCACTTTCCTTCAATCGTCTTGATGCCACCCGGCGCGCGGAATCCACGAGGACCTGGTCGAGCGAATCCCGCGTATAGGTGATGCCGTACAGTTTCAGCTTCCAGCCGTCGATCTCCCAAAGCTCAAGAAATCGAATCGGCCGGGTACGATAACCTTCAGACAGTTTCATTCTTCATCCATTGCTCGTAATCTGCGGCCACCTGCGCGCAGGACCTCTTTACGCTTCTCCAACAACCACCGCTGTTTCGCGATAAACACGCCACGCTCCCCCGGACTTTTTCAAGTCCAGGGAAAACACCACCTTCTGACGAGTGTCTTGCAGCGCGACATAACGATTCACGACGACGTGGGCGAGTTCGCCCGAGATGTCCAAATGCACAAACTCCGCGGTTTCTTCGAGCGGTCTCGCCCCGGAATCGCGTTTCGACTTGAAGAACTCGTAGTTCTGCTCGTAGTCAAGAACCGTTGCCTGTCCCGACGGATCGACGACGATGATCTTCAACTCAGGAGGGTATATCTTGCTGAACTCGTCCAGGTCGT
>JAUIEZ010000002.1 GCA_030429665.1 Gammaproteobacteria bacterium | reverse complement strand
CCTGGAAAACTATTGCAACTAGTAGAAAACGGAAAGTACAAAAAAATACACAAAAACGGCAAAACGTTCACACCTCCAGTTGGAGCACTCAGGCGAGTCCATGATCGGACTCAATCCCTGCTGAGTCGACTCGAACTTCCCGAATATCTTCACTCAGGACGGCGAGGCCGATCCAATGTAACCAATGCTCTCGCACATTATCGAAACGGAAGCCAATTTGGAATGGTCAAAACTGATATTGGTTCATTCTTCCGGTCGACACCAAGAACAAGGGTTAAAGAATTTTTCAATCGAGACATGGAGTGCTCAAATGATATCGCTGAAATACTGGCTGATCTCTTAACCCACCAAGATGCGATCCCCAAAGGTAGTCCGTGCAGCACGGCGCTCGCTTTTTGGGTGAACAAACGCATGTTTGACGAGATTAACGATATCGTAAAATCAGCTAATGCTTCGATGACTTTGTATGTCGATGATTTAACGATCACAATGAAGGGATTGAATAGGAATTTGCTTCGACGAGCAAATAGCTTAATACGTCGCAATGAATACACCCACCACAAGCATCGAATATACAAAGGTTCTCAAAACAAGGTTGTAACTGGCGTGGTTCTTGTCGGCTCGAAGCTGCGCGCAACAAAGAATATTTACCATAGCGCCCTAAAAGATACTCGCCATAACAGTTGGTCTGGTCGCGCATCCTATATTCGATACATCCACAACGCTAAAAGACTGCTCGAATAGAAACCAAGGCCAGCTAAAGTCCGTTGGACTACGTAGAGTTCTGCGTAAACCAATCTGAGTTAGTATTTTGGGATTCTCCGTCAAGTGGCTTTTTTGAAGCTCGCGTATTCGAGAATTCGGTGGATGTAGACAACGGTCGCCAACCCACCCGGTATAGAATGTCGCCCTCGTGAACGATTCAGCTCAGCACAAGGGAAACAAGCTCTACCGGACGGGGACTCACCGCGCCGTTTCGCCCGAGGAAACGCTGGCGCGGGCGAAGCCGTGGTTCGGGAAGCTGGGGATCACGCGGGTGTCCAACATCACCGGGCTCGATCGCCTGGGGATTCCCGTGGCCATGGCGGTGCGTCCCAATTCGCGGTCCATCTCCGTGTCCCAGGGCAAGGGCGTGGAGCTGTCTGCGGCGAAGGCGTCGGCGGTCATGGAGTCGGTCGAAACCTGGCACGCGGAGCACGTGGGGCTGCCGCTGTTGTTCGGATCGGCCGCCGAGCTTGAGGCCGACGGACGGGTGCTTGCCGATTTGGACGAGCTGCCGCGCGCCGGCGCCGGCCGCTTCGATTCGCATGTGCCGATCTTCTGGATCGAATCGGGCAACCTGCTCGACGACACGCGGGCGTGGGTGCCGTTCGAGATGGTGAGCACCAATTACACGCTGCCGCTGCCCCCCGGCAGCGGGCACTTCGCCGCGGATACCAACGGCCTGGCGTCCGGGAACACCTTCGAGGAGGCCGCGTGCCATGGCGTCTTCGAGGTGGTGGAGCGGGATGCCGAGTCCCTCTGGCGTCACAGCCCGGTGCGCGAGCAGGATGCGCGGGGTGTCGACGTCGAGAGCGTGGACGATCCCGTGTGCCGGTCGTTGCTCGACCGTTTCGCGGACGCCGGCGTCACGGTCAGGATCTGGGATGTCACCTCCGATGCCCGCATCGCCTGTTTCGTCTGCCTGGCGATCGGTGACGCGTCCGACTGGGCGGACCCCGAGTTCGGCGCCGGCTGCCACGCCGCCCGCGAGGTCGCCCTGGCCCGCGCGCTGACCGAGGCCGCCCAGGCGCGCACGACCTTCATTGCCGGTTCCCGCGACGACATCGGCGCGGCGCCGTATCTTGACGCATCTCGACGCCGGCGCCGCGAGCATTGCGCCGCGCTGTCCGCGCGCCACCGGCCGTCGCAGCGATTCGAGGATGCGCCCGGTTTCGACAACGCGACGATCGCCGGGGATCTCGGCGAGTCGCTGGAGCGCCTGCGCGCGATCGGCGTCCGGCAGGTGCTGGCGGTGGACCTGGAAAAGCCGGATATCGGTTTGCCGGTGGTCAAGGTGATCGTTCCGTCGCTGGAAGGCGCGCACGGGCACCACGGGCAGACGGGCGTGGCCGGACGCCGCGCGCGCGCGGCGCGCAAGCTGCCCGCGGAGCTGGCGGCGCTAGTCACGTGAACGACGTCGTCTTCATCGGCCCGACGATGGACGCCGCCGACTGCCGGGAAATACTCGACGCGCGTTACCTGCCGCCGGCGCGTTACGGTGACGTCTACCGCGCGGCGATCACCCTCGAGCCCCGCACGATCGCCATCGTCGACGGTTACTTCAACCAGGTGCCGTCCGTGTGGCACAAGGAAATCCTGTGGGCCATGCACCGGGGCATACGCGTCTACGGCGCGGCGAGCATGGGCGCCTTGCGCGCGGCGGAACTCGGCGACTTCGGCATGCAGGGGGTGGGCACCGTGTTCAATGCTTACCGCGAGGGCCGCTTCCCGCCCTACGAAGACGCGTTCGAAAACGACGACGAGGTGGCCATCGTCCACGGACCGGCGACGCTCGGCTATCGTTGTCTTTCCACGGCGCTGGTCGACGTGCGGGCGACGCTCGCCGCCGCGGCGCGCGCCGGCGTCATACGGGGTGCCACGCGCGATGCGCTCGTCGAGTTGTGCCGGAGACGTTTCTACGCCGAGCGCGGCTACGATACGTTGTTCGATGACGCGCGCGAGCTCGACGGCCTGTCGACCGAGCTGGAGGCGCTGAAGGCGTGGATTCCCTCGCACCAGGTGAGCGTGAAACGCGACGACGCGACCCGCCTTCTCGAGCGGCTGGCGTCGCGCGGCGACGAACCGGCCGCGCCGGTCGCGTTCCGCTTCGAGCAAACGACCCTGTGGGACCGGGCGGTGAACGAGTTGTCCTGCGCGCCCGCGCCGCCGTCGCCCGTCTTCGACGAACTGCGCCTGCTCGGCGACGATTTCTTCGCCTTGCGCGAATTGGTCCTCGACGAGGCCTTCGGCGACGGTGCCGAGGCCGCGCCGGCGGATAGCGACGAGGCGGTACGGGACGCGTGGTACCGGGACGCGTTGCTCGGCGGGTCGATTGCCGGTTATCGCGATGCCGCACCGGCGCACTGGCTCACGGAACGGATGCTGGCGCGGCTGGCCGACAGCGGCGACCTCGAGAACTTCAAGCGGCGCGCCGACGACAAGGCGCGCGTGCTCGCGCGCCGGATCGTGAACGTCGGCGCGCTCGACGAGCTTGAGCGGCTGCAGCTCATGGACTGGTATTTCAGCGAGCGGCTGGGACGCGAAATGCCCGACGATATCGACGCCTACGCGGCGAGCCTCGGGGGCCTCGACGGCGACGGGTTTCACGAACTCGTCCTGCGTGAATACGTGTACAGTCATCCAGATGATTGAGAGCTTCGTATTGCGCACGGGCGCGCGCCGATGATCTACCGCATTCCCCGCGCGGCCCGCGAGCTTTCCCAGCTCGAGCTCGACTTCAGCGGCTCGGGCACGCGCTTCCTGCTGTACCCGCAGCCGCCGATTCTGCCGGGCTTCGAGGAGCCGGAAACCGTCTGGGTATCGACGCCGCCGCGGGAGATTCAACCGGGCCCCGAAGACGCGCGCATGTACGTGGCCGACGCCGTCGCCAAGACGCCCTACGAATTTCCCGACATGCCGCCCTACCGCGGCGCGATGAACGCGCCCGCAACGCCCGGCGCCGACGGCCACTTCGATCACCTGCGACCGGGGACACACCAGTTCGAGGCGGCGCACATGTTCGGCACCGTGCACTGGGTGATGGACATCTGGGAGGCCTATTTCGGCGCGCCGATCGAGTGGCACTTCTCCGAAGACCTGCCGCGCATGGAACTGGTGCCGTGGCTGGACTGGGACAACGCGCACTCCGGCTACGGCTTCATCGAAGCCGGCTACCGGCTGGACGATAGCGGGCGCAAGTTCCCGATGAACCTCAACTTCGACGTCCTCGCGCACGAGTTCGGGCATTCGATGCTGTACGCGAAGATCGGCCTGCCGCCGCCGGGCAAGGCGACGACGAGCTTCTTCGCCTTCCACGAATCGGCGAGCGACCTCGTCGGCATCATCGCCCTGCTGCATTTCGACTCCATCGTCGACCTGCTGCTCGAACGCACCAGCGGCGACCTGTATCCACGCAACGTGTTGAACCGGGTGGGCGAGGTGTCGCCCACGAAACAGATCCGCATGGCCAGCAACGACCTCACGATGAGCGACGTCGCCGATCTATCGACGCCGCCGGACCAGCTCAGCCACCGGGAGCGCCACGACGTGTCACTGCCGTTGACCGGCGCCGTGTTCGACCTGCTGGTCGAGATATTCCAGCAGAATCTCGTGGACCGGCGGCTGATCGACCCGGCGCTCGACGACATGTCGCGCCGCGGTGTGAAGGACGCGGCGCAGCTCGAGGCCGTGGACAGGCGCTTTGACGCCGCGTTCGCCCGCGCGCCCGTGGGCTTCAAGCACGCGCTTGTCGATGCGCGGGACACGCTGGGCCTGTACCTCGCCGATGTCTGGAGCCGCCTGACGTGGGACGTGCATTTTGGTGATATCCTAGGACTTCTGCTGGAGGCGGATCGCGCCCGGACCGGGGGATGGTATCGGGTCGAGATCGAGAACGTGTTCGCGCGTCACGGAATCTATCTCGATATGAACTGAAAGATCGGCGGCAATGCGCGCGCATCGCGGGCCGAATCGAATAATTACCAATAGATGGGGAACGGGTATGGCATTCGACGCGGCGGAAGAACTGTTCGAGGATCTTTACGAACCCACCAAGATCTACCTGTTCGGCAAGCGCTTCCACAGCCTGGAGCTGAAGCTGGGCGACCTGCTGAAGACGGACTATCGCAGCGACAGCAAGGAGAAGGACGATTCGCGCGGAGAGGACAACGCGTTCATGCCGCCGCCGACGCTCGAAGCCACGCTGCGGCGAAAAATGGCGTCCAATCGCAAGGTCTACGGCAAGGGTAAGGAAAATCTGCGGGAGCCCGACCTTCTGCCGAACCTCGCGCGCATCTACAGCTTTACCTACGAGGGGCACTACTACAAGATGCCGCGGCCGCTCGTCTACGTGGTATGGGGCGAGGGCGAGGACACGGATTCCCACAAGGGCAAGTCCGGCGCATCGTCATTCATGGTTCGCGATACGGGACTGGCGAGCAAGGGCTTCCAGTTCGCCAAGGATATCAGGGTCTGGAAGGTGGACCGGCTCGACCTGTCCATGGTGGTCGATATCGAGGTGGGCAAGTTCGAGAATATCCTCCTGGAGCCCGTGTTCATGACGCTGGAACAGGACGGCGGCGCGGGCGGCGGTTCGCGAATGGCCATGGCGTCGCGCATGGCGATGAACTCGCGCATGGCCATGACGTCCCGCATGGCGATGGCCTCGCGCATGGCCATGGTCGGTCCGCACCAGGAGTGACGAAGACCGGGGCGCCGCCCGTCGGCGGTCCCCGGGGTTAGCCGAACAGCGAACGCGCCTCGACCAGGTCGACGCAGTCGAGGTCCTCGGTAAAGGAATCGATCAGGTTTCTCACGCTGTCGGCGTCGATCGACGCGTCCTCCGATCCCGCGCCAAGCCGCGCCAGGGACGTTTCCGCGCGAAGCTCCAGCGTTTTTGCCCCCTGCAGGCGCGCGATCTCCAGCGCGCGGCGGAAACTCTCTCGCGCGGCGTCGCTTCGCCCCGCCTGCGCCAGCAATGCGCCCTTGCGGCGGTGAACCTCGGCAAGCCAGTACTTGTAGCCGTACTCGTCGGCCAGGGCCAGCGCCTTGTCCAGCATCTCGAGGCCCGCGGCGGTTTCGCCCGATTTCGCCAGCGTTTCCGCCAGGCGTTCGGAAAACATGGGGATGTCCTCGTAGCTGCCGACGCTGCGCTGGTTCTCCAGGCCCTCGCGCATCATGACCGTGCCCGATTCGATATCGCCCCGCGAGGCGATCAGCCAGCCGCGGTTGAACAACAGCTTGCCGCGGTACTCGGGCAGGTCGTTGTCCGCGCAGATACGGTCCAGCTCGTCGAGCCACGGCGCCAGCGCTTCCGGTTCGCGCCGAAACTGGTACAGCAGCAAGTGTCCCTCGATCACGTGCAGCCGCGAGCCCGCGTGGTCGAGCGCGCGCCCCCAGTGCGCGCTCGAGCGCGCGAATTCCAGCGAGCGGTCGAAGGCGCCGAGCATCCACAGCGCGTGCGCCGCGAACGCCCGGCCGCACACGCGCGGGTCATGGCCGCCGTACAGCGCCGCGTGGTGACGGTGCAGCGTCTCGTCGTAGTAGCCGAGGCCGCGCTCGGTATGGGAATACGCCTCGGTGAAACGACCGATGTGAAACAGCGTCGTCCATTGCGCATGATGGGCCTGCAGCATGAATCCGGCGTCGTCGAGCTGGGTCGCCAGCGCCTGCAATCGTTCCGTCCATTGCAGTCCGAGCTCCGGCTTGAAGTTCATCGCGTTCACCCACTTGCCCCACATGGCGGCGAAGTGCTCCGCCGACACCGGCAGCCGCTCGCACAAGGCGACGGCATGGTTGTAGTTCTCCTGGGTGACCTCGGCGCCCGGCCCCGCGCGCACCCGCAGCACGGTGCCGAGGGCGACGCGCAGCTTCAGCTCGGTTTCGTCGCGACGCGTACCCTCCGGCAATGCCGGCACCAGCGCCAACCCGTTGTTCAGGTGGTTCAAGGCTTCCTCGTTGGAGAAACGCCGGCTGGCCCGCTTCCCGGCCGACAACCAGCACAGCGCCGCTTCAAGCGGCCTGCCGCCCTCGCTCCAGTGGCGCGCGAGCATCTCGGGCTGGGTCTCGGCGATCTCGGGAAAGTGATCGCTGTAGACTTCGGCCAGGCGCAGGTGCAGCGACTGGCGGCGGCTTCGAAGCAGGCTGGCGTAGGCCGCGTCCTGAACCAGGGCATGCTTGAACTGGTAGCGCGACGAATGCGCGTCGTTGCGTTGATGCACGAGCTCGGAATCCACCAGTTCGGCGAGCGCGGCGTCCAGCGCCGCGCCCTCCATGTCGGTCGCGGCGCCGATCAACTGCCGGGAAAACTCCCGACCGATGGCGGCGCCGACCTGCGCCAGGCGCTTGACCGGGCCGAGCCGGTCCAGGCGCGCCATCAACGAGTCCTGTAACGATGCGGGAATCGACAGCGACGACAACTCGCCGACGGGTTGCAGCCGTCCGTCGGATTCGACAAGCAGACCCGATTCCAGGACGTTCTTGGTCAACTCCTCGACGAACAACGGCACGCCGTCCGTTTTCGCCACGATCTGTTCGAGCAGATCGTCCGGCAACGCCCGCCCGCCGCACAGCTCGTTGACGATGGCTTCACTCTCGTCGCGCGTCAGGTTGTCCAGGGCGATCGAACTGGTGTCGGGACGGTCCGTCCACGGGCAAGGGAACTCGGGGCGAAAGGTGACCAGCACCAGCGCCGGCCGATCGCCCAGGCGATCGATCAGCATGGACATCAACTCCTGCGTCGACGGATCGATCCAGTGCGCGTCCTCGAGCTCGATGACGGCCGGCATGGACATCGACGCGGGCAGAAAGTACTCGAGCAATGCCTCCAGCGTCTGCTCCTTCAGTACCGGCGGCGGGAGTTCCGGCAACTCGTGGCCTTCGACCGGCGGCACGGACAGCAGCGAGGCGAAAAGCCCCGCCGCCGACTCGCCCGGCCGGCCGCTTCGCTTGAGCAGCCGAGCCAGCTTGGCGTGCTGGCGTTCGGGCTCGTCGCCGTCGGAGAACCCGGCGGCGACCTTCAACCGGTTGATTACCGGATACAGCGCGCTGTTGGCATGATGCGCGGAGCATTGAAAGCGCACCGTCTCGTGTTGGTCCGCGGCGATCCGCCTGCGAAACGCCTGCACGATCCGCGACTTGCCGATTCCCGGTTCGCCGGACAAGAGAACCAGCCGCCCCCGGCCGTCCCGGGCCGCGTGCCATTCCCGGAGCACCGCCTCGAGCTCCGCCTCTCGTCCGCGAATCGCCGACAGCGATTCGTCGGCGCGGGCGTCGAGCCGGTCCGTCGACGCGGCCGGCGACATCGCCCGCCACGCGCGCACCGGTCTCGCGATGCCCTTCAGCGTGAAGACGCCGAGCTCCGTGCAAACGATGCGCGCCGCGCACAACGCCCGGGTCTCCGGCGCGATGGCGACGGTACCGGGCTGGGCGATGGTCTGCAGCCGGGCCGCCAGGTTGGGCGTCTCGCCGACCACCGAGCGCTCCTGCGAGGCGCCCTGCCCGATGAGGTCGCCCGCCACGACGGGGCCCGTTGCGATGCCTACCCGCACCGCCAACTCGATGCCCTTGGCCCGTCCGAGCCGGGCATCGAGCTCGGCGACGGCCTCGATCACGGCGAGGCCGGAAAGCACGGCGCGCTCGGCGGCGTCCTCGAAGGCCCGGGGATAACCGAAGTAGGACATCACGCCGTCGCCCATGTAGCGCGCGACGAAACCCTCGAATCGCTCGATGGCCCGCGCGCACGCTTCCTGGTAGGCGCGCATCACCTCGCGCAGATCCTCGGGATCGAGAATCTGCGACAACTCGGTGGAGCCGACGAGATCGCAGAACATCACCGTCACCTGGCGGCGGTCCGGCTCTTCCTGGACCTGATCCGCGCCGATAGCCTCTCGTTCGGGCGACTCGTCCGCGCGCGCGGCGCGCAGCTTTCGCACCGCGTCGAGGATGCGCATGCGGTGACCGGCAGACGTCACGCCGATGTCCTTCAATGTCTGGACATCGAGATCGGGCACGAGATCCCATTCCAGGTCGTTCTCGCGAAATGCGTCCCGGTATTGCGGGAGGCCGATTCGCGTCAGCCATTCATCTACGTTGTCGGACAAGAGTGTTTCGTCGTGGCGGGATTTGGCCAAGTGTACCCTCAATCAGCCGCGGCCGGCCAAGCCGGTCGGGCACGACGACCGCGACCGCGCGCGCCGACGACGATATGGCCCGTGCCCGGGCCGGATACGCGCCCGGCCTAGGCGAGAAAGTCGAGCACGATGCCCGCGAACACGACGCCGCCGATCCAGCTGTTGTTGACGAAGGCGCGAAAGCAGGTCATGCGTTCGCGGGTTCGGCACTGGAACACCAGCAGCGCGGCGATGCCGGCGGCGGTGACGAGTCCGAGGTGGAAGTAGCCGCCCAGGCCCGCGCGTCCGCCGGTGTAATACAACAGGGCGAGGAAGGCGGCGTAGAACGCGGACACGAGCAGAAGGTCGTGGCGGCCGAAAAGCACCGCGGTGGACTTGATGCCCACCTTCAGGTCGTCGGGCCGGTCGCTCATGGCGTAGAGCGTATCGTAGGCGACCGTCCAGCACAGGTTGGCGGCCAGCAGCCACCAAGCGGTGGCCGGGACCGATTCGAGGTGCGCCGAGAACGCCATCGGGATGCCCCACGAAAACGCGATGCCGAGGTAAAACTGCGGCAGGTGGGTGATGCGCTTCATGAAGGGATAGGTGACGGCGATGAACAGCGCCGCCAGCGACAACAGGATGGTCAACCGGTTGAGCTGCAGCACCAGCCACACGGCGACGAGTCCCAGCACCACGAACAGTACCCACGCTTCGGTCGTGCTCACCGCGCGGCTGGCCAGCGGCCGGTCGCGGGTGCGTTCGACGTGGGGGTCGAAGTCGCGGTCAGCGTAGTCGTTGACGATGCAGCCCGCGGCGCGCATGACGATGACGCCGGCGATGAAGATCACCACCAGGTAAGGGTCGGGACGGCCGTCGCCGGCAATCCACAGCGCCCACAGCGTCGGCCACATCAACAGCAGCCAGCCGATGGGCCGGTCCAGGCGCATCAACCGAACGTACTGCCAGGCGTGCTCGGCGATCTCAGACATTGGCCAGCTCCATCTCGCTTTTCACCCAGCGGCCGATGATGGGCGCGGCGCGCTCCGGGTGCTTGTCGACGATTTCGGCGGCGGCCTTGCGCACCGCCGGCAGCATGGCCGCATCGCGCATCAGGTCGGCGACCATCATGCGCTGCATGCCGGTCTGGCGCGTGCCCATGATCTCGCCGGGGCCGCGCAGCTCGAGGTCCTTGCGCGCGATCTCGAAGCCGTCGTTGCTGCGCTTCATGATGGACAGGCGTTCGCGGGCCACCTCGCCGAGCGGCGCCCGGTACAGCAGCACGCAGTAGCTTCGCCGCGCGCCGCGCCCCACCCGTCCGCGCAACTGGTGAAGCTGGGACAGGCCCAGGCGCTCGGCGTTCTCGATCACCATGAGGCTGGCGTTGGGCACGTCCACGCCCACCTCGATGACGGTGGTGGCGACCAGCAGGGCGAGTTCGCCGGCGCGGAACCGCTGCATGACGACCTCCTTGTCGGCGGTTTTCATGCGCCCGTGCACCAGTCCCACGCCGATGCCGGGCAGCGCCGCGGCAAGCGCCTCGGCGGTGTCCGCGGCGGCCTGCACCTCGAGCGTCTCGGATTCCTCGATCACCGGGCATACCCAGTACACCTGCTCGCCGCGCGCGCAGGCGTCGCGGATGCGCGCGAGGACGTCGTCGCGGCGTGACGCCGGCAGCACCACCGTGTCCACCGGCGTGCGCCCGGGCGGCAGTTCGTCGATGGTGGTCACGTCCATCTCGGCATAGAGCGACATGGCCAGGGAACGCGGGATCGGCGTCGCCGTCATGGTGACCTGGTGGGGCACGGCGCCGTTGTGCCGGCCCTTCTCGCGCAGCGCGAATCGCTGCATGACGCCGAATCGATGCTGTTCGTCGACCACGATCAGCGCGAGCTTTTCGAACGCGACCTCGTCCTGGAACAGCGCGTGCGTGCCGACCACCAGCTGCGCGACGCCCGTTCGCACCGCTTCGAGCGCGGCGCGTCGTTCGCGGGCGCCCTGCCGGCCGAGCAGCGCGGTGACGTGAACGCCGAGCGGCTGCAGCCACTTGCGGAAATTCGCCAGGTGCTGCTCGGCGAGAATTTCCGTGGGCGCCATCACCGCCGCCTGGCAGCCGGACTCGATGACGTCGAGACACGCGGCGGCGCACACCAGCGTCTTGCCGGAGCCGACATCGCCCTGCACCAGTCGGTGGGCCGGCGTGCCGCGCTCGAGGTCGGCGCGGATCTCGGCGATCGCGCGTTGCTGCGCACCCGTGAGATCGAAGCCGAGACGCGATTCCAGCTGTCGCCACAGCGCGCCGGATGCCGTGACCGCGGTGGCGTTCAGCGTCTCGCGCCGCCGCCGGCTCTGCCAGGCGGCAAGGTGATGGGCGAGCAGCTCCTCGAAGGCCAGGCGCACGCGCGCCGGGTGATTCTGCGCCAGCATGCCGCCGGCCTCGGCGGCGGAGTCGGGATGGTGCAGCTGGCGCAGGGCGTCGCCGATGGCGGGGAAGCGGTTGGCCGCGAGCAGGGACGCGGGCAACAACTCCTCGGCCACCTCGTCGACGCGCGCCAGCGCCTGGTCGATGAGCTTGCGCAGGTGGTTCTGCGACAGGCCCTCGGTGGCCGGGTACACCGGCGTGAAACCGCCGCTTTCGAGCGGCGGCGGCACGTCGCCGAACACGGTGTATTCCGGGTGCACCATTTCCAGCGAACGCGGGCCGCGCCGTACCTCGCCGAAGCAGCGCACGAAGGCGCCGCGCTCCAGGTTGTTCTGCTGCGACCGGCTGAAGTGGAACATTCGCATGGTGAGCGAGCCGGTGTCGTCGTCGATCCGTGTCAGCAGCGAGCGCCGGCGACCGAAGTGCACCCGGCAGTCGAGGACGCGGCCCTGCACGACCACCTCGCTGCCGATGCGCAGGCTGCCGATGTCGTGCAAGGTCGTGCGATCCTGGTAGCGCATGGGCAGGTGGAACAACAGGTCCTGCACCGAGTCGATGCCGAGGCGCCCGAGTTTTTCGCGAAGCCTGGGACCTATGCCCTTGAGCTGCGTGAGCGCCGCCGCCGGCGTCGTGGTCAACGATCGGTCAGGCGGACAGGTCGACGATGGCGTCCATTTCGACCGGCACGCCCTTGGGCAGGGCGGCTACCCCCACCGCGGCGCGCGCCGGGTAGGGTTCGTCGAAGTACTCCGCCATGACCTCGTTGACCAGCGGGAAGTGATTGAGGTCGGTGAGATAGATGGTGATCCGAACCACCTGGTCGAGGCTGGCGCCGGCCGCCTCGGCGATGGCTTTCAGGCTGTCGAACACGCGGCGTATCTTCGCGTCCATGTCGCCGTCGACGATCTCCATGGTGGCGGGGTCGAGGGGGATCTGGCCTGAGATGTACAGTGTGTCGCCGGTTTTGACGGCCTGGGAATAGGTGCCGATGGCGCTGGGCGCGCCGTCCGTTTTGATGACGTTTCGCATCTGAACTCCCGGGTTGTCGAAGTGCCGGCCGCGGGCGGCGTTGCCTCAGCCCTTGCGCCGTGTCACTCGAATAACGGATTTCTTTTGCTCCCTGAGCGCACGCATGATGTCCGCCAGGTGTTTGCGGTTCTTCACCGTGATGGTGAAGTTGATGGTCGATTGGCGACCGTCCTTGGATTCTACCGAAACGTTGGTAATGTTGCTTTCCTGTTCGGCGATGGTGGCGGCCAGTCGGGCCAGCACGCCGGGGCGGTCGCGGGTGATGAAACGAAGGTCGACGGCGAAGTCGCCTGCCACCGTGTCCGCCCAGTTGACGTCCAGCCAGTTGTCCGGGTGTTTTTCCTGTTCGGCGATGTTGGGACAGTCCGCGGTGTGAATGACCAGTCCGCGCCCGGCCGAGAAGTGACCGGTGATGGCGTCGCCGGGAATCGGCCGACAGCAGCGTGCATAGGTGACCAACAGGCCTTCCGCGCCGTGAATGGGCAGCGGCACGCGATCGTCGGTGGCCTCGTACTGACCGTCGGGAAACAGTTGGCGCGCCACCAGCATGGGCAGACGCTTGCCGGTGCCGATGTCCTCGAGCAGCTGGTTCCAGTCCTCGAGGTCGAGCTTTCCGAGCAGCCACATCTTGCGCTCGGTGCGCAGGCGCTGCTTCTGGCCGATCTTGACCAGCGCCGAGTTGAGTAGCTGGCGTCCGAGCTTGACGGCGTCCTTCTCGCGACGGTTCTTGAGATAGTTGCGGATTGCCGCGCGCGCCTTGCCGGAAACGCAGAAGTTGAGCCACGCGGGCGTGGGATGTGCGCTCTTGGAGGTGAGCACCTCGACGTGGTTGCCGTTAGACAGGACATGGTGCAGCGGCACCATCTCGTGGTTGACCTTGGCCGCGACGCAGTGATTGCCGACGTCCGAGTGCACCGCGTAGGCGAAGTCGAGCGCCGTGGCGCCGGAGGGCAGTTTCTTGATGTCGCCCTTGGGCGTGAACACGTATACCTGGTCGGGGAAAAGATCCGTCTTCAGGTGTTCGAGAAACTCCGAGGCGGTGCCGCCCTGGGGCTGCATCTCGAGCAGGTCGAGCAGCCAGCGGCGGGCGAGTTGCTGGGGCGCGTCGCGGTCGCCGTCGTGGGTCTTGTAGCGCCAATGCGAGGCGACGCCCGTCTCCGCCACGCGGTGCATCTCGCGCGAGCGGATCTGCACTTCCATGGACTGCCCGAAGCGTCCGAACACCTGCGTGTGCAGGGACTGGTAGCCGTTGATCTTGGGGATCGCGATGTAGTCCTTGAACTTGCCGTGCACCGGCTTGTACAGGTCGTGCACCACTCCCAGCGCGCGGTAGCACTCGTCGCGGTCCTCGACGATGACGCGGATGGCGTACAGGTCGCCGAGGTCGGAGAAGTGCAGGTGCTTGGTCTGCATCTTCCGGTAAATGCTGTAGATGTTCTTCTCGCGGCCGAACACCTCGGCGTCGATACGCTTTTCCGCCAGGCCGCGCGCGAGTGTTTCGCGCACCTGTTCGATGGTCTTGCGCCGGTTGCCGGAGACCTTGCGCACTTCCTCGCTGATGGCCTTGTATCGCTTCGGGTAGAGATAGCGGAAGGAAAGGTCCTCGAGCTCCTGCGCCCAGGTGTGCATGCCGATGCGGTTGGCGATGGCCGCGTAGATGTCCAGCGTCTGGCGCGAGATGCGGCGTTGCTTCTCGGGCTTCAAGCAGTCCATGGTGCGCATGTTGTGCAGCCGGTCGGCCAGCTTGATGAGGATGACGCGGATGTCTCGCGACATCGCGAGCAGCATCTTGCGGAAGTTCTCGGCCTCGGCCTCCTCGCGGCTGTCGAATTCGAACTGGCCGATCTTGGTCACGCCCTCGACGAGTTCGGCAACGTCGTCGCCGAATCGCGTGACCAGTTCGTCGCGCGTGACCGCGGTGTCCTCGATGGTGTCGTGCAGGATCGCCGCGATGAGGCTGCGGCTGTCCAGGCGCATCTCGGCGAGAATGCGCGCCACGGCGATGGGATGGTAGATGTAGGGTTCGCCGCTGGAGCGCGTCTGGCCGTCGTGGGCCTCGGCGCCGAGCATGTAGGCGTCGTAGACGCGGGAGACCTCGTCCGGCTCCAGGTAGCGTTCCAGGTAGCTGATCAGGTCGCTGATCAGGACGCGGCTTTCCGGCACCGAGCCGGGCGGCGCGGGGTCGCCCAGGGCCGCGTCGGCGTCTATCGTCGTCGAAGAATCGGCAACGTATTCAACGGGTGTTGCTTGTTCCGGGCCGGTATTCACGAGGGCGGGCGGCGCATGGCGGCCGCCGTTCAGGTCTCGTCTTGGTCGTCCGCATCGGACCCGGCGTCGGCGGACGCGGTCGCGTCCACGGCGTTTTCACCTTCATCGTCCGCGCCGCTTGGCGCCTCGGCCTCGGCCTCGGTCGTGGCCTCGGCGACCACCGGCTCGTCGTCGTCGAAGCGGAAGTGCTCGGCGATGGCGTCGTCGAGGGGGTCGGTGCTGAAGGTCACGGTCTCTACCTTCTCCACCAGGATCTCCTTGGTGACCTTGCCCTCGGCGATCTCGCGCAGGGCGATGACGGTGTCCTTGTCGTTGTCCCGCGGGACCAGCGGATCGTGGCCCACGGCGAGTTGCCGTGCGCGCTTGGTGGCGACCAGCACGAGCTGGAAGCGGTTGTCGACGTGATGGAGACAGTCTTCTACGGTGACGCGTGCCATGAATTCTCTCGCTTGGATTCGGTCGGGGTGCAACCACGTGTCGGGCCGCGCGCGAACGCGCCGGCCCTTCGCGGCGAAGGCTACCGGTTGTATTTGGGGTTCGGCACCGGCGGCTCAAGGGTGCCGGCACTTGGACTCAAGGCACAAGTTTAACCGTTTCGTCAACCGAAACAAGGGCTTTGAAGTCGATTTCGCCCGGATCGACGCCGCCGTCGCAGCCGTCGAGGAGGCGCGACAGTGCCGCCAGCGCGTTTTCGAATTCGCAATTGACGACCACGCGGTCGTATTCGGGGTAGTGGTTCATCTCGTCGATGGCCTGGCGCATGCGCGATTCGATCACCTCGTCGCTGTCCTGCCCGCGGCGCGTCAGGCGGTCGCGCAGGTCCGCCAGCGTCGGCGGCAGGATGAACACGGAAACCGCGTCGGCGGCGCGGGCGCGCACCTTTCGCGCCCCTTGCCAGTCGATATCGAGGATGACGTTCAGCCCGCGCTCGAGGAGCGCCCGCACGGTCGACTCCGCCGTGCCGTAGTAGTTGCCGAATACCTCGGCGTACTCGAAGAATTCGCCGCGGCCGATCATGGCCTCGAACCGGTCGCGATCGACGAAGTGGTAGTCGACGCCGTCGCGCTCGCCGGGACGCGGCGGGCGCGTGGTGTGGGACACCGACAGCACGGTGTCTTCCCGCGAGTCCACCAGGGCCCGCGCCAGCGATGTCTTGCCCGCGCCGGACGGCGCCGAGAGAATGAACAGGCGACCGGTCCGGGTCAACGGGGTGCGCCCTCGTCGGCGATGCGTAACGTCATGCGTTGAACGATTAACAGCAGTTGGTACGGGATGGGCGCCTGGCAACGTTGCCGCGCCGGCGGGCGATCGCGAGTCGTCGTTGTCTGCCCCCGGCAGGCGACGGCGATCGTCGCCGAATCATATCAGAACCGCTCGAGGCGTCCCGTGCCTCGTTGCCGCCGGCGCGCGCGCCGGCGTCGCGGCATGCGGAAACGCCGAGCAACATGCAGGCGATGCCCGCGGCGATCAACGAGGCGCCGGGCGCCAGCCCCGGCAGCAGCGGCTCGGCCAGCAGGAACATGGCGATAGGCACCCCGAACACGGCGCTGACGCCACCCATCAGGCTCAGGAACACGGGGCCGCCACGCTTTTGCAACACGAACAACAGCAGAAACTGGCCGGCAAAGACCGTCGCCTGGATCGCGATCAGCGCCAGGGCGCGACCGTCGTGTACGGGCACTCGCGCGCTCCAACCGGGCAGCAGCGAAACCAGCGCGAGGATGATCACGGCGCCCACCAGCATGCCAGGGGCGAGGGATTCGGCGCTGGCGCCGGGCGGCCAGCGCCGCGTGCGGTACAGGTTGCCGGCGGAAAGCAGCACCGGACCGAGCAAAGTCAGCGCGATCCACGCCGGATCGGCGTGCGGCGCCGCCCACTGCCGGACCACCAGCACGGCGGTGCCGGCCAGCGCGAGCACCACGCCGCCGGCCCGCCACGGGCAGAATCGCTCCATGCCGAGCGCCAGCGCGCCGACGTAGGTCAACAGGGGCGGCAGCGAGAGGGTCAGGGCCACGAAGCTGACGCCGAGATGGTTTACCGCGCTGAAAAAGATCAGGTTCGATACGGCGACGCCGAGCAGGGCGGAAACGAGGGCGTACTCGATGCCGCGGCGGTTAGGCACGACCGCCCGGCCGCGAGACGTCGATACAACCACCAGGATCACGGCGGCGCCCGCCAGCGACCAGAGCAGGTAGCCCAGGGGCGGGACGCCCAGACCGTGCGCGACCTTCGCCAGGTTGGTCGATACGCCGAGCAGCAATCCGGCGCCGAGCAGCGCCGCCGTCGCGCCGTACGCATGGCGTGAACCGACGGCTACGGCAGGCATGACAGTTCGGGTGTGCATGTTCTACTCCTGCGTCGCCGGCGCCAGGGGGATCGCCACGGGCCGGATGGGGGCGGCGTCGGCGCCGCGAAGCTTCAGCGAGCCGCCGATGAACGCGAACTCGTAGACGGCATCCCGGGACAGCGCCTCGAGGTTGACCAACTCGAGAATCGGCGCGCCCTGCTCGGCGAGCAGGTAGGTGTGCACCGGCACGTAGTCGGTTTGAAGTTCCGAGGGAAAGGCCTCGAAGCTCAGGTTGTCCGCGCCGACGATCATCGCGCCGCCTTCCTCGACGAGGAATCGCGCTGCCGCCAGCCCCAGTCCGGGGGGGGTCGTCATGTAGGCCGCGGCATCCTCGTAGACCTGCATGCGACCGGTGCGGATCAGCACCACGTCGCCCCGGCGCAGGCCGACACCCTGCCGCGCGAGGGTGTCGACCAGATCCTTTCGCGTGATCCGATAGCCGTCGGGAAGCATTTCGACGCCTTTCGCGGCGGCCACGTCGACGAGCACGCCGCGAGCGACGATCGGCGGAATGTTCTCCGCGCCGGCCACCCGCCAGCCGCGGTCGCCCAGGTGGTCGCGGGCGGAGAAACCGTTCCAGATTTTTCCGTCGAGACCGAAGTGCACAAGCGCGTCGATGTGCGTGCCCATATGCGTGTACATCGAAATGGCCGCGCCGGTGTAACCGACGTGTTCGTTCATGGATACACCGACCCCGAGCGGATCGTCCACCACGGTGCCGTGAGGGGTATGCGTCATCCATATGCGGTAGTGCGGATCGCCTGCCGCCTGCCAGCTCGGCATGCCGATGAAATACTCCACCGACAGGTCATAGACGGTGCCGCCTGACAGGCGCGAGATGACGGCCCGGCGGGATTCTTCGGTCATCAGGTTGAGGCGGCCGATCTCGTCATCGGGTCCCCACGGACTCGAACCCACGGCGCGCCCGTCGCCACCCGCGTGGGCGGTGGAAGCCAGCAGGATCATCGAAAGAATCGTCTTGGACAGTGTCCTTTTCATGGTCGTGTCTCCGCGTTGAAAGATTGACGCGGCACTCACCGTCGCCGCGTCCGCAATCGGTACGCAGGACAATACTGAAACACTCGATAAAGATAATCCGGCTAAACGGAACAAGATTGTCCACGAATTTTGTATAATCGTTCGTGAAATGGACTCGCTGACCGATATCGCCGTGTTCGTCCGCGTGGTGGACTGCGGCAGCTTCACCGCCGCCGCCGACCGTCTCTCGCTGTCCAAGTCGGTGGTGAGCAAGTACGTCACGCGACTGGAAAACCGCCTGGGCGCGCGGTTGTTGCATCGGACCACGCGGCGATTGAGCCTGACCGAGGCGGGCCGCGCACTATACGAGCGCAGCCGTGAAGCGCTGGAGGTCATCGGGGAAGCGGAGAATGAAGTGTCCCGGCTGCAGCAGGCGCCGCGCGGCACCCTGCGCGTCAATGCGCCGATGTCGTTCGGCGTTTTGCACATCGCGCCGGCCCTGCCGGCGTTTCTCGACCGGTACCCGGGCCTGTCGGTCGACATGAACCTCGATGACCGCAGGATCGACCCGATCGACGGCGGGTTCGACCTCTCGGTGCGCATCGCGGAACTGCCGGATTCTTCCCTGGTGGCGCGCCGACTGGGACCGTGCCGGCACGCCATCGTCGCCTCACCGGCCTACCTGGAACGGCGCGGCGTCCCGCGCACGCCGGCCGAACTGGAGGCGCACAACGTTGTCACCTTCAGCTACCAGGAATCCGCGGGCACGTGGCATTTTCGCGCGCCGGACGGATCGACCGCCTCGGTGCCGGTCGAGGGGAGCCTGCGGGTGAACAACAGCCTGGCATTGCGCGAAGCCCTGCTCAACGACGCCGGCATCGCCCGCGTGCCGACGTTCATCGTCGGCGGCGACATCCAGGCGGGTCGGCTGCGCGCGCTGCTGACCGCCTACGCCACGATCGAGGTGTCGATCTACGCGGTCTTCGCCGAGCGCAGGCACCTCGCGCCCAAGGTGCGCGCGTTCGTGGAGTTCATGGCCGGGCGAATCACCGAGTCACCGTACTGGGACGCGTGGACGACGGCGGCGCGGGGCCGGCCGGCATGACGCCGCCGGCGGCTACTCGATGTTTTGAACCTGCTCGCGCATTTGCTCGATGAGCACCTTCAGTTCCATGGACGTGTTGGTTACGTCCGGGTGCGCCGCCTTCGAGCCCAGCGTGTTGGCTTCGCGATTGAGTTCCTGCATCAGGAAATCCAGCCGGCGGCCGATCGGCTGATCCTGTCCGAGCACTGCCACGACTTCGTCGAGATGGATCTTGAGGCGGTCGATCTCCTCCTCGACGTCGGACTTGTTGAGCAACAGCACGAGCTCCTGTTCCACGCGCTCGGCATCGATCTTGTCCAGGATCTCGTCGATGCGCGCCGTCAGCCGCTCGCGCACGTAGGCCTGGACCGCCGGCAGCTTCGATTCCAGCGTCGCGACCAGCGCGCGACAGCCGTCGATGCGCTCGCTGATGGTCGTCGACAGGCGCTCGCCCTCGCGGCGGCGCGTGTCGACCAGCTCGTCCAGCGCGTCGTCGAGCAGCGCCGCCACCTCGGTTTCGAGCATGCTCTCGTCGGTGGGCTCGCGTTCCACCACGCCCGGCCAGTCGAGGATCTCGCGCACCGACATTCGCCGGCTCTTGGGCACCGATTCGCGCACCGCGCGTTGCAGCGCGTCGAGCGCCGCGAGCTGCGCGGCGTTGAGCCGCACCGCGCCCGCCGACGTCTCCGATGCGTCGAGGCGCAGCGTCAGCTCCACCCGGCCGCGCTTGATGCGCGCCGACACCCGTTCTCGCAGCATCGATTCGAGCGGCTTGACCGCGTCGGCGAGGCGCAGGCCGAAGTCGAGGAAGCGATTGTTGACCGAGCGAATTTCCACGGTCAGTTTTCCGAGCGGAGTCTCGCGCTGGCTTCGCGCGAAAGCCGTCATGCTTTGTGTCATTGCGTGGCCGCCCGAGTGGTTCGTGCTGATGGTAATGCCGGTTTCGGCGCCTGGCGCCGGCCAAGCGGGTTGGCGGCGCATCGCGGCGATTCGCCGGTCGCGGGGTCGTTCGAGGGACGGGACAAGTCGAGGGCTCCGGGAAAAGACGCGGTATTATATTGGTCGGGCCGGTGCGACGCGAATGCGCGTTCCGGTCACGAAGGCGGCGCGAAAAGCGCCGAAAGAGGACGCGTTGGTTGCGTATTCGTCGAATAAATCAATAAAATCCGGTTGATTCCCGAAATTCAGCGCGAAACAACAAGCCGGGACACTCGCCATCGGCGCGCAAGCGCACCGCCGGATATTTTTTTGCCATGGTTCCCAAGCAACGCCCCCCTTTGAAAGAGGGCTACATTCTGGAAGGCTACCGGGTCATGCAGGTGCTCGGCGGCGGCGGGTTTTCACTGGTCTACCTGGCCAGCGAGGAGCGCACCGGCAACGAGGTGGTCGTCAAGGAATACTGCCCAAAGGGGCTGGTGAGCCGGGCGCCCGGCGGCGAGATCGAACCGGTGTCGGAGAAGGCCCGACTGGGTTTCGTGCAGGGCATGAAGCAGTTTTTCGGCGAGGCCAGCGCGCTGGCCCGGCTCAAGCATCCGAATATCGTCAACGTCGCCAACATTTTCCGCGCCAACGGCACGGTGTACATGGTGATGGCCTACGAGCTCGGTCGCGACCTGCGCTGGTTCATCAAGCAATGCAACGGGCAGCTCGACCAGCCTTTCATGCTCAAGGTTTTTCCTCCCATCGCGTCGGGGTTGTCGGCGCTTCACGACGCGTCCTTCCTGCACCTGGACGTCAAGCCGGCGAACATTCTCCTGCGGGCCAGCGGCGAGCCGCTGCTGCTGGACTTTGGCGCCGCGCAGACGGCGAGCAGCGGCGAGCGCTTCAGTTCGTTCCAGACCCTGACACACGGCTTCGCCCCGCCGGAGCAGTACAACGAGGGCGAGATGGGGCCGTGGTCGGACATCTACGCGCTCGGCGCTACCATGTATGCCTGTGTCACCGGCAAGTCGCCGCCGCCGGCGCTCAAGCGCCAGGGACAGGATGCGATCGAACCGATTACCACGCTGTACGCCGACCAATACTCCTTCCAGATGCTGCGCGCCATTGAATGGGCGCTGCGCCTCAACCACCGGGAACGCCCCACCAGCGTGCGTGTTTTCACGGACCTGGCATTCTCCGAGGCGGCCGACGAACTGGAGCTCGATCACTCCTGACGCGTCGCGAGGCCTCATCCCGGCCGGCCGGGCTGCTACCATCGCGTGTCCCTGAACCGTAAACGCGGCCTGTCCCGTGGCCGCTTTCACCTGGATGATTTCATGAGACCCAGCCAACGCGCCACTGACCAATTGCGCCCTGTCACCATCGAGCGTCGCTATACCCGTCATGCCGAGGGATCGGTGCTGGTGGGCTTCGGCGACACCCGCGTGCTGTGCAACGCCAGTATCGAGGAACGCGTGCCGCCGTTCCTGCGCGGAAAGAACTCCGGATGGGTGACGGCCGAGTACGGCATGCTGCCGCGCAGTACCCACAGTCGCATGCCGCGCGAGGCGGCGCGGGGCCGCCAGGGCGGCCGCACCCAGGAGATCCAGCGCCTGATCGGTCGCTCCCTGCGGGCGGTGACGGATCTGTCCAGGCTCGGCGAGCGTACCGTGACCCTGGATTGCGACGTCATACAGGCCGACGGCGGCACCCGTACGGCGTCGATCACGGGCGCCTGGGTGGCGTTGCACGACGCACTGGCCGGGCTTGTCGCGAGCGCCGCGCTGCCCGACATGCCGCTCACCGGCCAGGTGGCGTCGGTCTCCGTCGGGATATTCGAGGGCGAACCCGTGCTCGATCTCGACTACGCCGAGGACAGCAGCGCCGAGACCGACATGAACGTGGTCATGGACGGCGAGGGCCGTTACATCGAGATCCAGGGTACCGCGGAAGGCGTACCCTTCACGTCGGCGGAGATGAACGCGATGCTCGCGCTGGCCTCGCGAGGCATCGAGTCGCTGATGGCGCACCAGCGCGCCGCCATCGCCGCATGACCTCCCGCGTGGTGCTGGCCAGCGACAATCCCGGCAAGTTGAGGGAACTGTCGCGGATGCTGCGGGGCAGCGGTTTCGAACTCGTGTCGCAGGGCGATTTCGACGTATCCGCCGTCGACGAGGACGGTGAAACGTTCGTCGAGAACGCGATCAAGAAGGCGCGCAACGCCGCGCGCCAAACCGGCCTGCCGGCGATCGCCGACGATTCGGGCCTCGAGGTTCACGCCCTCGGCGGCCGTCCCGGCATCCGTTCCGCGCGCTTCGCCGGGCCCGGGGCGAACGACTCGGACAATGTCTCACGCCTGTTGAACGAGATGCAGTCGCTGCGCGGCGACGAGCGCCGGGCGCGCTTCGTGTGCGTGATCGTGTTCATGCGCCACGCCGCCGATCCCGTGCCGATCGTCTGCACCGGCACCTGGGACGGGACCATACTCGAGAGCCCGCGCGGCGAGCGCGGCTTCGGATACGACCCGGTGTTCCTGCCGAACGACCGGACGGCGAGCGCCGCGGAGTTGGCCGCCGACGACAAGAACGCCATCAGCCACCGCGCCCGGGCGCTGGACTGCCTGACGCGGGCATTGCGCGCCTAGGCGCCGCGGGCGGCCGCGCCGGGTTGCCCGGTCCGCGCGCCGCCGGCGCCGCCCGCGCGAAGGTTGGCGTGGCGGAATCGGCACGGTTTTGCGAAATCTCACTCTAACCTGTCGAAGAGTCCCACCCTATCCTGCGTGCCCCGATCAACAGTCAATGCTTCGCAGGAGTGACCACCATGAGCAACCAGGCGCTGCTGTCAGCCTACGACCGGCAGGAAGCCGAGTCGTTTCTCGAGCGCGTATCGGACATCATCAACGCGGGCGCCCAGGCCATCATGATTTCGATTGGCCACCGCACCGGTCTTTTCGACGTCATGTCGACGATGCCGGCCGGCACCAGCGCCGAGATCGCCGCCGAGGCGGCACTCGCGGAACGCTACGTGCGGGAGTGGCTGGCGGCAATGGTGACCGCCGGCATCGTCCGCTACGATGCCGCCACGGCGACCTATCGCCTGCCCTCGGAACATGCCGCTTGCCTGACGCGCAAGGGCGAGATGGGAAACCTGGCGGTTTACGCGCAGGCCATTCCGCTGTTCGGCTCGATGCAGGAGAAGGCGCTGGAATTTTTCGAAACCGGCGGCGGCTCCCGCTACGAAGACTACCCCTGTTTTCACCGCTTCATGGCGGAAGACAGCGACCAGACCGTGGTCACACCCCTGTTCGACACCATCCTGCCGCTGGTCGACGGTGCCTCCGAACGGCTCGAATCGGGCATCGAGGTGCTCGACGCCGGCTGCGGCCGCGGACACGCGCTGATCGCGATGGCGGCCCGCTTCCCGAACAGCCGATTCACCGGCTACGACCTGTGCGCCGACGCGATCGAGCACGCCCGGAACGAGGCGCGCAACCGGGCGCTGCAGAACGTTCGTTTCGAGGTTCGCGACCTCACCGGCTTCAGCGAGCCGCGCCGTTTCGACCTGGTCATGTCGTTTGACGCGGTACATGATCAGAAAGACCCGCAAGGATTGCTGAGCGGGCTTTACCGCTCGTTGAAACCCGGCGGCGTGCACCTGATGCAGGATATCGGCGGCTCGGCACGGCTGGAAAACAATCTCGATTTTCCGATGGCGTCGCTGTGGTACACCGCGTCGTGCCTGCACTGCACGCCCGTCTCGATCGGGCAGGGCGGCGAAGGCCTTGGCACGATGTGGGGATGGGAGACTGCCGAGCGAATGCTCGGCATCGCCGGGTTCCAGTCCGTCGAACGGCACTTCCTGCCGCACGATCCGGCCAACGTGTGGTTCGTCAGCCGCCGGGCGCCGGACGCTTGAGCGAGGCGGCCGTCGGGCCGAAAGGGTTCTGGCGCCGCCGGAGACGGCCTGGGGGACGACCGGCGTCCGCCGGTCCCGGCCCATCAAAGACGAGTCGCGGCAACGCCGCCCGGACAGCGTGCCGGGCGGCTTGTCGCGGTATGCCCGGTGGAACGTCCGACCGGTCTTCGGTTAGAGTGCGTACCCGGGAAAATCGTACCGCTCGCGCCACCCCGATGGTTGCCGAAATCCAATCAAGCCATCCATCGGTCCACATTCTCGCGCTGCCAGAGTCTTCGGGAGCCGTGCTATACGGGCTGTTCGAGGTGTTGACGACCTTCGCCGAGTCATGGTCCTGGCTGATGGCCGACGAGAAAACGGGGGCCGGTTTCGACGTGCGGATCGTCGCGCCGCATGGCGACATGTTCAGGTGCTACGGTGGTGCGCCGGTGTCGCCGCATGCCACGCTGTCGCAGGCCGCCGCCGCCGACGTCGTCATCGTCACCGACCTCGCCCTGGATCCGCGGCAGGATCACCGGCAACGGTGGTCGGACGTCGGGCAATGGCTGCGACGGATGTACGACGAGGGCTCGCTGTTGTGCTCGGTGTGCTCGGGTTCCGTGCTGCTGGCGAGCGCGGGGCTTCTGGACGGCTGTCCGGCCACCACCCACTGGGGCTACGTCGACCACTTCAGGTGCTACTTCCCGAAGGTGGCGCTCAAGCCCGATCGAATACTGCTCTCCGCCGGGCCCGACAGCCGAATCGTCACCACGGGCGGCATGGCGGCCTGGGAAGATCTCGCCCTGTACCTCATCGCGCGCTATTACGGCGAGGCGGCCGCCGTAAAGGCCGCCAAGTTGTTCCTGTTCGGGGATCGCAGCGAAGGACAGTTGCTCTACGCGGCGCGACTGATTCCCAAGCGTACCGAGGACAAGACGATCGCGAAGGTCCAGGCGTGGGTTGCCGAGAACTACGCGTCGAGGAACTGCGTGGAACGCATGGCGAGATTGTCGGGCCTGTCCGAGCGCACGTTCAATCGCCGCTTCCGCAAGGCGACCGGTTTTTCCGCGCTGGAGTACGTGCAAACCCTGCGCATCGAGGAGGCCAAGCAGCTGCTGGAATCGACGAGCACCGCCATAGACGACATCGTGTGCATGGTCGGTTACGACGACCCGGCCTCGTTCCGCCGGCTGTTCAAGCGCCTGGCCGGCGTTACCCCGGCCCGCTATCGCCAGCGCTTTCGGGAAATCACCCGCGCGCTGAAATAGGCGTCGCCACGCAATGGCGACGGACGTTGCCCGTGGGCGTCGTCGCTAGGATGCCACCAGGCTTGGCGCATAACCCTGTGGCGGCGAAAAGCCCATCAATTCGGCGAGCGTCGGCGCGATATTGCCCAGGCCGGGGTGCGTGGTGCCGGCCAGTTCGAACGCGCGCCCGTCGTAATCGACGATGGTGAACGGAACCGGGTTGAGCGAGTGGGCGGTGCGCCGTCGAGGACGGCCCTCGGCGTCGTGGAGCGGATGGCCCTGCTTGTCACGCTCCACCATGTCTTCGGCGTTGCCGTGGTCGGCGGTGACCACCAGGCAGCCGCGCGCGCGTTTCACGGCCGCGTCGACCCGCGCCAGCGACAGGTCGATGGCTTCCAGCGCCACGATGGTCGGCTGCAGTTGGCCGGTGTGTCCGACCATGTCGCCGCCGGCGAAGTTGGCGCGAATGAAGCCGAAACGGCCGCTGCCGATCGCGTCGATGAGCGCATCGGCGGTTTCCGCCGCCTTCATCCAGGGTCGCTGCTCGAAGGGGCAGCGATCGGAAGGAATCTCGAGGTACTCCTCGAGGGAGGCGTCGAACATCCCCGAGCGGTTGCCGTTCCAGAAGTAGGTGACGTGACCGTACTTCTGGGTCTCGGCGCAGGCGAACTGGGCAACGCCGGTCGCGGCCAGGTACTCGCTGAAGCAGCCCTCCGTCTTTGTCGGCGTCACGAGGTAATGCCCGGGTACGCCGAGGTCGCCGTCGTAAAGCATCATGCCGGCGAAGGTCACGTCGGGCGCGCGGCCGCGATCGAAGCCCTCGAAGTCCTCGCCCGCCTCGAAGGCGGCGCACAGCTCCACCGCGCGGTCGCCGCGGAAATTGAAGATGACGACGGCGTCGCCGTCGGCGACGGTGCCGGCGCGGCCGCCGCCCTCGTCCACGGCGAACACGGGAATGTACTGGTCGCTGAGCTCGCGGTCCTCGGCCTGGAATTTCGCGATCGCCTCGCCGGCCGAGGTGAACACCGGGGCGTCGCCGTGCACGATCGCGTTGTAGCCGCGCTCGACCACGGACCAGTCGGCATTGTAGCGATCCATCACGCTGATCATGCGTCCGCCGCCGGTGCCGATCCGGTAGTCGCGGCCCGCTTCGAGATGGGGCGCCAGAACGGCCTCGAGCTGCGCGACGTACTCGCCGGCGCTGCGGTCGGGTACGTCGCGGCCGTCGAACAGCGCGTGCACGCGCAGCCGCTTGACGCCGTCGCGCGCGGCCTGGTCAATGAGCTGGTACAGGTGCGACTGGTTGGAATGAATGTTGCCGTCGGAGAGCAACCCGACGAGGTGCAGCGTGCCGCCGGTATCGCCCAGTGGGGCGATGATGTCCTTCCACGCCCCTTGCCAGACCGAGCCGTCGGCGAAGGCGTTGTCGACGAGTTTCGGTCCCTGGTCGACCACGCGGCCGGCGCCCATGACGTTGTGGCCGACCTCCGAGCCCCCCAGGTCGTTGTCGTTGGGCAGGCCCACCGCGGTGCCGTGCGCGCTCAGGGTGGTATAGAGCCCTTCGGCGAACAGGCGGTCGAGGGTCGGCGTGCGAGCCAGGTGCAGCGCGTCGAACTCGTCGCGCCGACCGATGCCGACGCCGTCGACGATGACGAGCACGACCGGTCCTGCCGGCCGCGCGATGGTCGGATGGAGAGAAAGCGGGGCAAGTTGCACGATGGATCGTTTCCCGGGAGATTGTCGAGTGCGCGGAGCCGGGGATTATACCGGCGCACCGGCCCGGTCTGAATCGCGCGTCCCGTCAGGTCGAGGAAAGTGCGTCCGCCGGGGGCGGACGACGGGCGTTACGGCGCGCCGCTCTCCCGCTTGGCGGCCTGGCGCGCCTCGTAGGCCGCCAGCTGTTCGGCGGTGGCCTCGGGCTGGTGATTTTCCTTCCACTCGCTGTAGGGCATGCCGTAGACGACCTCGCGTGCCGCGTCGTAGTCGATCTCGACGCCGCGTTCCGCGGCCGCCGCCATGTACCACTTCGACAGGCAGTTGCGGCAGAAGTCGGCGAGGATCATGAGGTCGATGTTCTGCGCCTCGGGATGCTCGCGCAGGTGCTGCACCAGCCGACGGTAGACCGCGGCTTCGACTTCGGTTTTTTGCTGTTCATTCATGTCTCGCATTCCTCGAAAGTTTGGAAGACTCATGCCCCGGGTTCCCCGGAGAGCGACAGCTCGACCTCCCCGAGCACGCCGAAGTCCGCGCGCACCCGGTTGCCGGGGGCAATGGCGAGCGGGCGGCCCAACACACCCGTGGTGACGAGGTGGCCGGATTTCAACGTCATGTCGCGCCGGGCGCATTCGTTCGCCATCCACGCCAGCGCATCGCGCGGGTCGCCGAGCACGTCCGCGCCGACGCCCTCCACGGCGCGTTCGCCGTCAAGGTAGACCACGACGGGAAAACGGTCGAAGGCGATGTCGCGCCAGTCGCCGGCGACCGGTTCGCCGAGCACGAATTCGCGCGCGCAGGCATTGTCGGCCACCAGCGCGGGCGCGCCGACGGAGACGAAGTCGACAAACCGCGAGTCGGGCACCTCGATGGCCGGGAACAGCGCGTCGACGTATTCCATGACTGCCTCGGCGGTGAGGTCCGTGACGCCGGCCGGCAGGTCGCGGCCGAAACGGAAGCAGAACTCCGCCTCCGCCACTCGCATGCGGTTGTCGCGCATCATCAGCGTCGCCGGCGCCGGGTAGACGCGGTCGGCAAACAGCCGTCCGATCAAGGGATGCTCGACGCCGATATGGCGCTGCCCGCCGGCGCTGGTGGCGGCGATCTTCCAACCGGATTGCGGTGTGCCCACGAGTTTGGCGAGGCGCGACTGCACGGCGTACCCGTCGGCGAGCGTCGCCGGCGCGCATCCTTCCGGCATGGCGCCGAAATGCGCATCGTCGCGCCAGGCGGCGGCAAGCGCCGCCGCGGCTCGTTCGATTTGCTCGTCGTTCATCTCCACGGTCGTCAGCGAATGTCGGGCGCGGCAGTTTGACACACGGTGCCGCCAACCGCCATCGCGCCGCCCGGCGGCCATGACAGTTTGCCCACGTGACGAAATACAATTGTCGCTTTTCCGCCGTCTTGCGACGCCACATACTTGCCTGCATCGGAAACCACGCCGCCGCCAACATGAAGCCAACATTCGCCGACCGCATCAACGATGTACCGCGTTCCTTCCTGCGCGAGATTCTCAAGGTTGCCATCAGCGACGACGTTATTTCATTCGCCGGCGGACTGCCCAACCGCGCGCTGTTCCCGGCCGAGGCCGTTCGCGCCGCGGCGTCGGCCGTGCTCGGAGACGACGCCGGGTCGGCATTGCAGTACGGCAGCTTGGAAGGCTATGCGCCGCTGCGCGAGTGGATCGCGGCGCGTTACCGCCGCCGCGGCGTCGACGTCGATGCCGCCGACGTGCTCGTTACCACCGGATCCCAGCAGGGGCTCGACCTGCTCGGCAAGGTGTTGCTCAACGAGGGCGATGCGGTCGCCATCGAGCAACCCGGCTACCTCGGCGCGATCCAGGCGTTCTCCATCTACCGCCCGCAATTCGCCGGCGTGCCGTTGACCGAGAACGGCGCCGACGCCGGCGCGCTGCAATCGGTGCTCGAGAGCCGCCGGCCGCGCCTGTTCTACACCGTGCCGACGTTCCAGAATCCTTCGGGCGTGAGTTACGACGAGGCCTGCAGGCGCGAGGTGGCCGAGGTGATCGGCGCCTCCAATACCTGGCTGATCGAGGACGACCCGTACCACGAACTGCGCTTCTCGGGCGCGCCGGCGACGTCGTTCGCCTCGCTCGCGCCCGAACACACGGTGATGCTTGGATCGTTTTCCAAGATCGTGGCGCCGTCGCTGCGTGTCGGCTGGCTGGTGGCCCGCGGCGAGTTGATGGACAAGCTGGTGGTGGCCAAGCAGGCCACCGACCTGCATACCAGCGAGGTCACCCAGCGCATCGTGTTGCGCTACCTTGCCGACAACGACCTCGATGCCCACATCGAACTGATCCGCGAACGATACGGCGCGCAGTGCCGTGCCATGCTCGACGCCCTGGCGCGCCACTTCCCGGCCGATTGCCGCTATACCGAACCGCAGGGCGGCATGTTCCTGTGGTTGACCCTTGACGGCGTGTCTTCCATGGCATTGTTCGATCGTGCCATCGAGCACGGCGTCGCCTTCGTGCCGGGCCTGCCCTTTTACACCGGCGCGCCGGAGGAAAACACGCTGCGGCTGAATTTCTCCTGCGCCGACATCGACACCATCGACACCGGGATCGCGCGACTGGCCGAGAGCCTGCGGGCGCTTGCCGCTTGAGTCCGGCGACGTTTTGACGCGCGCGCGGGCCGCGGGCACAATGCCACGGTTGGTTTAGCCGATGTCACGTCATGAAGGATCTTATCGCGACTCGCATTGCCTTTTACGGCCTGGCGCTGCTGGTGCTGGCCGCGTTGACCGCGGGCTGCGCGAGCACCGGTCGCGCTCCCGCCCCGGATGCGATCGTCGCCAAGTTGATGGCGCATTACCGCCAATGGCAGGGCACGCCCTACCGTATCGGCGGCAGCAGCAGGAACGGTGTGGACTGCTCGGCCTACGTCCAGTCGCTGTACCGCGACGTCTACCGCGTAAGTTTGCCCCGCAGCACCAAGGACCAGGAGGACGTGGGCCGGCGCGTGAGCCGCGGCAAGCTTAAAAGCGGCGATCTCGTATTCTTCAAGACCGGTTGGTTCAAGCGTCACGTCGGCGTGTACGTCGACAACGGGCGCTTCATCCACGCCTCGGAGAGCCGAGGCGTCACCGAGTCGTCGCTGTCCTCGTCCTACTGGTCCCGCAAGTACTGGAAGGCGCGCCGGGTGTTGTAGCCCGACGGCGCGGCGGTTGGTTCAGTCGGCCTCGCGGTCGATGCTGCAGCAGTGGGCGTCGCCGTCGACCGCCGAGAGAACCGCTTCGCCGGCGCCCTGCGGGCGAAATGTCGTGCAGCCCTTGAGCCCGAGATCGAAGGCCCTGTCATGGATCGAGCGATAGCGCTCGAAATCGAACCGCGCCGGCACGTTGATGGTCTTCGAGATGGCATTGTCCACGTAAGGCTGAAGCGCCGCCTGCATGCGAAGGTGCCGTTCCGGATCGAGATGGCGCGCGGTGACGAACGTTGGCGGCGGTTCGGCCTGCTCGCCGAACTTCTCGCGCCATAGCCGGTAGGCGTGGTCGCGCAGTTCGAACGTTCGGGCGCGGCCGGTCGCGTCGATGACGCGGCGTCGCTGTTCGATGTCGAAAATCGGCTCCAGGCCGCTCGACACGTTGTCGGCCAGCAGGCTGATGGTGCCGGTGGGCGCAATGGCGACCAGGTGGGAATTGCGAATACCGTCCCTGGCGATGCCGTCGCGGATGTCGTCCGGCAGCGTCCGGACGAATGCGCCGTCGAGATAGGCCGGCTCGAAGAACGGAAACGCGCCCTTCTCGCGGGCCAGGTCGATCGAGCTTCGATACGCCTCATGGCAGAGATTGCGCACGACGTCGCCGGCGAAGCGGAGTGACGCGTCGTCCCCGTACACGAGTCCGAGCATGGTGAGACAGTCCGCGAGACCGGTGATGCCCAGCCCGATACGCCGCGAACCCGAAGCCTGTTTCGCTTGTTGGGGCAACGGGAACGACGACGCGTCCACCACGTTGTCCAGCATGCGCACGGCGACGCCCGCGGCCTGTCGGAACCTGTCCATGTCGAAGTGGCGGTTCGGGCCGAACGGATCGACCACGAATCGAACCAGGTTCAACGAACCCAGATTACATGCGCCGTAGGGCGGCAGCGGTACCTCGCCGCAGGGATTGGTGGCGCTGATGATCTCGCGATACGACAGGTTGTTCAGCCGGTTGATGCGGTCGATGAACAGTACTCCGGGTTCGGAGCGCTCGTAGCTGGAGCGCACGATGTGCTCCCACAGATCCCGTGCACGTACGCTACGGTGCACGCGGCAGCGTACGGTTTGCGCGCTTCCGGACCACGCCCGCTCGACGTGCCGCGCGCCTTGTCCGTTTACGCCGTGTCCGTCGTCAGGGAACACCAGCGGCCAGGCCTCGTCGGCGCGAACTGCCCGCATGAATGCATCGGTGGCAAGCACCGACAGGTTGAAGTGGCTGAGGGAACCGGGTTCGCGCTTGGCGTCGACAAAGGATTCGATGTCCGGATGGTCGCAGCGCAGCGTGGCCATCATGGCGCCGCGTCGACTGCCCGTGGACAGCAGCGTGTCGCACATGGCGTCCCATATCGAAAGAAAGGATACCGGTCCCGAGGCGATGCGGCCGGCGCCGCGAGTGCGCGAACCGGCCGGGCGCAGGGTCGAGAAATCGTAACCGACACCGCCGCCCTGCTGCATGGTCAGAGCGCCTTCCTTCAACGCGTCGAAGATGCCGTCCAGGGAATCCTCGATATGACCCATGACGAAGCAGTTGAACAGCGTGACGCGACGTCCCGTGCCGCAGCCGGCGAGTATGCGGCCGCCCGGCAGGAAGCGGAAATCGTCGAGCAGGTCCCGGAAGCGCCGTGCCCAGGTATCCGTGTCGGCGGGTTCGACGGCGGCCAGCGCCCCGGCCACGCGACGCCAGGTGTCGGCGATCGAGCGATCGCGGGAAGCCACGCCGTCGTCGAAGCGGTAGCGGCTATGCCAGATGTAGTGCGAAATATCGCGGATCGCTGGGCCGGTGACGCTCATGGGATGTCACGCTGTCATTACCCCGATGCGGCGCGGAGGATACGAAGCTGCGGCTTTGCCGACCGTCGCCGCGCTGATTGATCGTCCGCCTGGACAGTATAGCGAACCGGCGACGGCGCGGGACGAGGAAGATGCGCATCGCGGGCGTGGCGGTCGTTGATCCGGATCAAGATGGCGCGCGCCGGGAATTTCTATCATCTCTTCATTATCCAAGTAATCGGAGACCGAAATGGCTGGTAAATCGAGAAAGGTCGCTATCGACGGCGGCGGCGCGTCGACGGCGCTGGAAGGGCTTCGCACCGAGGTCGAACACGTTTTCGAGCGCTTGGCGCAGGGGTTTCGCAAGCTTCGCGGCGAGCGGCAGGCGCCCAACGCGGACGCCTCGGAGTCCTCGGACGGCTACGAGATTTCTCTCGAGCTGCCCGGCATGGACAAGAAGGACGTCGACATCACCGTCGAGGGAAACGTGCTGGTGATTGCCGGCGAGAAGCGTAATGAGCACGAGGAGAAAAAGCGCAACTACTACCTGGTGGAACGCAGCTACGGCGCGTTCCGGCGCGCCTTCAGGTTGCCGGACGACGTCGACCGCGACCGCATCGGCGCGAAGTTCGCCAAGGGCGTGCTGGAGATCTCGTTGCCGCGGCTGCCCGGCGAACAGCGCCCGGTCAAGAAAGTCCGCGTGTCCTGACGCCGGCATGCACGCGTCCGGCGCGGTATTTGCGCGACGATCGCCAGTGCCGTGCCGGGCGCTTGCCGGAGGAACTGCCGATGCCCGCTGAACGGCTCGCGCCCGGCATGCTGCGTCCGGGGTGTGACATCGAGGCACTGGGCTGCGCCAGTACCGACGACCTCGAGGATCTGCCCGGATTCATCGGCCAGCAACGGGCCGTGGACGCGTTGGACTTCGGCATCGGCATGCGCTCGGACGGTTACAACCTGTTTCTCCTGGGGCCGCCCGGTGTGGGCAAGCTCACGTTGGCGCACGCGTTCGCTCGCGAGCGGGCGGCCGCTGAAGCGGTGCCCCCGGAATGGTGCTACGTCAACAACTTCGACGACCACCGCAAGCCGCGCGTGATGCAGCTGCCCGCCGGTCGGGGCATTCGCCTGGCCGAGTCCATGAACGACCTGATCGCGGAATTATCCCGGGCGCTGCCGGCGATCTTCGAAAGCGACGAGTACCGCACGCGCGCCGAGGCCATCGAGGTGGACCTCAACGATCGCCACCAGCGCGCGCTGCGCGAGTTGCAGCACAAGGCGGAGTCGCGCGATATCGCCATGATCCGAACACCGTCGGGCATCACGATGGTGCCGGTGAAAAACGGCGAGACGATCGATCCCGAAGCATTCGAGAAGCTACCCGAAGCACAGAGGCAAAGGATTCAGGCGGACATCAAGGAACTGCAGGAAGAGCTCGTGCAGGTGTTCAGACACCTGCCGCAATGGCAGCGGGACAGTCGGGCCAAAATCGACTCGCTGAACCGGGAGATGTCGGCGGCGGTCGTGGCGCAACTGCTCGAGCCGTTGCGCGAGTCCTTCGCGGATATCGCCGAGGTGAGCGAGTACCTCTCGCAGGTCGAGCAGGACATCGTCGGCAACTTTCAACTCTTTCTCCCCGACGCGAAGCAAAACGCCATGCTTTTCGGGCCTCGGGCGCTTCGCGACCCGGACGACCTGTCGTGGACGAACCGCTACCGCGTGAACGTGTTGACACCGGGATCGGCAAATCACGGCGCGCCGGTCATCTACGAGGACAACCCGACCTACAACAACCTGCTGGGACGCATCGAGCACCGCGCCCTGCAGGGGGCGCTCGTAACGGACTTCACGATGATCCGGCCCGGGACGCTGCACCGGGCGAATGGCGGTTACCTGTTGGTCGATGCCCTGAAGTTACTGCGCGAACCGTTCGCGTGGGAGGCGCTCAAGCGCACGCTTCGATCGCACGAACTGCGCCTGGAACCGCTTGGCGAAAGCCTCGGCCTGATGTCCACCGCCACCCTCGAGCCGCAGTCCATACCGCTATCGGTGAAGGTGATACTTCTCGGTGAACCCGTGATCTACTACCTGTTGTCCGAGCTCGACCCGGAGTTCGCGGACCTCTTCAAGGTCCAGGTCGACTTCGACGACCGCCTGGCGCGCGGCGCCCAGAGCGAACGCGAATATGCGCGGCTGATCGCCACCCTGGTTCGTCGCGAGGCGCTGCCCGCATTTGACCGCGGCGCCATTGGCGCGGTTATCGAGCACGGGGTTCGGTTGTCCAGTGACAACGAGAAGCTGTCGATGCGGGTCGGCCGTATCGGCGACGTACTGCGCGAGTCGGCGTACTGGGCACGAAAGAACGGTCGGGTCGATCTCGTCACCCGGGTGGACGTGGAGCAGGCGATCGACAAGCGCGACGAGCGCTCCGGACGAATTCGCGAGCGCATGCAGGAAGAGATCCGGCGCGGCACGATCCTCGTCGATACGACCGGCGAATACGTCGGTCGCGTCAACGGCCTGTCGGTGATCGGCCTGGGCGAGTACGGTTTCGGCCGACCGTCGCGCATCAGCGCGCGAACCCGCGTGGGCGACGGACAGGTGGTCGACATCGAACGGGAGGTCGAGCTCGGCGGACCGATACATTCCAAGGGTGTCATGATCCTGTCGAGCTACCTGGGGGCCAGGTTTGCCACCGATCGACCGCTGTCGTTGTCCGCCAGCCTGGTGTTCGAGCAATCGTACGGCGGCGTCGAGGGCGACAGCGCGTCGGCCGCGGAACTCTTCGCGCTGCTTTCCGACCTTGCCGGCGTGCCCTTGCGCCAGTCGCTGGCGGTGACCGGTTCGGTCAACCAGCATGGCGGCATCCAGGCCATCGGTGGCGTGAACGAGAAGATCGAGGGTTTCTTCGATTGCTGCCATGCGCGCGAGCTGACCGGTGATCAAGGCGTTGTGATACCGCGCGCCAACGTCAAGCACCTCATGTTGCGCGCCGACGTCGTCGCGGCGGTAGCCGACGGCCGCTTTCACGTGTACGCCATCGACCACGTGGATGACGGCATTGCGCTTCTGACCGGCATCGAAGCCGGCGAACGCGGCGACGACGGGTGCTTTCCGGGCGATTCCGTCAACGGCCGCGCGGAGCAACGGCTGATCGAATTCTCCGCGCGCCGGCGCGATTTCGCAGCGCGCGAAACGAACGGTGAGCCGGGCGGTCCATGACCCCGGACCCGTCAAGGACGCGAATCGTGCTGACCCTGGACACGGGCCAGGTCGACGTTTCCGAACTGGACGCCATGCTGCGTCTTGCCCGACGCATGAACGCGGACCTGGAAGGCATGTTCGTCGAGGACAGCGACTTGCTGCGCCTCGATGCGCTCGGCTTCCTTCGCGAGTTCAAGCCGTCCAGCATGCGAGTCGAGCCGATCGAGGCCGGGCGCATGCAACAGGAACTCAAGGCGCTTGCCAGTCGTGCTCGGCGCGGACTCGCGGAATTCTCCAGGGCGCGCGGCATCGAGGTGCCGTTTAGCGTATGGCGCGGATCGGTGAGCCGAGAGTTGCTGGGCGCGGTGGAGGCCGACGTTCTGGCGCTGTTGCGCGTCGGCGCGGTGCGCGCGAACCCGGCGCGAACACGCCCGCAATCCGTGCTCGCCGTGTTGTTCGACGACGGCGAGGAAGCGGTTCGAACGCTCCGCGTCGCCGCCGGACTCGCCGCCGACGCGCCGGCGCGCCCGTTGAAGGTGCTGGCCTGCGGTGGACCCGACCTTGCCGAGATGGCGCGGGAAACGGCGCTCTCGTTCTTGTCGGCGGACACCGCGAAGCCGGTGGTGATTCCCCTGGCGGGTCGTCCCGGTCCGTCCGCCGTGGCGCGCGAGTTAGAGAAATGCGCGAGCACGGTGCTCGTCGTCAATCGCCGCAGCGCCCTGCTCTCGCCGTCGTCGATGCGGCTGCACCTAGCCAGCGTCGACTGCGCGACGATACTCGTCAGTTGAGAAGGCCGGACGATCGGCGCGTAAACGCCTCGGGCAAAAACAAAGGCCCCGGGGACGACGTGTCCTCGGGGCCCAGCGGGATGCCTTCCTGAACTTTATTATCGACCGGTGGACGATCCTTGTTTGTTCTTTTCTGTTCTTGCCGGTATGTCGTCTGCACCCCTGGCCGGCCCCGCAGGGCCGCGTCACGCTCCGCTTCGAACCAGGTCCGGTACAACTCGTCGTAACCGGCGGAATATCAGGCACGGCATCGGGCAATCCTTCCTGCCGAATCCACCTGCCCCGGCGGTACGCGACGATCACCGCTGTAATCGATCGTCGATGTCGCGCCGGATCGCGACAGATCCGTGCTTTTCCTGTCCCGCCTGAAGGGCGGGATTGGTTACGTTTCCACCGTAGCACGGTGCGCGACGGCCGGCAACCGGCGCCGCGGACCGGAGCGGCCCGGCGATTCAGTCGCGGCGCATTCGCCGAATCGATGCCTGGCGCTCGCCCGGGCCACCCGACCAGGCGCGCACGATCAGCGCGATGCCGGGCACCAGCGCCAGCATGCTGGAGACGGGCACGCCGCGCCAAGTCGCCCCGGCGTAGTCGAACAGGTACAACAGCACCGCAATGCCCAGCAGCGAGCAGCCGGTGATCCCCGCGAGCAGGCGCCGATGGTTCGCTTCCATGGTGCGCTCGATCGCCGACAGGTCTTCCGAGCGCGTATTCACGTCGAGCTCGCCGTCGCGGGCGCGGCGCAGCAACTCGAAGGCGAGCCCCGGGATCTCCGGACCCAGCGCCATGAATCGCGGCACTTCGCGGCGAATGCCGCGCAGCGCGGCGCGCGGCCCGACCTGCTCGCTCATCCAGCGTTCGAGGTAGGGCTTGGCAGTCTGCCAAAGGTCCAGTTCCGGGTAGAGACGGCGGCCGAGTCCCTCGATGTTGAGCAATGTCTTCTGCAGCAGCGCCAACTGCGGTTGCACGGGCATCTCGAAGCGCCGCGCGGTCTGGAACAGGCGCATTACCAGGCGGCCGAACGAGATCTCGCTGATCGGCTTGGCGAAGATCGGTTCACATACCGCGCGAATCGCCCCCTCGAACTCCTCCACCCGGGTATGCGCCGGCACCCACCCGGCGCGCACGTGGGCGACGGCCACGGCGCGGTAGTCGCGGTTGAAGAACGCCAGCAGGTTTTCGGCGAGATAGCGCTTGTCGACGTCGCTGAGCGTGCCCATGATGCCGAAGTCCACCGCGCAGTACTTGCCCGATTCGGAGACGAAGATGTTGCCGGGGTGCATGTCGGCGTGAAAGAAGCCGTCGCGGAACGCCTGGGTGAAGAAGATCTCCACGCCGTTGTGGGCGAGGGTGCGCATGTCGATGCCGGCGCGGTGCAGCGCGTCCACGTCGCGGATGGATATGCCGTGGATTCTCTCCATCACCATGACTTTGGTGCGCGTGTAGTCCCAGTAGACCCTGGGCACGTACAACAGGTCCGAATCGATGAAGTTGTTGCGAAGCTGGCTGGCGTTGGCGGCTTCCCGCACCAGGTCGAGTTCGTCGTGGATGGTCTTGTCGTACTCGCCGACGATCTCCACCGGCCGCAGGCGCGTACCCTCGGACCAGTATTTCTCGGCCAGTCGCGCGAGCGTATAGAGCAGGTCGAGGTCGCGGTCGATGACCTTCTCGATGCCGGGGCGCAGCACCTTGACGATGACCTCGCTGCCGTCGTGCAGCGTGGCGGTATGGACCTGGGCCACCGACGCCGAGGCGATGGGTTCCAGGTCGAAGCTGGCGAATGCCTCGGTGACCGGGCGCTCGAGGGCTTCCTCGACGATGCGCCGGGACGTGTGCGCCGGGAAGGGCGGCACCTTGTCCTGCAGGCGGGTCAGCTCGACGGCGATGTCCTCCGGCAGCAGGTCGGGGCGCGTGGAAAGCATCTGGCCGAACTTGACGAACACCGGGCCGAGTTCTTCCAGGGCTTCACGCAGGCGCACGGCACGCGGGGCCGGGTCGCGCCGCTTCCATCGCGACGGGTGCAGGTAGAGCAGGTAGCGGTAGGGCCGGAACAGGTGCAGCGTGGTGACGAACTCGTCGAGGCCGTGGCGCACGAAAACCCGGGCGATGTGGAGCAGCCGCGGCAGCCGGCCGCGGCGTACCGTGGACACCCTCGCGCCGTTGCGAACTTTCACGCTCATGCCACCGCCCCGGTCGCCGGGGCGGGCCGGTGTCGGGCGATCCGGCGGCGGCCGCGCTGGCGCGGTTTCGTCATCCGCGGCGTTTCTCCAGCAATTCGATGCGCTTTTGAAGCCGCGAAACGTCCGAAACCAGGTTGTCCACCGCGTCACCGAACGAGGCCACGGATTCGCGGGTGGCCAACAGGCGCTTTTCCTCGCGAAGGTATTCCCCGGCGTCCGCGGCGACCTTTGCGCGCACCTCGCCACGCCACGCCTCGAGCCGGTCGAGCAGCGATTCCAGGCGCGCGGTGGCGGCTTCGCCGATCACCGGTTCCACGCGGCCCTGCCAGTCGTAACGATAACGACCGAACAGTTCCGCGGCGGCCTGCACCACCATCGCGTCGCCGCTCACGCTGAGGGTGCCGTCGCCGAACACGTCGCGGTTGGCGGGGTCGGCAGCGGCCCGGGCGAAGCCCAGCGGACCGCCCGAGATGGTGGCGTCGACCTCGCCGTCGAACGTGTCGTCGAGGTGCACGAGGTTTTCGTCGAAGGTGACGTAGAGGCTGACGTCGCGCGCCAGCCACGAATCGACGCGAACGGTGCGACCGGCGAGCCGGGAAAGGCGCGCGGGCGTGTCCGGATCGCCCGCCAGCACGCGGTTGACCACGCCCTCGATCACGCTCAATTGCCTTGCCGAGAACATTCGCGTGGGCGTCCTAGAAGCGGTAGCCCGTATGCAGCGCCACGACACCGCCGGCCAGGTTGTGCCAACTCACGTTTTCAAAACCCGCGTCGCGCATCATGGCGGCCAGGGTTTCCTGGTCCGGATGCTTGCGAATCGACTCCACCAGGTATCGGTAGCTGTCGGCGTCATCCGCGATGAGCTTGCCCATGGCCGGGATGACGCCGAACGAGTAAAGGTCATAGAGGCGGCGAAGGGGCGCCGAGACGGGCCGCGAGAATTCCAGCACGAGGAGCTTGCCGCCGGGGCGCAACACCCGCTGCATCGCGCGCAGGGCCTTGGGGATGCGCGTGACGTTCCGCAGGCCGAAGGCGATGCTCACGCAGTCGAAGCTGCCGTCGGCAAAAGCGAGGTTTTCGGCATCGGCGAGGCAATAGGTGATGTTGCCGGTCGCGCCCGCGTCGATCATTCGGTCGCGGCCGCGGCTCAGCATGTCGGCGTTGATGTCGGTCATCACGACGAGGCCGGTATCGCCGACCTGGGCGCGGAAATGGCGCGACAGGTCGCCGCTGCCCGCGGCCACGTCGAGAACGCACTGACCGCGCTTCAGTCCGCTCTGGGACGCCGCGAACAGTTTCCAGGCGCGATGCGCGCCGAACGACATGGCGTCGTTCATGATGTCGTACTTGTCGGCCACCGAACTGAATACCGCGCCCACCATGGACGCCTTGGCGTCCTCGGGCACGTCGCGGTAGCCGAAGTGGGTGGTGCCGCCCCGCTCGTCCGGCATCAATGCTCTCCTCGCGGCGCGCGGGTGTGGCCGGCCGCTTCGAGGCGCTCGAGGTATCGGGCCCAGTTGGCCTGCTCGTTCACGCCGAGCCGGTACAGCGTCTCCCAGGAATAGATGCCGGTGCTGTGCCCGTCGTCGAAATGCAGGCAAACAGCGTACGTACCCACCGGGTCGATCTTCTCGATATTGACGTTCTCCTTGCCGACTTGCAGCACCTCCTGGCCGGGCCCGTGTCCCTGTACCTCGGCGGAGGGCGAGAATACGCGCAGATACTCGCAACTCAGCGAAAACCGCTTGCCGTCGTCGAACTCGATCTCGAGCTGGCGCGACCGCTGGTGCAGTACGATGTTGACGGGTCTCGGCGGCTTGTATTGCTCGGGCATGGATTGGATACGATCAGGTGTCGGTGTGCTCGGCGAGCCACTCGGCGACGGCCTCCGAGAAATAGGTCAGGATGGCGTCCGCGCCGGCGCGCTTGAAGGCGGTGAGGGATTCGAGCACCACGGCGCGCTCATCCAGCCAGCCGTTCTGCGCGGCCGCCTTGAGCATGGCGTACTCGCCGCTCACCTGGTAGACGAAAGTGGGTACCGCCAGCTCGTGCTTCACCCGGCGAACGATGTCGAGATACGGCATGCCGGGCTTGACCATGAAGATGTCGGCGCCTTCGTCGATATCAAGGGCGGCCTCGCGCAGCGCCTCGTCGGTGTTGGCGACGTCCATCTGGTAGGTGTGCTTGTTGCCGCCGCCCAGCGCGCCCGCCGAGCCCACCGCGTCGCGAAACGGCCCGTAGAAAGACGAGGCGTACTTTGCGGCGTAGGACAGGATCAGCGTGTTGACGTGGCCCGCTTCCTCCAGGGCGGCGCGGATCGCGCCGATGCGCCCGTCCATCATGTCCGACGGCGCCACCACGTCGGCGCCAGCGTCGGCGTGGCACAGTGCCTGGCGCACCAGCACCTCGACGGTTTCGTCGTTGACCACGTAACCGCTGGCATCGACCAGTCCGTCCTGGCCGTGGCTGGTGTACGGGTCAAGGGCCACGTCGGTGACCAGGCCGAGTGCCGGCACGCGCGCCTTGAGCGCGCGCAGCGCCCGGGGCACCAGGCCGTCGGGATTATAGGCTTCGCGGGCGTCCTCGCTCTTCGCCGCCGGATCGATGATCGGAAACAGGGCGATGGCGCGAATGCCGAGGGCGTGGAGCCGTTCGGCCTTTTCCAGCAACAGGTCCAGCGAGAGACGCGAAATACCGGGCATCGACGGAACCGCCTCGGTGTGATTCTCGCCTTCGCACAGGAACAGCGGCTGAATCAGGTCGTCCGTGGACAAACGGCTCTCGCGCACCAGGGCGCGGCTGAAAGCATGCCGGCGCACGCGCCGCATGCGGATGGCGGGGTAGCGGCCGGCGCGGGGAAGGTCGTTCATCGTCTATTTCCGGCGGGTCGGTGCGGCGCGGCGAGCGGATTTCCTGGCGGACGGCCTTGTCGCGGTCTTTTTTCGCGTCGCTGCCTTGCTCCTGCTCGTGCGCGCGGCGGTTTTCGCTCTTGTCCTGGCGGCACCGGTGCCGCTCTTGCGTGCGGTTTTCTTGCGCGCCGGGCTCTTTTTGGCGACTTTTTTCCGCGTCGCGGTCTTCTTCGTAGCGGCCTTTTTCGCCGTTTTGCGGCCGGCGGTCTTGCGTGCGGCGGGAGACTTGCGGGTCGTCGACTTGCCGGAAGACTTTTTCCTGGTCGCCGCTTTTCGCGCGGGCGTCTTCTTAGCGGCGAGCTTGCGGGTTAACGCCTTTTTCGCCGTTTTCTTTTTTGCTGCGGGTCGCTTCGACACCTTTTTCTTCGCCGTGGACTTGCGCGCCGGCGTTTTTTTCGTCGCGGTCTTCTTTGCCGCCGTTTTTTTCACGCTCGCTTTTTTCGCCGTGGTTTTCTTCGCGGCGGCTTTTTTCGCAGTCGTTTTTTTGGCCGTGGCCTTTTTGGAGGCGGGCTTCGCGGCCACGGTTTTTTTGGGCGCGGCATTGTCGGCCGTCGATTTGCCCTGTGCCGGTTTACGGGTCGCGGATTTTCCCGCGCCCGCCCCGGTCGCCGCGGCGGCGCCGGCACGATCCGACTCGCGCGCGTCCTCCGCTTCGGCGTTTTGGCGAGGCTGAACCCGGGTCGTGCGCACGTCGCTGCCGGTTACCTCGCGCACGATCTTGCCGCCCACGATCTGCGTTTGCGTTGCGTTGCCCTCCGCGCCGTGCACCGACACCACCTTGTTCTCGAGCGGACGGATCTCGGTGTCGATCATCTCGCACAGGCGGCCGAATATGTCGTTCGGGCTGCCGTTCGCGTTAAGTGTGCGCAGTTTGTGCTGGGCGCGGTAATACTGCACCAGGTGCTCGGTTTCCCGGTGATATACGCCGATGCGCGCGCGCGCGACCTCCTCGGTGTCGTCGTCGCGCCTGGCGAGGTGGCCGCCGCATTCGTCGCAGCGCCCGCGGCTCCTAGGCGGGTTGGAGTGAATGTTGTAGATCGCCCCGCAGTTTTCGCAGATTCGTCGACCGGTCAGTCGCTTGACCAGGGATGATTCTTCCACCTCGAAATTCACCGCGATCTGAATCGGCCTCGAAACCCATCCCAGGCGCGTGTCCAGTTCCTGCGCCTGGGGAATGTTGCGAGGGAAGCCGTCCAGAATGAAGCCGCGACGGGTGTCCGCCTTGAGGACGCGTTGCGAGACCAGTTCGATGACCAGGTCGTCGGGCGCCAGCGAGCCCTCTTTCATGATCTGCTCGGCCCTGCGCCCGGCCTCGGTACCGTCGGCTGCGGCGGCGCGCAGGATATTTCCCGTGGAGATCTGCGGTACCTTGTAGGTCTCGACCAGCTTCCTGGCCTGGGTGCCCTTACCGGAGCCTGGCGCTCCCAGCAAAATTATGCGCATGATCGGATCTCTGTGAGCGAGTAATGGCGCTTGCCGTGTCGATCCATCCGGCGGCGGCGCGGCCGCACGCCCGCGTACCGAGAAAACTGCCGGGCACCATGGGAAAACACTGTAAAATCAAATACTATAAGGTTCCGCTTGGTAACGTCCGGCCTGCGGCCGCCGCTACCCTACCCGCGACCCTTCCGGGTGTCAATGCCTGCCGGGTCGAGGCGGAATAAACGTCGTGAATCGGCGCGCAAAATCCTCGCATGGCAGCTTGCGGTCCGTGCGCGGTACAATAGAAAAGCCCGTTTTTTCAGCAGCTTGCGACATCACGCGTAACACGACGCCGCGCGTGGCGGGCGAGTGACGCCGGCCGGGGAGTTTCGCTGTCTCCAATCTTGGCCACCAACGCCACGAATCTGTCGCCGTGCCCCGGCCGGGCGGTGCCGGTCGGGAGATTCGGGCTCGGCGCGCGCTTCGCGACAGTGGGAACCGACATCGCATTCAGAGAGAATCTTGATGAAAAAGAACGCCTTTTACGCCCAATCCGGCGGCGTGACCGCCGTCATCAACGCGAGCGCCTGCGGCGTCATAGAGACCGCGCGCGCGCACCGAGATCGAATCGGCAAGGTTTACGCGGGCAGAAACGGCATTATCGGCGCTCTTACGGAAGATTTGATCGATACATCGAAGGAAACCAGGTCGGCCATCGCCGCGCTGCGACACACGCCGTCGGGCGCGTTCGGGTCATGCCGCTACAAGCTAAAGAGCATTGAGGAAAGCCGCGCGCAGTATGAACGGCTGATCGACGTGTTCCGGGCCCACGACATCGGTTACTTCTTTTATAACGGCGGCGGGGATTCCGCCGATACCTGCCTGAAGGTGTCGCAGATCTCCCGCACGATGGGTTACCCGATCCAGGCCATCCACGTGCCCAAGACGGTCGACAACGACCTGCCCGTCACCGACAACTGCCCGGGTTTCGGCTCGGTGGCCAAGTACATCGCGGTCTCGACCATGGAAGCGAGCTTCGACGTCGCCTCCATGGCGAAAACCTCGACCAAGGTTTTCGTCATCGAGGTGATGGGTCGCCACGCGGGCTGGATAGCGGCCGCCGGCGCGTTGGCATCGACCAGGGAAAACCCGCTGCCGATCCTCATCCTGTTCCCGGAAGTCGTCTTCGACGAGGACCGGTTCCTGGCCGAGGTGCGCAAGAAGGTCGAGAAATTCGGCTACGTATCCATCGTGGTCTCGGAGGGGCTTCGCAACGCCGACGGCGCCTTCCTCGCCGAGGCGGGCACACGCGACGCCTTCGGGCACAGCCAGCTCGGCGGCGTCGCGCCGGTGATCGCCAACCTGGTCAAGGACTCGCTCGGCTACAAGTATCATTGGGCCGTGGCCGATTACCTGCAGCGCGCGGCGCGCCACGTCGCCTCCAGGACCGACGTCGACCAGGCCTATGCCGTGGGCAAGGCGGCGGTGGATATGGCGCTCGCGGGCAAGAACGCGGTGATGCCCGCCATTACGCGCACGTCGAACTCGCCCTACCGATGGAAAATTACCGAGGCAAAGCTCGCGCGGGTTGCCAACGTCGAGAAGAAGATGCCGAAGAAATTCATCTCGCGCGACGGTTTCGGCATCACGCCCAGCTGCCGTGCGTACCTCGAACCGCTCATTCGCGGCGAGGACTACCCACCCTATCGTGGCGGGCTGCCCCGCTACGTGACGCTGAAGAATACGCCGGTGGCGAAGAAGCTCGACGCCGCGTTCGAAATCTAGTGGCGAGCGTCGCGCGATTCGTTCCCCCGGGCCGATTCGAGCGGCCGGGCGGGAAGGTCGCGGCGGCAGTCGGCGATGGCGTCGCGCCGGGCCCGCGCTAGGCTTATGACGACTATGATGACTCGAGCGGAGGTGCGATCCGAATCTACATGAAGCTGACATCCCTGTTACCGTTCCTGGCTTGGACCCGGTTCATCTCCCGACAGTCGATCAAGGACGATTTCTTTGCCGGGCTGACCGGCGCGGTCATCGTGCTGCCCCAGGGCGTCGCCTTCGCGGCCATCGCCGGCATGCCGCCGGAATATGGACTCTATACCGCCATGGTCACGCCGATCGTCGCGGCACTTTTCGGGTCGTCGTACCACCTCGTATCGGGGCCGACGACGGCGATATCGATCGTGGTGTTCGCGGCCATCAGCCGATACGCCGATCCCGGTTCGCCCGAGTTCGTGTCGCTGGCGCTGACCATGACCTTGATCGCGGGCATCTACCAGCTCGCGTTCGGCCTCGCGCGACTGGGCGCCCTGGTCAACTTCGTCTCGCACACCGTGGTCATCGGTTTCACGGCCGGCGCCGCCATTCTCATCGCCACCAGCCAGATGAAACACATTCTTGGCGTGGATATTCCCAAGGGCGAGTCCTTCATCCATACCTGGTACGACATCGGCGTCGGCTGGCGCAGCATCGACCCCTACCTGTTCGCGGTCGCGCTGATTACCCTGCTCACCGCGCTGCTCGTTAGACGCTTTCTGCCCAGGCTCCCCAACCTGCTCATCGGCATGGTGGTCGGCAGCCTGGCCGCGCTGGGGCTTGGCTTTTTCACCACCGACATCGAGCTGGTGGGCGAGATACCCGCCCGCTTGCCGCCTTTCGCGGTACCGGAATTCTCCCTCGCCACGTTGCGCACCCTCGCCCCGGAGGCGTTCGCGGTGGCGCTGCTGGGGTTGATCGAGGCGGTTTCCATCAGCCGGGCGGTGGCGACGCGCTCGAACCAGCGGATCGATTCCAACCAGGAGTTCATCGGCCAGGGCCTGTCCAATGTCGTCGGCAGCATGTTCTCCTCGTACGCCGGTTCGGGATCGTTCACCCGTTCCGGAATCAACTACGCCGCCGGCGCGCGAACCCCCCTGTCTGCCATCTTCGCCGCGCTGATGCTCATGGTGATCGTGCTGGTGGTGGCGCCGCTCACCGCGTACCTGCCGGTGGCGGCGATGGGGGGCGTCATCCTGCTGGTGGCCTGGAACCTGATCGACTTTCACCACATCCGCAACATACTGAGCTTCAGTCGCTCCGAGTCGACGATTCTCGTGACGACGTTCCTTGCCACGCTGTTTCTCGAACTCGAATTCGCCATCTACATCGGCGTATTGCTGTCACTGGTATTCTTCCTGGCGAAGACGTCCACGCCGTCGATTCCCACGCTTTCCATCGAAGTCGACGAGGAAAAGGGCACGCGAAAGTTCGTCAACATCCAGTCCAAGCCGCTCAAGCAGTGCCCGCAGCTGAAGATGATCCGCATCGACATGTCCGTGTATTTCGGCTCGGTCAATCATATCCAGCAACGACTGCGATCGATCGCCGACAACGAGCGCATCTATCACATCCTCATTATTTCCTCTGCGATCAACTTCATCGACCTCGCCGGGGCCGAGATGCTGATCAACGAGAACAACCAGCTCAAGCAGAAGGGCGGCGGATTGTATTTCGCGGGCCTGAAGCCCAGCGTCTACGAGTTCGCCGCCAAGTCGTTTTTCGTTCGCAAGATCGGTCCCGATCGCTTCTTCGACGCCAAGGAGGACGCCATCAGTTCGATCTACAAGCGCCTCGACCGCGACATCTGCGCGAAATGCCGGGCGCTGATCTTTACCGAGTGCACCGCCTAGACGGGCCGCGGAACGCGAGTGGAGGTCGCGGCTTCAGTTTTTGACGCGACTGCCGACACAATTGGGCGGGAACGACCATTTTCCCGCTCATGGTGCCGCCGCATGAACGTTTACAACTTCTCGCGCTTTCTCCGTCGCCAGGCCGCGTGGCTGGCGGCCGCCGTTCTGGCGACGGCGTGCGATCAGGGTTCGCCGGAGGCGGTCGTAAGCGATCCCGGCCCCGCCGACGAGCTGACCGTGGCATTGGTCATGAAGACCCTGACCAATCCCTTCTTTGTCGACATGGAACGCGGCGCTCGCCGCGCCGAGGACGAGTTGGGCATTGAACTCCTGGTCAAGACCGAGCAACAGATCGGCATCGTCGAGGACCTCGTCCGGCAGGGTGTCGATGCCATCGTCATCGCGCCGGGCGACTCCGTCGCGCTGGTGCCGGTGCTCAAGTCGGCTCGCGACGCGGGAATCGTCGTGATCAACATCGACAATCGGCTCGACCCGGAGTTTTCCGCCAGCGTCGGGCTCGAAGGCGTTCCGTTCATCAGCGTGGACAACCGGCTCGGCGCGCGCTCGAGCGCCGCCTACATCGCCGCCAAGACGAACGGTCCGGCCAAGGCGCTGGTCATGGAGGGCATTCGCGGCGCCATCAATGCCGAGCATCGCAAGCAGGGCGCGCTGGACGCGTTCGCGGACATGCCGGACATATCGGTTGTCGACATGCAGAGCGCCAACTGGAAAATCGAGGAGGGGTACGAACTCATGAAACGCTGGCTCGAACAACATCCCGACGTGACGCTGTTGTTCGCAGCCAACGACATGATGGCGCTCGGTGCCATCAACGCCATCGAGGAGGCGGGCAGGGACGACATCCTGGTGGCGGGATTCGACGCGCTGGTCCAGGCGCGTGAGGCGATCGGCGAGGGCCCGCTGCAGGCGACGGTCGACCAGCGCGCCGGCCGGCAGGGCTATCTGGGCGTCGAATACGCCGTGCGGGCGCTGCGCGGCGAGACGTTGCCCGCCGAGACACTGGTCGACACCCGGCTCGTGACCGCGGAGAATCTCGACGATTGACGGTTGTGCCGTCGCTGATCGAGCCGCCAATCACCGGATCATGCACGCCTTCAGAAACTGGAGCCTGACACGGCAGGTTTTCGTCTACCTGGCCCTGGTGGGCGTCGTGCCGCTGCTGCTCGTCGCAGTCTCGACGTATTTCTCCCTTTCGGACTCCTTCGTACGGCGGGCCCTGATCGACCAGCGCAACCTCCTGGAGGCCGAACGACAGCACATCATCCTCATACAGGAACAAGTCGAAAGCCTGATCGACAACATTTCCGGTGTCGAGTTGATTCGTACCGAACTCGACCAGCCGTTCGAATCCGTCACCGCGTTTCGCCAACTCGCCACCGAGGCGCGCGTCGGCAGCATACTCAACGGCTACCTCAACGTTCGCGGCATCGTCTCCATCCATCTGTTCGGCCGCCGGGGAACGCACTTTCGCGTCGGCGACACGCTGGATTTCGACCCCGGGTTCGCCGAGCACGCGGCGCCGCTCATCCAGCAGGCGCGCGAGAGCGGCGCGCGCATCTTCTGGCCGGGTGTCGAGCAGAACATCAACCACCGCTCCGGCACCCAGCGCGTGCTTCCCGCGATCAAGATCCTCTACGACGTCGACCGCGAGAACCTCGAACGCATCGAAACCGGCGTGATCATGGTCAACTACAGTCTCGACCACCTCGCCGGACAGTTTGCGGGCGCCGAGCGCAGTGTGGCGAGCAGCCGCGTGCTCCTTGACCAGCACGGCCGCGTGATCTTCCATTCCGCCGGCACGGCCGAAGGAACGGCCGCGCCGGACGGCAGCTTTTCCCGGGTCATGGAGCGAGGCGCGTCGGGTCACATGGTTGAGGTGGATGACCGGATCTGGTACCGCGTGCTGGTGCCGCTGGAGCGTGCCGGATGGAGCCTGTTGTCGCTGACGCCGCGGGACGCGATACTGTCCGGCTTCGAGCAGCTTCGTGACCGCACCATCATCGCGGTGACGCTCGCGGTTCTGATCGTGGCGGTGATCTCGATGCGGTTTTCGCGTTCGGTGGTGACGCCGGCCGACCGCATCGCTCAATCGTTCAGGCGACTGAACGCGGGCGCCGACGATGTACAACCGCTGCCCGGCGGCGGCACCGGCGAAATCGGCGAGCTGACCAACCTGTTCAACCGCTTCCTCGAAGGGTTGGCGGAGCGCGAGCGCGCCAACCAGATGGCGCGCGAGTCGGCCGTGGTGTTCTCCGTCAGCTCCGAGGCCATCCTGATTACCGACCGTCGCGGGGTGATCAAGCTGGTCAACCCGGCGTTCACCCGGATAACGGGATATGATCCCGAGGAAGCCATTGGCCGCAAGGCATCGCTGCTCAAGTCCGAACGCCACGACGAGGACCTTTACCAGCAGATTTGGCAGCAGCTCCTGTCCACCGGTCACTGGGAGGGAGAGCTCTACAATCGCCGCAAGAACGGACAGGTCTATCCCACTTGGCAGACCATCTCCGCGGTACGCGACGCGAGCGGCGAGCCCGTCGAGTACGTCGCGATGTTCGCCGACATCACGACTCGCAAGCAGGCCGAGAGCGAAAGGGAGCGGCTGCAGCGCGAAGCGAGCCAGTCCCACAAGATGCAGGCACTGGGCCAGTTGACCGGCGGCATCGCGCACGATTTCAACAACATTCTCGGCATCATCATGGGCTACACGGCCCTGGCCCTGAAGAAATCCGGTAACAATGCCGACCCCGGCCTGACCAACTACCTCGATACCGTCATGTCCGCTTCCGAGCGCGCGCGTAACCTGGTTTCGCAAATGCTCACCTACAGCCGAAGCGAGGTCGTCAAGGCGCAGAACCTGCAACTCGCGCCGCTCGTGGCCGGGTACGTGGACATGTTGCGTCCGGTGATTCCCTCGAGCATCGCGATGTCGTTCGCCCACGAGGAAAATTTGCCGGACGTCTCCGTCGACAGCGTAGGCCTGCAGCAGATCGTCATGAACCTGTGCCTGAACGCGCGCGACGCCATGAGGGGCGTCGGTTCGATTCGGGTGAACCTGAAAAGCTCGCATATCGACGACGCCGAATGCGCCGCGTGTCATCGCCGGTTGCACGGACACTGGGTGGAGTTGAGCGTTGCCGACACGGGGTCGGGCATGGATTCGTCCGTGATCGATCACATCTTCGAGCCCTTCTTTACCACCAAGGACGTGGGCGAAGGTGTCGGCATGGGGCTGGCGGTGGTCCAGGGCATCATCCAGCGCCACGACGCCCACGTCGTGCTGGAATCGGCCCCCGGCCGGGGGACCGTGTTTCGCGTGCTGTTCCCGCCCGCGACGGTCGCGGAATCAGCGCTCCAGAATGGAAATTCGCCGGGCGCCGACGCACCGGGCGCGGGCGAAGGTCGGCGCGTGCTCGTCGTCGACGATGAGCCCGAGTTGGCCCGACTGTCCGCCGAGGCGCTGGCTGGCTACGGCTACGATTGCACGGTATGCGCGTCCAGCGAAGAGGCGCTCGAGCGCTTCGTCTCCGATCCCCGTGCCTTCGACGTGCTGCTCACCGACCAGACCATGCCGGCGTTAACCGGGATGAACCTGATTCAGCGTGTGCGCGCGCTGCGGCCGGATCTGCCGGCGGTGCTGGCGTCGGGCTACAGCGACTCGGTGGACGCGCTGCGGGCGCGCGAGTCATCCATCGTCTACGTATCCAAGCCCGCTGCATCGGATTCCCTTGCCAGTGCGATCGCGGCTGCCTTGCGCGGCGGATCGGGCGAGAATCACCCGCACGCGTCCGAGTCGTCATGAATCCGGCGAATAACCGAATCCTGGCCAGGTCTCCCTGATTTCATCGGCCTGCTGCGAGGCGGAAAATCGTTCCCAGGTAATGCCGTTGCAATCCACGTCGGCGGAAAACGATTCGGCGTCCGGCGTCTCGATGCCCAAATGACGAAGCGGCGAACCGTCATCGGCCGCCTTGCGGATCGACAGGTTCAAGCACTCGGTGCGCCAGAGCGCGTACTCGCCGGGGATCACCAATACCGGTGATGCATCCAGGCGGCGGCTGTAGTCGGCCACGGACGCGTCGATGTCGGCGACGCCGAGGGCAATGTGAATTCGCTTCATTGGTTCTCTCAGGCTCCGGGTTTGGCATTCGCCCCGGGGTCGGTTCCGCCGGCGCCGCGGTTTCGTTGCGACAACCACTGCGCGCGGTTCAGGCGAAAGGCGCAGCAATCGCTGGCGTACGCGCGGCGGGTGCCCTCGGCGCGCATGCCGATTTTCGTCAGTACGCGTTTCGACGCGTGGTTGTCTGGATCGGTCACGGCGACGACCTCCTCGAGCGGCGTTTCCTCGAAGGCGAATCGCAGTATGCGATGCCCGATCTCCGTCGCGTACCCCCTGCCCCACGCGCTTCGCCTGAGCAGATAGCCGATCTCGAGGTCCACCGACGGCCACTGTCCCGGCACCACCAGTTCCCACTCCGTGTCGATGTGCTCGATGGGCATGGGGAGGATGACCGTCGTGCCGATCTTCTCGCCGTTGTCCTGCCGGCGGACGCACCAGATACCGATACACCCGTCGCCGCCACGCCGGACGCTGTCGGCCATGGATTGCTTGACCTGCGCCGGCGTATGCACGTCGCACACGTAGCGAGTCACCGCCTCGTCGGTGAACAGCGCGAGGGCGATATCCAGGTCGTCCGACGTCAGCGGCGTGTACGACAGTCGTTCGGACTCGAACTCGAGATTCATGGCGCCGTTCGGTAGGGGGTGGATGAGCGGGTCACGGGGCCGAGCATCGGCGCAGCGCGTCGATGTCGGCCGCGACGATGTGTCGCAGGTTGGCGGTCACCTGTTCGACCGGCCAATGCCACCAGGCGATCTCCTCCAGGGCCGCGATGGCTTCGTCGCCGAATCGCCGGCGGATCACTCGCGCCGGATTACCGCCCACCACGGCGTAGGCGGGCACGTCGCCGGTCACCACCGAGCGGGCAGCGACGATGGCGCCGTTGCCGATGGTGACGCCCGGCATGACCAGCGCGTCGTAGCCGATCCACACGTCGTTACCCACGACGGTGTCGCCCTTGTCGGGATAGTCCGGCGCGGCGGCGGCCGCGCTTTCCCATCCATTGCCGAAGATTTCGAACGGGTAGGTGGAGAATCCGTCGAGACGGTGATTGGCGCCGTTCATCAAAAATTTCGCCTGTCGCGCGATGGCGCAGAATCGACCAATGACGAGCTTGTCGCCGCTGAAGGGATAATGATAGAGCACGTTGCGCTCGAAGTCCTCGGCGCCGTCGGGATCGTCGTAGTAAGTGTACTCACCGATCTCGATGTTCGGGTTGTCCACGGTGTTGCGGATAAAGCACACCTGCGGGAAGCCGGTCATCGGGTGGACGGCGTTCGGCGACGGACCGTTCACGGTGCGTCCGGGTCGGCGATGGCATCGTAGCCGGCCTCGCTGAACTCGATCAGGCACAGGCCGTGGCCGAACGGGTCGGCGAGCAGCGCGAGGCGGCCGTAGGCGGCGTCGCTGACCGGCTTCTCCAGCACCGCGCCGGCTCGCAGCGCGCGGGAGAGCGCGGCATCGATGTCGTCGACCACGAAGTCGAGGTGCACGGGCGTCCAATGCCTCTCGTAGTCTCGCGGTCGCGTCGTGGTAGGCGCCGCCAGCGACCCGGCTTCCTTGGCGAGAAGGTACAGCGGAACGGCAGCGCCGGTCAGTTCGACGCCCGAGTCGGCGAATCGGCGGCCCACGGACAGGCCGAACGCGTCGGTATAGAACTCGATGGCGCGGGGGAGGTCGTCCACGTCGATGTTGACGAGCAACTTCATGATGACTCGCCGCCTGTGCCGTGGCTCGCCCGTTTCTCGCCGACGCGTGTGTCGAAGCGCGAGCGGTCGACGACGAAGCGCTCGTGCCGTCCGCGCGAAATGATGTCCACGCCGTCGTGCGCCTCGACGAGGAAGGAAAGTTTGCGACCGCTCACCTCCACGAGCTCGACGCTGGCGGTGACTTCCATGCCCGGCGGTGTCGCCGCTTCGTGGCTCACGTCGATGTGCGTGCCCAGCGTCAGCTCGGCCGGCCAGTCGAGGTGGGGATTGACCGCCTTGACGCAAGCCCATTCCAGGAAACCGACAAGGTAACCCGTGGCGAACACCTCGGGCATGGCGAGAAATTCTTCGGCCTCGGGATACAGCGCCGGAACGGTCTTGGACGAAGGCACCACGAAGCGGTGCTCGTAGCGGATGCCGGCCCTCAGGGTGTCTTTCACGTCGGTTCACACGGCGGTTGCTTTCCAGGCGATTTATAGCACGGATACACCGCGCGTCGTCAGCGTCGGCCGCGGCGGTCCCCGATCGGTCGCGGTGCTGTTACCCTACGGACCGGGGCCCGGTGTTTCGGCTCATGTTGAACCGATCCATTTCTTATCGCGAGGAGCAAGTCGTGAATCTCGGTAGCCCGACACCCATTGTGCGAATCTTCGACGAGTCATTGGCGAAAGCGTTCTACGTCGAGTACCTCGGTTTTCGCGTCGAGTGGGAACACCGGTTCGAGCCGGAGTCGCCGCTGTACATGCAGGTCGTACGCGATCGCTGCGTATTGCATCTTTCCGAGCACCATGGCGACGCCAGCCCCGGCGCGGCCATGCGCATACCCGTGGACGACGTCGATGCGTTTCATGCGGAACTCACCGCGAAACGCTACAAGTATGCGCGCCCCGGCGTGGAGAAAATGCCGTGGGGGACGCGGGACATGTCGGTGACCGACCCGTTCGGCAACCGGCTGACGTTCACCGACGACGCGGGATGAGGATCGTGCCGGCGGCGACGAGATCGCGCGGCGTCGAGTTTCCAACCGAAGGCGCCGCGTGGCTCCGGTACTTCGCGAACCGGCCCGTCGACGACGCAGGATCGGCAAGGTAAGCGGCGGCCCGGCGTCGGCGCGCGGTACGCGCGCCGATGTGCCGATGATCGAGTCTCCTCGCCGCGGCAGTCCTCGTGGTGAACGAACCGCGGGCTTCACCTTGCAACGCGAGCACGGTTATCGGGGTCGCCGAACCCACCGCCGCCGGGCGTCTCGAGAACGAATGCATCGCCGGCGTCGACCTCGATCGTCCCCGTGCCGACAACGGGCACGCGCGTGCCGTCACGACGCTCGACCCAGGCCCGTCCGCGGCGTCCGTCGTTGCCGCCGGCGAGTCCGAAAGGCGCCGCGCGATGTCGGTTGGCGAGCAGGGAGGCGGTCATCGGTTCCAGGAAGCGAACGCGACGCACCACGCCGTCCCCCCCGCGCCACCGCCCGTCGCCGCCGGAGCCGCGCCGAATGGCGAAGGCTTCGAGCTCGACCGGAAACCGCGATTCGAGCACTTCCGGATCGGTAAGACGGCTGTTGGTCATGTGCGTGTGCACGGCGTCGGCGCCATCGAAACCCTCGCCGGCGCCGGCGCCGCCGCAGATGGTTTCGTAGTGCTGGTAACGGGTATTGCCGAAGGTGAAGTTGTTCATCGTTCCCTGGGACGCGGCAAGATTTCCAAGCGCGCCGTAGAGCGCGTCGACGATCGCCTGGCTTACCTCGACGTTGCCCGCCACCACCGCGGCCGGGTGGACGGGACGCAGCATCGAACCCTCGGGTACGATGATCCGAAGCGCCCGCGCGCAGCCTTCGTTCATCGGCATGCGGCCGTCGACAAGGGTGCGAAACACGTAGAGCACCGCGGCCCGGGTAATGGCGAATGGCGCGTTGAAGTTGCTCGGTCGCTGCGCGCTGGTGCCGGTGAAATCCACCACCGCCGAGCGCTCGTCGTGGTTGACGCTGATGGCGACACGAATCTCGCTGTCGTCGTCCATGGGCACCCGGCAGTGCCCGTCGCGCAGGCGATGGATGGCGCGGCGCACCTGTTCCTCGGCATGATCCTGGCCGTGCTTCATGTACGCCTGCACCGCGTCGAGTCCGTATTGGCGGATCGCCTCGGAAAGACCGCGGATCCCCCGCGCGTTGGCGGCGGCCTGCGCCTTCAGGTCGGCCAGGTTCTGCTCGATGTTGCGCGCGGGCCAGGGACCGGAGGAGAGCAACGCGCGAATCGCTTCCTCGCGAAATCGGCCGCCTTCGACGAGCCGTACGTTGTCCAGCAGCACGCCTTCCTCGTCGATGTGGCGACTGTCCGGCGGCATTGAGCCCGGCGTCGTACCGCCGATGTCGGCGTGATGAGCGCGGCTCGCCACGAAGAACAGCGGCTCGATGCCTTCATCGTCGAACACCGGACTGACGACCGTCAGGTCCGGCAAGTGCGTGCCGCCGCGGTAGGGATTGTTCTGCAGGAATACGTCACCAGGCGCGATGGTGTCGCCATGTTGATCGATCAGCAGTCGAACGGTCTCGCCCATGGATCCAAGATGGACCGGCATGTGCGGGGCGTTCGCGACGAGGCCGCCGTCGCCGTCGAACACCGCGCACGAGAAATCGAGGCGTTCGCGAATGTTTGCCGAGCGCGCGGTGCGCTGCAGCACCACGCCCATCTCTTCGGCGATGGACATGAACAGGTTGTTGAACAATTCCAGTCGTACCGGGTCGACGCCGGTGTCGATGTCCTCCCGCGTCGCGAGCGTATGGGTCCGCTCCAGCAGCAACTCGCGACCGGCCAGCACCGTCGCCGTCCATCCGCTTTCCACGATCACGGTCGCGACCGGTTCGCGAACGATGGACGGTCCGTGGACGACGGCGCCGGGATCGAGAATCTCGCGATCGTGAACGGGAACATTGCGCCACTCGCCGTCGACGTACATTTCGGCTTCGGACGCGGCGTTCGCGGCGCGGGCGCTGACCGTGCCGCCGCCCGTGGCGTCCGCGCGGTCGCCGCCGGCGGCGCCGGTTGCCGTCACCAGGACGGATTCGAGAACCAGCTCGTTGCCGTCGCCGATAAAGCCGAATTGTCGGCGATAGTCGTCTTCGAACGAGTGACGCACGCTTTGCGCGTTCGTAAGTTCCACCGGCAGCGCGACATCCGTGTCGCGGTACTTGACCAGGGCCTGGCGGCGCAGCGTGATGTCGGCGCGTGCCGGACCCTGTGCGGCGGTTTCCTCGAGTGCCTCGCGTTCGAGCGCCGCAATCGCGTCCTCGATGTCGTCGAGCAGCGCCTGGTCGAGCCGACGATCCACCGCCATATCGCGCGTGGACACGATCTCGGCCAATCCCATGCCGTACGCGGACAGGACCCCGGCGTGGGGGTGGATGAGCACCCGGGTCATGCCCAACTGGTCCGCCACGCGACAGGCGTGTTGGCCGCCGGCGCCGCCGAAGCAGTTCATCACGTAGGTCGATACGTCGTAGCCGCGCTGAACGGACACCTTGCGTATGGCGCTCGCCATGGCGTCCACGGCGACGGTCAGGAAGCCTTCGGCGACCTGCTCGGCGCAATGCTTCACTCCCGTCGCCTCGCCGATGTGTGCGGCGAGCGCCTCGAATCGATCGCGAACGATGTCGGTGTCGAGCGGCTGATCGCCGCTGTCGCCGAATACCGCGGGAAAGTGATGTGCCTGGATGCGTCCCAACATCACGTTGCAATCGGTGACCGTCAATGGTCCACCGCGGCGGTAGCAGGCCGGCCCCGGGTTCGCGCCCGCCGAGTCGGGACCGACCTGGCAAGCATTGCCGTCGAAGTGAAGCACCGATCCGCCGCCGGCCGCGACGGTATGGATGTGCATCATCGGTGTGCACAGGCGCGCGCCCGCCACGGTGGTGTCGAACGATTGCTCGAGTTCGCCGGCGAAGTGGCAGACGTCGGTTGACGTGCCGCCCATATCGAAACCGATTACCCGTTCGAAGCCGGCCCGAGTCGCGGTGCGCACGCAGGCGACGACGCCGCCGGCCGGTCCGGACAGCACGGCGTCGCGGCCGAAGAATCGCCCCGCCTCGGTGAGCCCGCCGTTCGATTTCATGAACAACACCCGCGCGTCGCCGAGTGCGCCGGCCACGCGGTCGACGTAGCGTCGCAACACCGGGGAGAGGTAGGCATCGACAACCGTGGTGTCGGCGCGGTTGACGTATCTCGTCTGCGCGCTCACCTCGTGCGACAGTCTCACGCAGGTAAAGCCGATTCGCCGCGCGATCTCGCCCACGGCTTTCTCGTGAACGCCATTGCGGCAGGCATGCAGGAACGCGATCGCGCAACTGCGAACGCCTTCGTCGAATGCCGACTGCAACGCCCGCGTTGCCGAGTCGAGATCCGGCTCCCGTCGCACCGAGCCGTCGGCGGCGATGCGTTCGTCGACCTCGATCACGCGTGCATACAGCATCTGCGGCAACTCGATACGGCGGGCGAAGATATCGGGGCGGTTCTGGTAGCCGATGCGCAACACGTCGGCGAACCCGCGCGTCACCAGCAGCACGGTGCGATCGCCCTGTTTCTCGAGCAGCGCGTTGGTGGCCACGGTGGTTCCCATCTTGACCGAGCCGACGCGCCGCGCCGGGATCGGCGCCGCCGTCGGCACGCCCAGCACCCGACGAATTCCCTCGAGCGCGGCGTCCTCGTAGTGTTCGGGATTGTCAGACAAGAGCTTCAGCGTACGTTCTTCACCATCCGGCCCATGGGCCACGATGTCCGTGAACGTACCGCCGCGGTCAATACAGAAATCCCAGGAATAACAATTGGATATGTCTCTCATTCAATACTCCTCCGGGTGTGGGGGCGCAGTCGCCGTCGCTGGTGGAAACGATGAACGGAATAAATTATAGATAAATTATTGACAAATTGTCGATGATTTGTAATAAAAGTATCGCGCGCCAGACCGCGCAACGCGTTCTTCGGATCACTTAGGAGGAAAAAATGAAAAGATCAGTCGTGGCCGCGCTGGCGGCCGTCGTTACCTTCGTCGCATCCCACGGCTCGGCCGTCGCCGACAGCTGGGACATGCCCACGCCCTACGGCGACAGCAACTTCCATACCGCCAACATCATCGAGTTCGCCCGCGAGGTGGACGAACGCACCGGCGGCGCATTGACCATCCAGGTGCATAGCGCCGGATCGCTGGTCAAGCACCCGGAAATCATCAGCGCCGTACGGCGCGGCATCGTGCCCATCGGCGAGCTTCTGATTTCGCGCCTGGCCAACGAGGACGCGGTGTTCGAGGTTGACTCGGTGCCTTTCCTGGCCGCCGGCTACGACGACGCGCGTAGCCTGTGGGACGCGAGCCGGCCGGTGATCGAGCGACGTCTCGCCGAGCGCGGATTGACCTTGCTTTTCGCCGTGCCGTGGCCGCCCCAGGGGTTGTACACCAACACCGCGCTTACGTCGGCCGACGGGCTCAAGGGCTTGCGCATGCGCGCCTACAACACGTCGACCGAACGGCTCGCGCAGTTGTCCGGCGCGATACCGACGCAGATCGAAGTGCCCGACATACCCACCGCGTTCAGCACCGGCCGCGTCGACGCCATGATCACCTCGCCGTCCACCGGCGCCGACACCAAGGCCTGGGACTACCTCACGCATTTCACACACATCCAGGCGTGGCTGCCGAAGAACATGGTGGTCGCCAACACCCGCGCGCTTCAGCGCCTCGACGAGCCGGTCAGATCCGCTGTGCTCGAGGCGGCCGAAAACGCCGAAGCGCGCGGATGGGAAGCCAGCGAGCGGGAAACCCGCGAGAAGATCGACGTGATGAAAGCCAACGGCCTCGTCGTCGAGGAGCCGACCGAGGCGCTGCGTTCGGCGCTTCGCGAGATCGGCAAGACGATGGCGTCGGAGTGGCTCGACAGGGCCGGCGACGACGGCGACGCCATTCTCGCCGCATACCGACAATAAACCGGCGCGCGCCGCGGGGCCGGCTTCGCGTGTCGGCCCCGTTTCCCAGGAGGAATAGAAAATGCGCAGATTGTTGGACTACATCTATCGGGGCAGCGGAGCGGTTGCCGCCAGCGCCCTTTGCCTGATCTGTTTGCTCGTTACCACGCAGGTCGTTTTTCGTCTCATCGACGCGGCGGCCGGCGCGGCCGCCGGTGAACGGCTGGGGCTCGTGGTGCCATCGGCGGCGGAGTTTTCCGGATATCTGCTCGCCGCGTCGAGTTTCCTGGCGCTCGCCTACACCCTGCGTCACGGCGGCCACATCCGGGTATCGCTACTGGCGAACCGGCTGCCGGACGCCTGCCGGCGCCCGGTCGAGTTGTGGTGCCTTGCCGCCGGCAGCGCGGTGACCGCCTTCTTCTGTTGGCATACCGCGGCGATGGTGGTCGACAGCTGGCGATTTCACGAGATGTCCTACGGCATCATCCCCGTGCCCTTGTGGATTCCCCAGTCGTTCATGTTGGCGGGGCTGGTGGTGCTCACCGTCGCCTTCGTCGACGATTTTCTCGCGAGCCTGGTGGGAAGCGAGGTTTCCTATGCCGGCGCCGAGCAAGGCGACGGTGACGCCGTATTTGCCGAGTAGGAGGACGTCATGGACCAGATCTACGTCGGATTGATACTTCTCGTCGTCATGCTGTTGGTGCTTGGCAGCAGCGTCTGGGTCGCCGTTTCGTTACTCGCGGTGGCGATTCTCGGTGTCGCCGCGTTCACGTCGGCCCCGACTGGGGCAGTGATGGCCAGCACCATCTGGGGTGCAAGCAATTCCTGGGAACTCGCCGCGTTGCCCATGTTCATCTGGATGGGCGAAATCCTGTTCAGGTCACGCCTGTCCGAAGACATGTTCTCCGGACTGGCGCCCTGGGTGACGCGACTGCCGGGACGGCTTCTGCATGCCAATATCCTCGGCTGCGGCATATTCGCGGCAGTGTCGGGATCCTCTGCTGCCACCGCCGCCACGATCGGCAAGATGGCCATACCCGAGTTGCGCCAGCGCGGCTACGACGAGTCGCTGACGATCGGCACGCTGGCGGGTTCTGGCACCCTGGGCCTGCTCATTCCCCCGTCCATCATTCTCATCGTCTACGGCGTCGGCACCGACCAGTCCATCGCCCGGCTGTTCATGGCCGGCGTGCTGCCGGGGCTGCTCCTGGTGGGTTTGTTCATGGGCTACGTGGTGGTGTGGGGTTTGCTGAACCGGGACAAGGTTCCCGTCGAGGGTGCCGTCGCAACCAGTTTCGCCGAGCGGCTGCACGCCTCGCGGCGTCTCATTCCGGTGGTATTGCTGATCGTGGGTATCATTGGTTCGATCTACGGCGGCCTCGCGTCGCCGACCGAGGCCGCCGCCATCGGCGTGGTGATGGCGCTGGTACTGTCGTGGTGGAGCGGATCGCTGAACCGCCGGGTGTTCGTCGACGCCCTGCTCGGGGCGACCCGCACGTCGTGCATGATCGCCTTCATCCTGGCCGGCGCCGCGTTTCTCACCGCGGCCATGGGTTTCACGGGCATTCCGCGCGCGCTCGCCGAAGGCATCGGCGCCCTTCAGTTGTCGCCGGCCATGCTGCTGGTGGCGCTGGTGCTGTTCTTTGTGCTGCTCGGCTGCTTTCTGGACGGGATTTCCGTGGTGGTGTTGACCACCTCGGTGATACTGCCCATGGTCGAGGCGGCGGGGTTCGACCTGGTGTGGTTCGGGATCTTCATCGTCATCGTGGTGGAGATGTCGCAGATAACCCCGCCGGTCGGGTTCAACCTGTTCGTGCTGCAATCGTTGACCGGCCGGGATATCCTTGCCGTGGCACGTTCGGCGTTGCCGTTTTTCCTGTTACTGCTGACGGCCGTGGTGCTCATCGCGCTGTTTCCGGGTCTTGCGACCTGGCTGCCCGAACGCATGTCCTGACCAGCGGATCAAGGAAGGCCCGTCCGCGAGGCTGGGCTCACCGGTGACGGCATGGATGCCGTCCCAAGTTTGACGAATCGAGAGACGACGATATGGCGCGTAACAAAGAGAACGGGCAGGCGGAGCGCGAGAGGCTGGTTTCCTCGGCTCACCTCGCGGCGGGGGCGGCGGGAGAACTGAGCGAGTTCGAGTTCGGATTGATCATCGCCAACCATGCCTTTCAGCGCTGGATCGTGCGATGCATGGCCGCGGCCGGTTATCCCGGCTTAAGTCCCCTCGACGTACTGGTCTTTCATCGCGTGAACCACCGTGGCAGCGCCAAGACGCTGGCCGACATCTGCCTGGTGCTCAACGTGGAGGATACGCACACGATTTCGTACTCGCTGAAAAAGCTCGAAAAGCTCGGCCTGGTGCGCGGCGCGCGCCAGGGCAAGGAGAAGACCTTCACGACCACCGGCGAGGGACGCGAGACGTGCGAGCGCTATCGCGACATCCGCGAACAATGCCTGCTGTCGAGCTTCCAGGCTTTCACCCACAGCGAGTCCGACATACAAACGTTGGCGTCGTTGATCAGGGCGCTGTCCGGACTTTACGACCAGGCGGCGCGTAGCGCGGCGACCCTTTAGGTTCCGCCGCGAACTCGCCAATCCCGTCGGCGCGCCTGCGCGCGCCTGACGCCCCGCCTATCCGCCGCCCGCGCGGCGAGCGGTGAATTTCACGGCGTCGGGGGCGGTAAGCACCAGCCGCCGGTTGCCGGCGTCCATGAGGTACCAGTTCTCCACGCCGCAGGATACGTCCGCCATCAGCAGCTGGCCGTGCAGGACACCCCATGCGCCGTCGCGCGCCGCGGCCCCCGGTGACAGTGGTTGGAAATGGAACGTGCCGTCGCCGCGCAACTCGAGACGGCCGGCCCCCGGCATGTAGCGCCACTCGGGTGCGGGCGCGACGTCCCACGTTCCGATCAACCCGGACGCCGGGGTCACACCCGGCGCCAGCAACATGGCGCCGGGCAGGCCGTCGCATGACATGACGCGTTCAAGTACGCGCGCCAGTGCGTGCCGGTCCTGCCCGCGCAGCGCCGCCACTCGTTCGCGCAAGGTCTCGAGCAGGCGCTGGTCGGCATCATCGCGCCGGCCGCCGGTCGCCTGCGCCGTAGTGCCCGCAAGCGAGGCGAGTTGTCGCTGAAGGTTCCGTTCCTCGGCACGTGCGTGTTCCTCCATGCCCTGGGCACGCAGAACCTCGATGCGACTTTCGAACACCTGTCGCAACTGGCGCTCCCGCTCGCGCAATGCGTCATCTTCGTAGGCCTGTTCCTGCGCAAGCTGCGTCGCGCTCATGCCCGCGTGCGGGTCGGCGGTGCGGCGGCGATCGAGCAGCTTGCGCAAATTGTCATCGACCACGTTGGCCTCGGCGCGGCCGGCGTTGGTGAGCTGGCCGTAGCCGATCCCGGACAGCGCCGCCTCGGCGCCGTCGAGGTCGCCCGCGCGCAGCAGTTCGCCGGCCAATGCCACGCGCGCGTCGCCGGCGGACGCGTCCGCCTCGCCGGCGTAGTTGGTGCCGCCATCGGTGCTGCCGATCTTCGGTCGGCCTATCGCCGGTCCGAGCGCTACCGCGGCGCGGAATGCGGCCACGGCGTCGTCCATCCGGCCCAGCACCTGGTACAAACGCCCCGCGCTGTTGTACGCGGCCGCCACCAGGGACGCGCCGTTGCGCGGAGACGGCGGCGAATCCGATGCGCCCCGCGTACCGGGCAGCATGGCGGTGAACATCTCCACCGCCTGCCAGCCAGCGGAGAATCGCGCCTGGTGGTCGGCGACGGTGGTGAGCAGCAGCAGCGAGGCGTCCAGGTCGCCGCGCTCCACGGCAAGGTCGGCGAGGCGCTCGCGCATGGCCAGGGCGAGACCGAAATCGCCGGCATCCCGGCTCGACGGGGGTTGCCGCGGCGTTACTTCGTCAAGCGCCAGGCGCGCCTCCTCCATGGCCAGCGCGACGCGGTAGTACCTTGCCGCCTCGGCCGGCTTGTCCTGCAGTTCGAGGACCGCGCCGAGGTATGCCGCGCCGCGCGCGTCCCCCGGATCGAGTTGCAGGGCGCGCGACAGGTCGGCCGTCGCGCCCGACCAGTCGGTGCGCTGGATGCGTTGCCACGCCCGATGCAGAAGGGGCGCGGCCGTCGTCTGTACGAACGTGTTGGCCACCATGCGCTGTTCGACCGCCAGGTCGTCCTGGCCGGTTTCGGCGTACAGCCGTGCCAGCGTTTCCTGGGCGCGCGGCTCGACGGGGTCAAGGGCAATGGCCAGTTTCAGTGGGTCGATGGCGTCGCCCGGGCGATTCGACCAGCGCGCCGCGTCGGCCTCGAGCAGGTAACCCATGTAGGTACCTCGCGTGACGGCGATGGCCTCGTTCATGGCGGCGCGGGATCGATCGCGCAGCAAGTCCGCCTCGCGATCGAGTGCGTCCGCCAACGCCAGCTCGGCGTTCGTTGGCGGATAGCAAGTGGTGGTGGTGACTTCCCACACGCCGTCGTAACGGGTCTCGGTGTGCGACGACGACGAGCAATCGGTCGAGCGAAGTGCCGCCGCCTGGGCGTTGAGCATGTTGGCGCGGCGGCCCTTGTAGTAGGCGTAACGCGAAAGCGCCTCTGGATCATCGGGCGCCAGCGCGATGGCTCGGTCGGCGAGGCTTTCCGCTTCGTCCTCGCGATCGAGGCGGGCGAGCACCAGGGCCTTGGTCAGCAGCGCGCCGACGTGGTTTGCATCCATGCCCAGGGCCCGGTCGAGATGGGCGAGCGCGATTTCCAGCTCGTATGCCTCGGACAACTGCCAGCGGTACGGCACCAGCGGCCTGCGCGGCTCGACCGATTCGCCGCGCAGGTACGCTTCGTCGCCGATCCACGTGGCAAGCGCCACCAACCGGTCGGGATCGTCGGGAAACAGCGCCACGTCTGTTTCGAGCACGCGCAACCTGTCCTGGTAAATCTCGTCGAAGCGGGTGCGCGCGGCGAGCTGGGCGCGCTGCAGGCGGGTCGCCTTTTCCATCAACGACTCGGCGGCGCCGCCTTCTGCCGCGGCGGCCAGGAGTTCGTCGATCAGCGCGCCGGGTTCTCCTTCCGGCGCCGCGTCGAGTCGCGGCGCCAGCGCCTGGCGCACCGGTGTCGCGGCGTTCTCGTCAATTGCCGCGGCAATGTCGAGATCGGCACTGGCCCGGTCTGCGTCGCCCATCGCCGCCGCGGCCCGCGCGCGGTCCAGGTAGGCGCCGGCGAGGCGGGTGTCGATGGTCAGCGCGATCGTCAGCTCGCGTCGCGCCGAGAGGGGTCGTCCGAGCGCCAGCAGGCTCGCGCCGACGAGATGGATGGTGGCGGCGTCGTCGGGAAAGGCCTTGCGCGCGAAGCCGGCGTAGAGCAGGGCGTCGTCGAAGCGTCCGGCGCCGAACAACTCGCGCGCCTTGGCTCGGTGCGCGCCGGCCAGCTCGGGCCGCACGAGATTGCGGTATGCGAACCAGCGACCGGCGCGGGCGAAGGCGTCGGCCAGCGCGCCGGCTGGCGGTAGGTCGCCGCTGCAGCGCGCCTTCACGTAGCCCCAGCCCATGTCGTAGATCACGTGCGAGGCATAGTCGGTGGGGTAGTCGCTCGAGCTGCCCTGGGCGAGGTGGCCCGGGACCGAGAATCCCCCGGACTGGCACTGCAGGTCCGCCGGCTCGAAACCGCCCTGAAGGCTGCGCGGCGCCACGGGACCGCCGCCGGGAAACGCGTTGCCGCCCATGCCCAGGGCCGCGTGACGCCACAGCGTGGCTTCGCGTCCGGGTCCGCCCAGGCGTTCGTATCGCTCGAAGTATCGCGCGCCGTCGGCGAAGTCGCCGTCGAGCGTGGCGGCCACGCCCCGCGCGAGGATGAAGCGCGGATCACTGCCGGCGACACCCAGCGCCGCGTCCAGGGATCGGCCTGCTGCCGCGAAACGCCCGGTGCGCAGCGACTCGAGGCCGTCGAGGTAGGCGGCCAGGGGATCGACGGCATCGGTCGGCTTCGCCGCGGGCGCGAGATTCGCGGATAACGACTCGAGCTTTCCAAGGGCTTCCAGCCGTGTCGCGGCGTCGCTACTGCCGAGAGCCGCCGCGCGCTCGAACCACTGCCGTGCGGCGGCCTTGTCCATGGTCGCGCCGATGCCCTGGTCGAGAAGCCGGCCGACGTTGAACATACCGTCCGCGTTGCCGGCATCGGCGGCACGCCGGTACCACGACAATGCGGCGGCGGTGTCCCGCGTCACGCCGTAGCCCTTCTCGTGAGCATATCCGAGTGCGGTCTGCGCGGCGGCGTGCCCGGCATTGGCAGCGGTTGCATACCACTGCGCGGCAAGATCGGGCCGCTTGCCGCCCTCGAACCAGCCGAACGCGTAGCCGAGACCATAGCAGTACTGGTCGTCGGGACGGTTGCGTACCTGGCGCGTACGGGAAAATTCGGCGAGAGAGGATTGCTGGCAGGCCGCCCAGTCCGCGCGCAGGTCGGCCCTCGCGCCGGTCGGCGCCCAGGCCAGGGCGAGGAGGGTGCAAGCAAGGACGCGAACCATGGCGTGGCAACCCCGTGGAGCGAATCGTCCGGTTGATTCTACCAGTGGGCGGCGTTTGCGAGCCCGGGCCGGGACGCTCGGCAGGAGCGCACGCCTCCGGCGGGGCGATGTCGGGCGGGACATCGCGCGGCCGTTCCGGCCGCGCGATGCGGGAGGTGGATGGCCGGTCGAGGCGGACGAATACCTAGTCGCGCGGGCGGCTGAAGACGTAGTCGTGGTCTGACTGCGAGGTGTGGCAGGCGAAGCAGGCGCTCGCGGCGTTGTCGCCGACCACCCGGTTGCCGGGATCGCCGCCGCCGAAACCCTCGAATCCCCAGCCGCCGGTTCCCGGGAACAGCCGTGAATCCTTCCGCATGACGCCCAGGACCTTGCGCGCCCCTTCGGTTATCGCCCCGTCGCCGCCGGGGGCCTCCAGCAGGTCGAAAACGATGGCCGCACCGTCCGGAAATTGACCGGCCGCATATCCTTCGAGCGCGGCGTCGTTGGCGTAGAGGTGGTGGATGCCGCCGAATGCGTCGAACAAAGGGTGTCCTTCGCCAATCACCATGCTCTTGACGTGACGCCAGTCACGGTAGCCGTCGGGGTAGGCGACCTCGCCGTCGGCGGCGCAGGCCTGGGCGGTGAAGAGCGCGGTCAGGGCGCTGGCAAGCAGAAGTTTCATGTCGTGCTCCCGGAATGTTGGTGGCATGTTCCAATATGTATCGACTCGATACATATTGAAGTGTAGAGTCGATACATAATGGTTGTCAAGAAATGCATCGAGGCTATACATTCCGATTCATGGGTGGAGCGTCTTTATTACTCGAACGCCTGGGGGCGCTGATGCAGCAATGCATGCGAGAGGACGCTGCCCGCCACGGCCTGCTGCCCATTCAACTGCAGGTCCTGCATTACCTTTCCCAGGCGAACCGTTACAGCGACTTTCCCATCGCCGTGGCCGATTACTTCGGCGTTACGCGTGGCACGGTATCGCAGACGGTGGGCGTGCTGGAGCGAAAGGGCCTGCTTGCGAAAGTACCCGATGGGCGGCACGGCAGGCGCATTCACCTGGAGTTGACCGCGGCCGGCGAGGCGGTCATCGCGAATGGCTGGGCCGAGCGCGTGGAGAGCGCGCTTCGCGCCGGCGACCACGGGCGCGAAGTCCTGTCCGACGCGTTGCGATCGATTCTGATGGCGCTGCAGCGGCAGAACGGGCAGAAGGCATTCGGCGTGTGCCACGATTGCGCGCACTTCCTGCGCCAGTCCGGTGGTGCACGTTGCGGCTTGACCGGCGAGCCGCTGGCCGAGCCGCAGACGCGCCGGATATGCCGAGAATGGTCCGAGCGGCTGGCGTCCTCCTGCTAGCGGGCCATCGCTCGATCGTCGAATCGTTCCTAGTATCGCGCCGGCAGCCTGGGGCGGGCGGTATCGATTGTGCGAGTACGTCGCGCCTGGACGCGAGGCGGGCGCCGAACCGAATCGTCGCGGCGTCTCGTATCCGCGAGTCGCAGGATATCGCTTCTGGCGATGCCGAGATCGTCCAGTAGATGGTCGCTCAGCGCGGACAGGGACTTGACCGTGAGGCGCCGCTCGCGGTGGCGGCGGGCGGCCTCGAGCAGCCGGTGCAGGAACAGGGTGATCATCGTCGGAGCCTCCCATGCGTGGATATGACGAGTCGTGGGAGCGCATCATCGCAGCACGCTGCTGACAGGGTGTTGTCAGCAGTACGTGGCTACAATATTCGCTCATGACACCAGTTGTCAGGAGACGTTTCGTAGTCTCCTGGTCAGTTGACGGGGAATGCCATGCGCCGGGCCGACCGGTTGTTCGAGATCATCCAGATCCTGCGCCGCCGCAAGCTGGTTCGCGCCCGCGACCTCGCCGAGAAGCTGGAGGTGTCGGAGCGCACCGTCTACCGAGACATCCGTGACCTCGTGGCCGGCGGCGTGCCCATCGAGGGCGAGGCCGGCATCGGGTACGTCCTGCGCAAGGGGTTCGACCTGCCGCCGCTCATGTTCGACGAACAGGAAATCGAGGCGCTCGTGCTGGGCGCGCGCATCGTCGAGTCCTGGGCCGATGCGCGCCTCGCCGAGGCCGCCGCCAACGTCATCGCCAAGGTCGAGGCCGTGATCCCGGAGCGCCTGCGCGAGCACATGGCGCAAACCGCCCTGCTGGCGCCGTCCAACCATTTCGCCGAGCCGATCAGCGTCGACCTCGCCGCCTTGCGCGAAGCCGTTCGCACCCGCCACAAGTTGCATTTCGGCTACCTCGACGGTGTCGGCAATACCACGCACCGCACGGTGAGGCCCCTGGGGCTGGCGTTCTACGGGCCGGTCTGGCTGCTCGCTTCCTGGTGTGAACTGCGTGCCGATTTCCGCGCGTTTCGGCTCGACCGGATCGTCGAGTTGCGCGTGCTTCCGGACATCTTCCATCCCGAACCGGGAAGAACCATCGGTGACTACCTGAAGCGCGACGCCGACCGGTAGTGCGACGTTCCGTGGACCGTTCGAGCCGAGGCTGCCGAGGGGTCGATCGCCCCGCGTTATCGGACGGCTTCGACCGCGCCGCCGGCCGCTTGCCAGGCTTCGAGCCCGCCTTCGACGAAGCGTGCCTTCAGATGCCTCGCGTGGAGCGCGTCGACCACGGCGTTGCTGATCGATTCGCCGTGGGCGCAGAAAAGCACGATCTCTCCGGCGCCTGCCAGGCCATCGACCCACTGTTCCATCTGTGCGGGGTCGTACCACGTCGCGCCGGGGATGGTGAACGGCTCTTCGCTGCGCGCGCCCGACCGGCGCACGTCGAGCAGCGTGATCGGGGCGCGCTCGGCCAGGAGCGCCTGGAGTTCGGCCGGGGTCAGGGTGCGTTTCATGGCGTGCCTCACTGGAGCAACGAAAACACGAGACCTGCAACGGCGCAGGCGCCGATGACGGGGACGATGCCTACCTTGTAGCGCCATAGCGCGACGAAGGCGGCAATGGACACGACGAGCGGAAACCACTCGAAGTCGCCCGAGAAGGGCGCCGCCTCGGTCGCGTCGGGCCACAGGACGTGCCAGGCGAAGAAGACGGCGAGGTTGAGAATCACGCCGACCACCGCCGCGGTGATGCCGGTAAGCGGCGCGGTAAACTTGACGTCGTGACGGGTTGCCTCGACGGCCGGACCGCCAACGAGAATGAACAGGAACGACGGCAGGAAGGTGAACAGGGTCGCCACCGATGCCCCGGCGACGCCCGCCAGCGCCAGGCTATCCGCGCCGAACACCGCCTTGGTCCATCCGCCGACGAAACCCACGAACGCGACCACCATGATGAGCGGCCCCGGCGTCGTCTCACCCAGCGCGAGCCCGTCGATCATCTGCGCGCCGGTCAGCCAGCCGTGGTGTTCGACGCCGCCCTGGTACACGTACGGCAGCACCGCGTACGCCCCGCCGAACGTCACCAATGCCGCCTTGGTGAAAAACCAGCCCATCTGCGCCAGCGTGCCGTGCCAGCCGAGCAACATGACGAGCATACCTTCCACCAGCGTCCAGATGGCGAGACCCGCCGCGAGGTGCACGACGGTCGAGCGCCAGCCGAACCGCGCCCAGGAGGGCGGCGGCGTGTCGTCGTCGATGAGGGCGGGCGCGTGCGACGCGACGAACGCGCCGTGTCCGCCGCCGGGACGGAACTTGTCCGGCGCGAGGCGGCCGCCCAGGTAACCGATCGCGCCGGCGGCGAGGACGATCAACGGAAAGGGGGTATCGAACGAGAAGATCGCGACGAAGGCGGCAACCGCCATCGCCCACAACACGCCGCTGCGCAGCGCGCGCGTCCCGATGCGCCACGCGGCAAACACCACGATCGCAGTCACCGCGGGCTTGATGCCGTACAGCACGCCGGCGATCGCCGGTGTATCGGCGAATGCCAGGTAGATCCAGGTCAGTGCGATCAACAGTACCAGCGACGGCAGCACGAACAGCGCCCCGGCAAGGACGCCGCCCGCGGTGCCGTGCATCAGCCAGCCGATGTAGGTCGCCAGCTGTTGCGCCTCCGGTCCGGGCAGCAGCATCGTGTAGTTGAGTGCGTGAAGGAACCGGTGCTCGCTGATCCATCGGCGGCGCTCCACCAGCTCGGCGTGCATCATCGCGATCTGGCCTGCCGGTCCGCCGAAACTGATGAAACCCAGCTTGAGCCAGTAGGCGAGCGCGGTGGAGAACGCGACCGGGGATACCCGGGGCTGCGGCGACGGCATTGACTCGACGACTATCGACATGGCGGCAGAGCTCCAGGCTGAATCGAACGCGGACCGCGTTCAGGTGTCGACGGCCGAATACCGCCGGCAAAGCGCATCGAGTACCGGTGTCATGGCGTCCAGCAAGTGATCGTCGTCCGGCAATTCGTCACGAAAGCCGGACAGCACCGCCTCGAAGCCGGCGGCCTCGGGGACCGGTTCGCCGCCGACGTCGAGGTAGTGGACCAAGCGGGCCATGTCCGCCAGCCCCGGCTCCGATTCGAGGCCGAAACTCGCCAGCAGAACTTCGAAGGTTACGCGCTCGCCGACGTGGGTGAACGCGGCGCCGTCGAAATCGAAACCAAGCGCCTCTCGCGGACAGTCGCCCGGATGCTCCAGCCAGGCAAAGCGGGCTTGCGGGTCGACAAAGCGGCGGATCAGCCACGCGCTGGCGACCCGGTCGACCCAGGGCCGCCGTCGGGTCGCCCACGTTCGGCCGCGATAGTCGCGCGGATCGCATCGTTCGATCGTCCCCTCGGCGGCGGACGGTTCGCTCGGCGAGAAGCGGCGATCCACGAGTGCGTTGAGGTCGGCGAGAAGCGCCACGGCCTCCTCTCGTGCCGCGCCCGGGAAGTAGTCGACGCGGCGCACGTTGTCGATGTCGCGCTCGAGCTGGCGAAGACGTCGGCGCGCACCGACCTCGTCGATGCCCGGGAGTTCGGAACGCAGCGTTGCGCCTTCGCCGGCAATCGCCCGGTAGGCGTCGGAACGGTCGAACAACGCGCGCAGCGCCGACTCGACCTCCGGGGACTGTTCACCGAGTTCCAGCAGCCAGCCGCTGCCGCCGTCTGCCTCGAGCTGCGTCCGGATGCTTTTCAGTTGCTCGTGAATCGCGTCCGTCGCGGGGAGCACGGCGGCGCCGTCGCGCAGCGTGCCCGCGCCGAGGTCTTTCATGGCCCGCCAAAGCCGGACCCGGGGCGTGCTGGCGGGGCGTCCGGGCAGGTTCGCCAGGAACAGCAGCCAGTTCGAGGATACGGGTGCGCGATTCATGTAACGATTATTGCACTATCGAAACTTTCGTTACAAGAACTTTTCATCGATCGCCGCCGTGGCGGCCAGTCGCGCCAGGCATCGCCCGTTCACCGCCCGAATGATCGCGTCGACCGTTACCGAGTTGGCGAAGGTCGCCTCGCCGCCCGGCGGTCCGAGGAAGATCCGATCGCACCCGAACGCGTCCGAGGGTCGTCGCGAACCCATGCATGTTCACGACGCGCGATATCGACACGGTTACGCGAACCGCACAGGAACGGCTCGCCTCTGCCCCCGGGGGTCGCGCCATCGGCGTTGCCACGCGATCACGTTGAATCGCCCTTGGCGGTCGCGTCGAACCCTGGTATCGATTCGGACAGCGCGACACGTGTGCTCGACGCGGTGTCACGACCCTATAGGCCGTCGCGATGGCGCTATCGCTTTTTACGACTTGTCTGTCTTCAAGGCCCCCCTTTAAGCTTTATTCGACAATTTAATTGGATCGGAAGATATCGAATGACTGGTGATTTACTGCGGGAGAAGGTCGTCGCACCGATTTCCACTGCCGAGTTGAACAGACGGTGGGCCGCCGTGCGCGATCGCATGAACGAGCACAAGATCGATTTCGTCGTGGCACACAACCACAACGACTACCTCGGTGGGTACGTCAAGTGGTTTACCGACGAACCCGCCATGCACTGTTATCCGGTCTCGTTGATCTTTCCTGCTGCAGACGAGATGACGACGGTCTGTCATGGCTCCAGCGATCCGGAACTGGCCGGTCCGCCGGCATGGGCGATGCGAGGCGTGAAGAAACGGATGAGTACCCCGGTCATGCATTCGCTCAATTACGCCGCGAAACAGGATGCCGAGCTCCTGGCGGAGGAGCTGAGGCCCTACCGCAACGCCCGAATCTGCATGGTGAACGAAGATGCGATGACCGCAGGATTCGTCAAGACGTTCCGCAACGTGCTCTCGTCCGCCGAGTTCGTGGACATCACGGACGAGATCGACGAGATCAAGGCCATCAAGAGCGACGAGGAGATCGCCAGGATCAAGGAGAACGCCCTGTTGCACGACGAGGCGTTGAAAGCCTGCTTCGACGCCATCGCGCCCGGCGTTCGCGAGTTCGAGGTGGCGGCGGCGGGACGGAACCGCGCCATGCAGCTCGGCAGCGAGCAACACATCGTCTTCGTCGCCAGCGCCCCGCCGGGGACGCCGCTGCCCTTCAATCTTCCGCACGCAATGAACCGACGCATCGAGAAGGGCGACCAGGTCGGCATCCTGATCGAGGTGAACGATGCCTCCGGCTACTACACGCACCTGTCGCGTATCGCCTGCCTGGGCGACATTCCCGACGAACTGCAGCGGCATCACGAGATTGCGCTCGCGGCGCAGAAGCACAGTCTCGACCTGATCAAGCCCGGGGCGGACCCGGTCGAGATTCTCAAGGCGAACAATGAATTTCTCGCCGATCACGGCTTGCCGGGTGAAACGCGCGTCTATGCGCACGGGCAGGGTTACGACATGGTCGAAAGACCGTCATTCCAGCCCGGCGAAACCATGAAGATCGCCGCCAACATGAACATCGCCGTTCACCCGGCTGCGAACGGCAAGCGCGCGTCGGCGATCCTTACCGACAATTACATCGTCACGGAAACGGGCGTCAGCGAGTGCATACACCAGACACCGAAAAAGGTCTTCTCGCTGTAGTCGAGTCGGTGTTGTTTGGCGGAAAGAAAACATGAACACGAAGAAAACCATCGGGATCATTCCCGGCGACGGCATCGGTCGCGATGTGACGAAGGCGGCGAGAATCGTGCTCGACGCGATTGACGCTGCATACGACGACCTCCAATTCGAGTATCGCCACATGGATGTCGGTGAAGCGGCCGTGAAGCGCCACGGCGCCGCGTTCCCGGACGAGACCCGCGAAGGTATCGCCGAGTGCGACGCGGTCCTGTTTGGCGCCATCGGCGCGCCGCACGATTTCGTCGTGCTCTCCGGTATCCGGTACGGTTTTCACCTGTACGCGAACGTGCGGCCGATCAAGGCGCTGAAGGGCGTGTCGGTCCTGCAGCCGGGTGCGGATCTCGTCGTCATACGGGAGAACACCGAGGGTCTGTACAAGGGTATCGGATACGACGACGGCGACCACCATGTCAACCTGCGGGTGTTCACCGACGAAGGCATGGAAAGAATCATCCGCTTCTCGTTCGAGTGGGCACGCAAGAACGGCAGGCGCAAGGTCACTTTCACGCACAAGGAAAGCATCCTGCGCCATACCGATGCCCGGATGAAGGACCTTTTCTACGAAATAGCCGCGGAGTATGCCGACATCGAGTCCGACGACATGGAGATCGATGCCTGCGCGATGCGCGTGGTCATGAAGCCGGGCACCCTGGACGTGGTGATCGCGGAGAATGCCAACGGCGACGTGCTGAGCGACGTGGGTGGCGGCATCATCGGCGGCCTGGGCTTTACCCCGAGCGCGAATATCGGCAGGGACCTGGCCATGTTCGAACCCGTTCACGGCTCCGCGCCGAAGTACGCCGACAAGGACGTGGTCAACCCGACGGCGACACTGATGGCACTTCGCATGATGCTCGAGTACCTGGGAAGAAACGACATCGCCGCGCGCCTGCAGGCGAGCATCGAGTCGGTGCTCGAGGCAGGGAAGGTAAGAACCTACGACATTGGCGGAAACTCCTCGACGTCCGATTTCGCCCGCGCGGTCGCAGCCGGATTGACGGGCTCGTGACGCGACGCTGACCCGTCGAAGCGACGTTTCGAATCACGAGCGCCTCGTGGTTCTCGCAATGTCCCAAGACCCGATACGCGAGGAGTCTTGGGGCATCGATATCGGAAAAGGGAATAGTCGTATTTCCCGATACTATTGGACGCGATTCGTTACATCGGTAAGACTATTTTCAGGTGATGGTAGCGCCGAAGTTTCGGCCCCTGTCGTTCACCGGGACTTTGAGAACACGAATGAAACGGTCGGGGCGACGATCGGGTCGCTCAACCAAACCACGGGACAAGTATATGGCAGTCGAAGTAGCGAAAGTCGTGATCAACAGCGTAGCGGATGCTTCCGGCCTCGAGCGCTGTATCGAGGAGAAACGCTTTAGCGCGGACGAAGTCGTCGCCGTTATCGGCAAGACCGAGGGCAATGGCGGCGTCAACGACTTCACCCGCATTCTCGCGGACCAGGCGTTTCGCGGCATGTTGCTGAAACATGGCACGCGCTCGGAAGCGGAGGTAGGCGAAGTGCCTCTGGTTTGGTCCGGAGGATGCGACGGCGTGATTACGCCTCATGCAACGGTCTTCGCGCGCAATGACAAGACCGGACCGTCCGACAAGTCGCGAATGGTGATCGGTCAGGCCATGAGCCCGAAGATTCTGCCCGAGGATATCGGTCGGCCGGAGATGGTGGAGAAAGTGGCCGAAGGCGTTCGCGCGGCGATGGCAAACGCGGGGATAAGCGACCCGCGCGACGTGCACTACGTGCAAACGAAGACGCCCTTGCTGACGGTGGACGCAGTGCGTGACGCGCAGCAACGCGGCAAGCGCGTGGCCTGTGAAGTACACGAGTCGATGGGCGTGTCCAACGGTACGACGGGGCTGGGAATCGCGGTCGCGCTCGGCGAGATCCAGATGCCCTCGGCCGATGAGATATGCCGCAATCTCGATTTGTATTCGTCGGTCGCATCGTGTTCGTCCGGCGTCGAGCTCGACCGCGCGCAGATCGTGCTGATGGGCAATGCGGACGGCGCCGGCGGACGATATCGTATCGGCCATAGCGTGATGAAAGACGCGTTGGACATCGACGGCATTTACGACGCCATCCGCAATGCCGGGCTCGATTTGCCGGAACGGCCCAGGGCGTCGGACCTCGGCGACAAGCTGGTGAACTGCTTCATGAAGTGCGAGGCCGACCGCACCGCCCAGCTGCGCGGTCGACGCCAGATCATGCTGGACGACTCGGATGTTTCCTGGCACAGGCACATCAAGGCTGCGGTCGGCGGCGTCGCCGCTGCGGCGATCGGCGATCCCGCGGTCTTCGTCTCCGTGGATGCCATGCATCAGGGTCCGCAGGGCGGCGGTCCGACCATCGCGATCGTCGACCTCGGCGAATAAGCCGCGGAACGTACTGCGTCAACGAACGTTGAGTGCACCGCGTCGCGCGGTGCATCGCCTGTACCTTCCAATTGGCTGAAGCGTGTATCCATGTCATCCATCGTCGTCGCATTGGGCGGGAATGCATTGGCGTCTTCGGAGGACCCGTCGGGTTATACGGCAGAGCACCAGATCGCCCAGATCGCGCGAACCAGCGCCGTCCTCGCCGAGATTATCGCCGGGGGCCAGTCGCTGGTAATCATTCACGGCAACGGCCCACAGGTCGGAAATCTCCTGGTGAAAAACGATCTCGCCCGAGATGTCGTACCGGCCGTACCGCTATATTGGTGCGTGGCGCAGACGCAGGCGACCATCGGCATGGAACTCACCGCGGCGCTCAAGCGGGAGTTGGCGGCGCGCGGGATTTCGGTTCCGGTCGTGCCTGCCTTGACGCGAGTGCGCGTCGACGCGACGGATGCAGCATTCGATAATCCCACCAAGCCCATCGGCCTCGTCGTCAGCGGCGACACACCGCCTGACATACCGCTGCCCGACACTCACGCGTGGCGGGCAGCGGGGAGAATGCGTTGGCAACGCGTGGTGCCGTCGCCGCGACCGGTCGAGATCGTCGACACCGACACGATCGCGATGGTGACCGATGTTGGCGGGATCGTCGTCGCCTGCGGTGGCGGCGGCATACCTGTCGTCGAACGCGACGGCGAGCTTGTCGGGGCGGACGCGGTCATCGACAAGGACAGGACAGCGGTACTGTTGGCGAAACTGGTAAAGGCACGGCGGCTCGTCATTCTCACCGACGTGGACGGTGTCGCGTTGGATTTCGGTACCGACAAGCAACGTTTTCTCGACCGTGTAAGCGTTTCCGAGATGGGTCGTTATCTCGAATCCGGCCAGTTTGGCAGCGGCAGCATGGATGCGAAGGTCAGCGCCGCCATAGAATTCGTCCGGCTGACCGGCGAGTCGGCGGCCATCGGAAACCTGAAGCAGGTTCGCCGGGTCATCGAAGGACGTTCTGGAACCAGCGTGGTGGCGGACCCGGCATGAACTCGGTTGCACCAAGAAGGGCGTTACTGACGGCCTGCGCCGACCGGTATCGGTCGCCGCTCGAGGTAACGGCGAGCGCGTGGCTGAAACCGATCGTCGACGGCGCCCCGCGGCCGCTGAAGCGTATTTCCGCCGGCTCGGCGCGCTACGGCTACTTCCTGGTTGGCGGGTCGCACCGGGTCGTCGCGGTGGAGGCGGCCGGCGGCCTGGATCTGCCCATCGGTATCACGGTGCCGCCGTTGATCGTTTCGGATCTGAACACCTCGGCGAAGCTGTTCATAGGCGACGGACGTGTCGATTACGATGGTTGCCGGTTGCGGATTCGCCGGTTCCGCGACGATCGCCCCGTTATTCCCTCGCTGGCGGCCTCGCTGGCGTTTGCCGCGCGCGAGATGCGACGCATCCTCGACGGCCACGAACGCCCGCACGCGTCCGGCATCGTGGAGCGCCGGGTGGATGTATTCGCCCGGTCGCTACGGCGCTGGCCACGAGCCGACCTATGCGTCGCCGTCGAAAGCATGGTCGGCCTGGGTACCGGGTCGACGCCATCGGGCGACGACGTGATCGCCGGCGCCACCGCGACCTTGTGCGCAATGGGTCGCGGCCGCGGGGCGATCGCCAAATGGTCGCGCGACGTTCACCGCGAGCTGTGCGGCGCCCTGGACGGGAAGACGGAGTCCACCACGCCGCTTTCGGCCGAACTTCTTGCTTGCGCCGAGCACGGCCACATGCTGCCGCGGTTGGCGTCTTGCATCGTGTTGGCAATGCGCGGCAGTTGCATACGACGCGCGATGGACGAAATGCTCCGGGTCGGCCACGACTCCGGCTACTACCTTGCCACGGGCGCCGCCGCCGCGCTGCGTGCCGCGGCGTCATTACCTAGACGGGAGAATCAAGATGCCTGACCGCATTGAACTGCGCCGTGGTGTGTACCACGACTCGGTCGTCCTCATGCGGGTCACCAGCCAGCTACGCCGTGTCGAAGGCGTGCAGGAGTGCCTGGTGGCCATGGCCACGCCGCTGAACCTGTCGCTGCTCGACGAGCTGGGGTTCGATCCGGCACCCGTGAACCATGCCTCGACATCCGACCTGTTCATCGCGATTCGCGCGTCCTCGCAGGCGGTCCTGGAAACGGCGACTGGCAAGCTGGATGACATCCTGGCCGCCTCGGGGAGGAACGAGGTCAGCGCGTGCGGCGCACCCGTTCACCGAACGCTGTCCAGTGCCGTAAGCGCCGCGAGCGCCAACCTCGCGGTGATTTCGATACCCGGACCCCACGTCGTTCCGGAGGCCGTCGATGTCTTGCTGGCCGGCGCGAACGTGATGGTGTTCTCCGACGGGGTCACCATCGAGGAAGAACGTCGTCTGAAGGCGTTCGCCGCGTCCCGCGACCTGCTCGTCATGGGCCCCGACTGCGGCACCGCGCGATTGGGCGGCACCGCGCTGGGGTTCTGCAACGAGCTTGTCTCCGGCGATGTCGCTGTGGTTGCTGCCTCGGGCACTGGCGCGCAACACCTGGCGTGCCTGTTGGACGCGCGCGGTATCGGGATCGGGCAAATCGTCGGCGTCGGTGGACGGGACATGACCGACGATATCGGCGGCGTGTCCACGTTTGCCGCGCTCAGGCTACTCGACGCAGACCCCGATACCGCGCATATCGTCATCATCTCGAAGCAGCCGGGTCCAGCCACGGCCGCAAGGCTCGGGCAATTCGTGAAGGCAATGAAAACGCCGGTCACCTTCGCGCTTCTGGGTGTCGCGGACACCAACCTGACCCATGCGGCTCGCGAGGTGGCGGCGGCCCGTGGGACGGCGTTCGCGCCACCGCGGGTGGAACTCGCCGGCGGAAGCCGTACCGGCGGTCAACTGGTCGGATTGTTCAGCGGTGGAACGCTGGCCGCCGAAGCCAGTACGATCATCGGCGCCAAGATCGGCCCGGTTGCCGATTTGTCTGTTTTTGACTCGCCGACACCCGGCGCGATCGCCTCTTTCGATCGGCACCTCGTACTCGACCTGGGCGATGATCGAATGACCGTCGGTCGTCCTCATCCCATGATCGATTCGACGCTTCGGCGCGAGATGATCGAGGCGTTGGCACAGCGACCCGCGGCGCGTACCCTGCTTCTCGACATCGTGCTCGGCCACGGCGCCGATCTCGATCCCGCCGGCGCCGTCGTTGCGCCGCTGAAGAAGTTGCTGGATTCCCACGAGAACGTTCGCGTCCTCGTATCGTTCGTTGGCGCTTCACGCGACCCACAGGGCTATGAAGCGCAATGGGAAGCGCTGGCGTCAATCGGCTGCGACGTTTACGAATCCAACGCCGATGCGGCGGCAGCCGTCGCCGCGATCGTCGACGAATAAGGAGTCCGACCATGTTAAACGAAGAAATACTGTCCGGCGATTTGCGCGTGGCGACCGCCGGCATCGACCTGATCGAAGACGCGCTGGCAACCCAGGGCGTGAACGTCGCTGCGACGAAATGGCAGCCGCCGATGTCCGTCGAGTTGGCGTCCACCCTGTCGACGATCGCGTTGAGCGAACCGGTTCGTGCGGCAAATCGCGAAGCGCTCGCCCGACTGACGTCCGCCCGGCCCCATCTCGTCGGCATCCTCCCGGCATCGGAAGCGGTTCGTCTGGAGAAGGGGAGTTTCCTGCACGCTGGGCCGCCCATCGAGTGGGAGAACGCTTCCGGCCCGTTGCGCGGCGCGCTGATCGGCGCCGCACTGCTCGAGGGCCTCGCCGACTCTGCCCAGGATGCCGGAGCGCGATTCGAGCGCGGAGAGTTTCGCCTCGAGCCGTGCCATCATCGCGGCGCCGTCGGCCCGATGGCCGGCGTCGTGAGTCCTTCCATGCCGATGTCCGTGATAGAGGACGAAGTCGGGGGCGGGCGGGCCTACTGCACGATCAACGAAGGGTTGGGCAAGGTGCTTCGGTACGGTGCCTTCGCTGACGAGGTGCTGGAACGACTTCGCTGGATAGAAAGGGTTCTCGCGCCCGTTCTTGACGAAGTCCTGCGAGGCGGCGAACCCATTGACCTGTACGCGATGGCCGGTGAAGCGTTGCAGATGGGCGACGAATGCCACAACCGCAATCGTGCGGGCACTTCCCTGCTCCTGCGCGCGATCGGGCCGAGTTTGATCGAGTCGCGACGGCCGGCTTCCGACGTGGCCGCGTGCTTTCGATTCATCACCGGCAACGACCATTTCTTCCTTAACCTGATGATGCCGGCGGCGAAAGTGGCCGCGGACTCGGCCCGGAACATCGACGGCTCGACCATGGTCGTGGCAATGGCGCGCAACGGCACCGAGTTCGGTATTCAGCTCAGTGGGACCGGTGACGAATGGTTCACCGGGCCGAGCGGCGTGCCCCAGGGATTGTTGTTTCCCGGATACGGGCCCGAGGACGCCAACCCCGATATCGGCGATTCGACCATTACCGAGACCGTCGGCGTCGGTGGATTCGCGATGGCTGCCGCGCCGGCGATCGTCAAGTTCGTGGGCGGTACGAGCGACCTGGCGCTCGACAGCAGCCGCCGCATGTATGACATCACGCTCGGGGAACATCCGTTGTTCCGACTTCCCGCGCTCGATTTTCGCGGCACCCCGGTAGGTATCGACGCCGCGCTCGTCGTACGACACAACACCCTGCCGGTGGTCAATACCGGCATTGCCGGCCGCGAGGCCGGTGTGGGACAGGTCGGCGCCGGCCTCGTCGACCCGCCCGCCAGGTGCTTCGAGGACGCATTGAGACACTTCGCCACGCGCAACGAGGCGCTGCTGTCGGTATAGTCAAACCGTGTCCGGGCTTTCGCGAGAGTCGATATACATTACCCGCCGAGCGTCGTCCACGATGGAGGCAACACGATGAGCATACTGGCCGACCTGTTGCAAACGTTGTTCGAGCGTCGCTACGCAAACGCCGCTTCGAGAGACGATCGCCCCCTGCCGGCGTTGTTCCGGGAACTGCTGACCAGTCGCGGAGAGGTCTCGGGCGTGCAACTTGCGCGCGAGATCCTTGACCGATACGCCGGACTGAAGGACGACGAGAAGCGCGCCGTCTTCGAGTACATGCTCGAAGAAATGGACATTGATGTCCCCTCGGCGGAGGCGGCATTGAAGGCGTATTCGGCTGCCCCGAACAAGTACAGCTACCGAACGCTGTGCCGCGCCGTGGAACCGGATCGCCAGGAGTTCGCGCGACGTCTCAACCAGGTTCCCGGCGCCACCCGGGAACTGGTGCGCATGCGCGCCGACCTGCTGCGATTCTGCCGCGACAACCCGTCACTCGGCATTGTCGACCTGGACTTCAGGCACCTGTTCTATTCCTGGTTCAACCGGGGCTTCCTGGTGCTCAGGCAGATAAGCTGGGCCACCCCGGCGGAGATCCTCGAGAAAATCATCGCGTACGAGTCGGTTCACGCCATCCAGAGCTGGGACGGACTTCGTTCGCGGCTACAACCGGAAGACCGGCGGTGTTTCGCGTTCTTCCATCCCGCGATGCCTGACGAGCCGCTGATCTTCGTCGAAGTGGCGCTGACCCGGGGTGTTCCAGCCTCGATACAGGACGTGCTTGCCGACTCGAGAGAAGTCATTAGCCGGGAGCGGGCGAATACCGCCGTTTTCTATTCCATCTCCAACTGCCAGGCGGGCCTGGCCGGCGTCTCCTTTGGTAACTCGTTGATCAAGCAGGTCGTTTCGGATCTATCCCGCGAACTCCCCGGACTGTCCACGTTCGTTACGCTCTCGCCCATTCCGGGACTCGTGAACTGGTTGTCTGCCAATGACGTTGCCGCGGATATCGACGATCCGGACCGGTTGCGGACGTTGGCGGCGCGATACCTGCTCGAGGCGAAATCCGATGACGGCAGGCCGCTCGATCCGGTCGCCAGGTTTCATCTGAACAACGGTGCCGTCGTGGAAAAGATCCATCCGCGCGGCGACTTGTCCGACAAGGGGATCGCCCAGTCGGGCGGCGCCATGGTCAGCTACCTGTACGACCTGGCCAGGATAGAGCAGAACCACGAAGACTATGCCAACCAGCTAAAGGTCGTTGCTTCGAAGGAAGTAACGGAACTGGCGCGATCCGCCCATAAGTCTCGCCATCAATCCGACCGGAGCGCGACCGATGACTAACCTGCTGTACGATGCGCTGTTCGCGCGTCATGCCGGTAACGCCAACCCGTTTCTCCTCCTGCAGAACGGCGAGTCTTTGTCCTACGACGCCTTTCTGGACATGGCGGCGCGATTCGCCAACGCCATCGTCGAAGCGGGCGCCGGCCCCGGTGACCGACTTGCCTTGCAGGCAGCCAAGACACCGGAGGCACTGGCCGTGTACGCGGCCTGCGTTCAGGCAGGCGTGGTATTTCTGCCGTTGAACACAGCTTACACGTCGGACGAGGTCGACTACTTCGTAGAGAACGCAGGCGCGAGCCTGTTGGTCTGCGACGGGTCGAACGAAGTATCGCTCGCGCCGATCGCCAGGCGCCATGGCGCCAGCCTGTTCACCTTGAACGCCGACGGATCGGGCACCTTGGCCGAACGTTCGCGCCGGCAGCGGTCGACATTCGATCCCGTCGCCCGAGACGACGACGATCTCGTCGCGCTCTTGTACACCTCGGGTACCACCGGCAAATCGAAGGGTGCGATGCTCACCCATGCCAACTTGTTGTCCAACGCGCGGGTACTCGCCCGACTTTGGCGATTCTCGGCCGATGACGTACTGCTTCATGCCTTGCCGATTTTCCATACCCACGGCCTGTTCGTGGCAACCAACGTTTCGCTCGTCGCCGGGAGCGCCATGATCTTCCTTCCCCGCTTCGATGTCGAACGCGTGATCGAAAAGCTCGATCGCGCCACGGTCATGATGGGGGTTCCGACTTTCTACACCCGGCTGCTGCAACATCGCGCGCTTTCGCGCGGGGCGACCGCCGGTGTGCGACTGTTCGTATCCGGCAGCGCGCCATTGCTTCCGGAAACGCACGTCAAGTTCGAGCGGCGAACGGGGCATCGAATACTGGAACGCTACGGGATGACCGAAACCAACATGATTGCATCCAATCCCTACGAAGGGGAGCGACGCGCCGGCACCGTCGGGTTCGCGCTTCCCGGCGTGGAGGTAAGAATCCGCGACAAGGATACGGGCGAGCCCGTCGGCGACGGAGAGGTAGGCATGGTGCAGGTTCGTGGAACCAATGTATTTCGAGGTTATTGGAGAATGCCTGAAAAGACCCGGGTGGAGTTTACCGACGACGGTTTCTTCATTACGGGCGACCTCGGCCGCTTTGACGAGGATGGCTACCTGCAGATCGTCGGTCGCGGCCGCGACCTCGTCATTTCCGGAGGTTTCAACGTCTATCCGAAAGAGATCGAGCAGGTGTTGGACGAACAGGACGGCATTGTCGAGAGCGCGGTCATCGGCGTGCCCCATCCGGACTTTGGTGAAGGCGTGGTCGCCGTACTGGTTTCGGCGACGGAAGTGGACGTCAACCTGGAAGGACTCAAAGAAGCGGTCGCCGCGCGACTGGCGGGATTCAAGCGTCCGAAGAAATACGTTTTCGCGGACGAGTTGCCTCGAAACACGATGGGAAAGGTGCAAAAGAACGTGCTTCGCGATCGATATCGGGATCTGTTCAAGAAGGCCGAGTAATACGTTGCACCCGGAAATCATGCACGTTAGGCGCCCATTGCGCGACTTCGACGCGATATAGGTGGCTCCTATGGCACTATCGTTTTTTAATTATTGTACGGGTCAATAGGGCCTATTACGATTATCTTGCCAATACATGGCGGTACGTCGTGAACGAAACGGACGGCGATAGTAGACAGATCCAGACACATAGAGTTACCGGAGGGTATCAACGTGAGCAAGTCATCAATCCTCAAGATGGTCGTCGGCGCCGTGGCAGGCGTGGCGGCGGCGTTCGGTGCGACGACCGCGAGAGCCGATGTTATCGAACTGAAGGGCATGACGCCGTGGACCAAGGACTATGCGTCCAGCCAGCCATTTTTCATGTTCCAGGAAATGATCGAGGAACGTCTCAAGGGACGCCTGACGCTGAAGTACCTCGGTGGTCCCGAGGTGGTTCCCGCGTTCGAGCAGTTCGAGGCGCTGCGAAACGGTGTGGCGGACGTGGTCCTCGGCGCCGCTGCCTACTATACCGCGCAGGTGCCCGAAGCCTCCGCAATGCTGTTGGCGAGAAAGTCGCCGCAGGAAATGCGAGAAACCGGTTACTACGATCTTATGCGGAAGATTCATCGCGAGAAAGGCGGTGTGATCTACCTTTCGAATCTCACCGGCGTCCCGAACGTCGGGTTCAGACTGTACGTTAACAAGAACATCGAACAGCCCGACCTGACGGGGATGAAAATCCGCGTGTCGCCCGTTTACGTGCCTCTTGTCAACGGCCTCGGCGGGACGCCGGTGAACATGCCGACCACCGAGATATACACTGCGATCGAGCGCGGCGTCGTCGACGGATTCGGATCGACCTATGTCGGCATCATGGACTTTGCGTTGCACGAGGTGACGAAGTACGTAATCAACGTACCGTTCTATTACAAGGACAACGCCCTGCTCATGAACGCGGAAGTCTGGGACGGCCTGCCCGAAGACATCAGGGCCGAGTTGGAGCAGATCGCCATGGACGTTGAGAATGAAATGACGAAATTCGTCGAGAAAAAGGTGGCCGATGAAGACAGGTTGCTCAAGGAAGCGGGCCTGGAGTTCATCGAGTTCGACGAGGAACAAACGAAGACCTACCTTGATGCCGCCTACGACACGCGCTGGGCCGATCTGAAGGAAAAGAGCCCCGAATACGCGGACGACCTGCAGAAGCTAGGTGGATGATCCAGGTCACGTAACATCGGGCAAGAGTGGCCCAGGACAAGAGCGGCCATTCCAGCATTAGAGCCGCTATCACCACGATATCGTCAGTGGTAGCGGCTTTTTTGTTGCCGAGCATTCCTTATTAGAGGCGTTTTTTGTGCGACAGAGAGCCTGGTTCGTCTCCGTATATGACGCGGTGGTGTCGATTTGCGCGGTGATAGTCGGCGTGCTGATCCTCACGACGGTGGTGCTCGTGACGTCGGACGTGGTGGGACGTTATTTTTTCGACGCGCCGATCGGTTGGGTGTTCGAAGTCACCGAACATATTCTGGTTTGCGTACCTTTTCTCGGCATGGCATGGCTGGCTCGCCGCGGCGAGCACGTGCGAATCGAGATCGTCGTTCAGCGGTTGCCCGATCGTTGGCATTGGCGTGTCGACCTGATAGCCGCATTGCTGTCCGCGTTGGCTTGCGGTATCGCGACGTACTATGGCTTCGCCGCGACCGTGGATCACTTCTCGCGGGGAATCGTCACCTACGGAATCTATCCCATTCCCAAGTTCATACTTATCGCCATCGTCACCTTCGGTCTCGGTCTGACCACGATCGAGTTCACGAGAAAGGCGGTGACGGTATGCAGAAACGCGCGGAGGATCGCCTGACATGGAATGGTGGGCCATACTCCTGCTGATCTTCTCGGCGCTTGGCGTACTTATCGTCATAGGCATTCCGGTCGCATTCGCTTTCCTGGCCGTGAACCTGGGGGCGATATTCATACTGCAGGGCGGTGGGCGCGCCTTTCATTCGCTGGTTCTCAGCATGTACGACGCCGTCAGCAGCTTCACGCTGCTGCCGATTGCCCTGTTCGTGTTGATGGGGGAGATACTCTGGCACTCGAATCTCGCATTCAAGGCGCTGGATGTGCTGGACAAGCTGCTGGGCCGTTTGGCGGGTCGATTGAGCATCCTCACGGTAGTCACCGGAACGGTTTTCTCGAGCCTGAGCGGTTCGACCATGGCGAACACCGCACTGCTCGGGACGATGTTGTTACCCGAGATGCAGCGTCGCGGATACAAGTCACCGATGTCCATCGGTCCGATCATCGGAAGTGGCGGGCTGGCCATGATGATACCGCCGAGTTCGCTCGCGGTCATACTCGCCGCGGTTGGCAAGTTGTCGATCGGAAAGATACTCATCGGGGCCTTGATTCCCGGATTCATCATGGCGGTGCTTTACCTGGGTTACATCATCGTACGGTGCCGCCTGCAACCACACCTGACTCCCGCCTATGACCTGGAGCGCGTTCCGCTTCGCGACAAACTCATCGGGGTCGTCAAGTATCTCTTGCCGCTTGGCGTCATCGTCTTCCTGGTGACGGGGGTCATCGTTATAGGTGTGGCGACGCCCACGGAGGCTGCCGCCCTGGGTTGCTTCGGTTCGATCGTGCTGGCCGCGGCGTACCGTGGCCTGACCTTCGAGAGCCTGAAGAAGGCGGTAACGGGAACGGTGCAGATTTCGGTGATGATGCTGACGATACTCACCAGCGCCCTGGCGTTCAGCCAGGTGCTGGCCTATTCCGGTGCGAGCCGCGATATGCTCGAGTACGTACTGACGCTGGCCATCGAACCCCTTATCGTCGTCATCCTGATGCAAATCGTGGTGTTGATACTGGGAATGTTCATGGAGCAGGTCGCCATCATGCTGATCATGCTGCCGATCTACATCCCGGTAATCAACGCGCTGGGCCTGGATCCGATATGGTACGGCGTATTGATGCTGATCAATCTGCAGATGGCGTTGACGACCCCGCCTTTCGGCATGTTGCTTTTCGTGATGAAGGGCGTGGCGCCGAAGGAGACCACGATGCGCCAGATATACATGGCGGGAATGCCGTTCCTGGCCTGCGACGCAATAGCGCTTACCGTTGTTCTGTTCGTGCCGGCCACGGTGACCTTCCTGCCGGGATTGATGCAATGACGAATCCCGCCACGAGGCGGCGGCAAACGGCTTCGACGTTACTCTCATGAAGACGCATTGGATATCAAGATGAAGAACGAGCAGCACGACATCGTCATTCGACGCGGCCGACTGCGCGGCGGCGGACATGCCGAGCACGACCTGGCGGTATCGGACGGTGTGATCACGGCCATCGAGTCAAGTATTGACGCGAGGGGCCGGCAGGAGATCGACGCCGGCGGAAACCTGGTGACCGCGTCTTTCGTCAATACGCACCTGCATCTCTGCAAGGTCTGGACGCTCGAGAAAATGGATGAAGTCGCATTGCGCGAGTACCACGGACAAGGAATGGGCAAGGCCATGTCGGCCATCGAAAAGGCGCGCGAAGTCAAGCGATCGCTCACTCTAGAGGACATGGTCCGATCCGCTCGACGTGCTGTCGCGCTCGCGGCGTTACACGGCAACCTGCACGTGCGCGCGCTGGCTGACGTCGATTCGATTGCCGGCGTCGAAGGCGTTCGGGCGCTCGTCGCGGTGCGCGAGGAGTTTCGCGGCATCGTCGACATCCAGGTAACCGCCTTTCCCCAGGACGGCATACTCAAGGACCCCGGCACCGACAAGCTGATGCGGCAGGCGATGGAACTGGGGGCCGACGTGGTCGGCGGCATACCCTGGATCGAGTACACCGACGAGGAAGCGGCGGAACATGTATCTTTCTGCTTCGATCTCGCCCAGGCGTTCGACAAGGACGTGTCCATGCTGCTCGACGATGCCGGCGACCCGTCACTGCGGACACTCGAGATGATGGCGCGGGAGGCGACGAAGCGGAACTGGACGAACCGCGCCCTCGCGCATCACTGCCGTGCCATGGGCGAGTATCCCGCGCCGTACTTCTACCGTCTGGTCGAGACCCTAAAGCGGGCGGGCGTGGCGATCGTGAGCGATCCGCATACCGGTCCCCTGCACGCACGCGTCAAGGATCTATTGGAAGCCGGCGTGCTCGTCAGCATCGGGCAGGACGACATCTCGGACGCGTACTATCCCTTTGGACGCAACAACATGCTCGAAGTGGCATTTCTCGCGTCGCATTTGCTCTGGATGACGACTCGCTCGGAGATCGACAGGCTTTACGACATGGTGACCACGGATGCAGCGCGCTCCATCAATGTGGCCGGCCATGGCGTATCGGTCGGCGCCGACGCCAACATGGTCGTTCTCGATCAACCGGACGAGCTGGAGGCGCTTCGCTACCATACACCGCCGCGACACGTCGTCAGCCATGGCCGCCTCGTCGATACGCGGAAAATGGAACGGATGGCTCGTGGCGACGAAGCCTGATTCGCGACACGCCGGCCGTCGGCGTGATGCACGCAACCGGCGCGTCGGCCCCTCGAACGGACGGTGCGCGAGATGACGCAATCGAATTCCCACGCGGCCGACCTCGTCGTCAAGAACGCGACGGTGCTTCCGTTCGACGAGGAATTCAGCGTGCTGGAGAACTGCGACATCGTCGTGCTCGATGGACGGATCGCGGCGTGTGGTCCAGGCGAGGCCGCGCGCTGGTCGACGACGGACACACTGGACGGTCGGGACGTGGTGGTGACGCCGGGTTTGTGCAACGGTCACACGCATTCGCCTGAAACCCTGGCGCGGGGGCTCGCGGACACGGCGCCCCTGGGGCGCTGGCTGGAAACCGTTTGGGGGCGACTGGATCATCTGGATCACGAGTCCATTCGTCTCGGTATCCTGCTCTGCGCGGCCGAGATGCTGCACGGCGGCGTCACCGCCGTCGTCGACCATTTTCGCCAGACACCGGCGAATCGTCTGAGCGTGGATTCGGCCGCGACGTCCTGGCTGGAATCCGGTATCAGGGCCACCGTGGCAGTCATGGTTCGCGACCGAAACGTCCCAGCCTGGGTGAAGCAGCCGATTTCCTGCGCGGAGCAGGTCGACATGCTGCGGGAATGCACAGAGCGATGGGACGGAACGGAGGGGCGCCTGCGAATCGCCATTGGTCCGTCGGCGCCTACCCGATGCAGTGACGAGTTGTTGCGTGCGGCGGGCGCGTTGTGCGATCACTACGGTATCGCACTACAGATGCACGTCGACGAGACCCGTGACGAGGTGGCCCTGGCCCGCAGCCGGTTCGGCGATTCGGCCGTACGGCACCTCGATCGTCTCGGAATCCTCGGGCCGCACGTCTCCCTGGCGCATTGCGTCTGGTGTGGACCCGAAGACCTGGAGATTCTCGCATCCACGCGCAGCGCCGTCGTGCACAACCCGGTCAGCAACCTTCGACTCGGCAGCGGCCGCGCCCCGATAGAGCGAATGCGCGACCGCGGCGTCGACGTGGTAATCGGCACCGACGGGGCGGCGAGTAACGACTCTCAGAGCGTTCTCGAGTCGGTAAAGGTCGCAGCGCTCCTGCCGCGCCTGTCCAACGACGATCCGAGTGACTGGATCAGCGCGAGGCAGGCCTTGTCGTTGGCCACGATCAATGCCGGCCGTGTATTCGACATGGGAGACGGCCGATTGGCAGCCGGGTGTCGTGCGGATTTCGCGGCGTTCGAGCGCGCCGCGCTGCCGTTCGCGCCGGCCAATGACCTGCATTGCCAGCTTGCCTTTGCCGGCGGTGGTGTTCGCGCCAGGCACGTCGTCGTCGACGGACGCGTGGTGCTTCGGAATCACGAGATCGTGACCTTCGACGAACAGCGCGTTCTGAATCTCGCGGTGGCACGGGGTACGCCTTTCGGCGCCGACGGTTCGGCGGATTAGCCCGAGAGCAGGGCGGCATCCAGGAGATGATTGCGAATGGCGTCCGTGTACAGTTCCGCGTTCGGGGACATTTTCTGTACCCGGCGCACCATGGTGACGTGAATGGTGCGGTTTGGCCGTACCGGGATGAGCGAAAGATCTTCCGAGGCCGCCTCGATGCCGGCGCTTCGCTGCGGAATCAGCGAGATCCCGGCACCGGCGCGGACCATGGCGACGATGGTGGTGAAATTGTCGCAGATCGCGGCGATATTGGCTTGCAGTCCGAGATCGCTGAACATCGACATCACGATTTCGCTATATCCGACGGAAAGCTCGTTCATGATAAGCGGCTCGGCTTCCAACTCCTTGAGCCTGACCGACTTTCTCCGGGTGAATCGGTGGCCACGCGGCACGACCAGGGTCATGCGATCCGATGCGACCCGTTCGCTCAACAATTCGCGCGGCAGAACGCGCGGATTCGTTTCCACGGTGAATCCGATTTCCAGGCTGTCGTCCAGCAGCGACTTGTAGATCTGCCGCGTCGTCGCGGTGGACACGGCAAGCCGCAGCCTTGGCGAAACGTCTTTCAGCGCCTCGATAATCTTGGGGACGAGGAACGGCGTGACGCCGGAACTCAAGCCGATGGAGAACAGTCCGCCCTGGGCGCCGCGCAGCCGGCTCGCAGTCTCGTTCAATTGCAGCATGCCGAGGTACACCTCCTCGGCCTCGAGAAGAAACGTGCGGCCAAGGTCGGTGACTTCGACCCCGTGCCCGGTACGCCGAAACAGTTCGAAACCGATCGTCGCCTCCAGCTGACTGACTTGTTCGCTGATCGCCGGCTGCGAGATATGCACCTTTTCGGCGGCCTTGACGAATGTGCCCTCGCGCCACACGGCGAGCGCGTATCGAAGCTGGCGAACGCTCAACATGATGTGGGAGGGACGAAGGTCACGGCGTGCGCGGAGGGTCGGACGGGGTCATGGTCGGCGATTATAGCCGCTTGCCGGCGCGTGGGCGCGAGACGTTCGTTACCGGGGATGCGCGGGATAATCACAATCAGCAATTTGCCTTGGAGTTCTGCATGACCGACCTCAACAAGCTTTCGTTAACCGAACTGACGACGCTGCGCCGTCGCGGAGAATTCGACGCAATCGCGTTGCTCGATGCGTGCCTTCATCGCATCGCCGCGCGCGACGGGCAGGTACGCGCATTCGAGTACATCGATCCCGAGCGATTACAACGATCACTGCGGACGACATCGTTGCTCGGATCCGGGCTCGAAGGGATTCCATTCGGCGTCAAGGATCTCATGGATACTTTCGACATGCCGACCGGTTGGGGAAGCCCGATATACAAGGGCCGCCAGGCTGGTAGGGACGCCGGTTGCATCGCGTCGCTGCGCGCGTGCGGCGCGCTGGCCGCGGGCAAGACGGTGACCACGGAATTCGCTTGTTTCCATCCCGGCAAGACCCGCAACCCGCGGAACCTGTCGCACACGCCGGGTGGTTCGTCGCAAGGTTCGGCCGCGGCCGTCGCGGACTTCATGCTGCCGCTTGCCCTCGGCACGCAGACCGCCGCCTCGATCATCCGTCCCGCGGCTTACTGCGGCGTGGTGGGATACAAGTCCAGTCGCGGCGAATTCGACCTTGGCGGCGTTTGCACTGTCTCGCAGACCCTGGATTCGCTGGGATTCTTCGTGCGGGACGCCCACGACCTGATTATCGTGCGCCGAGCGTTGATGCGCGGCGCCGAAGAGGCAGCACCTTCGAAACCGGCCCGGGTCGCACTGGTGCGAACACCGCACTGGGCAGAGGCGTCCGAGGCCGTCCAGGCCGCGGTGGAGCGGGCCGCGCGGTTGCTGGCGAACGAAAACGTAATCGTTGACGAGGTGACGTTCGGGCCGGATGACGGGGCACTGACGGAGGCCCATAAGGTGGTCATGGCGTACGAGGTCGCACGATCGAGAATGTTCGAATACACGCATCATCGTGAGCACCTGAGCGCGCCCATGGCACGCCTGATAGAGTCCGGTCTCGAAATGACGTTCGAGCAATACGACCGGGCGATCACACTCGCGCGCGAATGGGAGAAGCGTCTCGATGAACTACTGGACGGCGTCGACTTCATACTGAGCCCGAGCACTACCGGCGAGGCGCCGGCCGGCCACGAGAGCACCGGGGATCCGTTGTTCTCGCGAATGTGGACCTTGCTCGGTGCGCCCGCCGTCAACCTGCCGGCCGGCCGGGGCGAAAATGATCTGCCGATCGGGATCCAGCTGGTCGGGCGTGTCGGATTCGATGATATGCTCGTCCGTCATGCCGCCTGGGCGCATTCGGTATTGGCCGATCAGGCCTGCGCATAGGCTCGCGGTGTGTCGCTTGCGCTGGGTGGTGTACGCTTCCGGTCTCATGCCGTGCATGTGCGAGGTAGATACCGCCGGTGCCGATTGAACTGAAAATCATGGCCGCGCTCGTCGTCGCGCTGGCGGCGATTGCCGGTGGAGCGTTCGCATTGCGCGTCGCGGATACCGAGAAAGGCGCATGGCGTCTTACCCTCGGCAACGCGCTCGCCGGCGGCGTTTTCCTCGGCGCCGCGCTCGTCCACCTGCTGGGCGATGCACAGGCGCACATGGCCGCCGTGGTCGACAGCGAAGTACGCTGGGTGGCCATGCTCGTCGGAATCGGCTTCCTACTGGTCATGGTGCCCGAGCGCGTCGTATTCGCCGGCAGCCACGCCGTCACCGGGGCGCCGCCGGCGGAACAGCCAGGGCTGTATCCCTATCTCCTCGCTCTCGTGCTCTCCATACACTCGGTGATTGCGGGCATTGCGCTGGGACTGGAAACCGACAAGGGTGCTTTCGCCGGCGTCCTGATCGCGATTCTCGCTCACAAGGGATCGGCGGCCTTCGCGCTGAGCGCGGTACTGAGACAGGCTGGAATCGCCGCCGGGCGCGTCTGGCGTACGTTGGCGCTGTTTTCCGTCATGACGCCGGCCGGCATCGCGACCGGCGTCCTGTTCGGCGCCGCAATGGAGAACCAGGCGGCCGAACTTTCCGAGGCGCTGTTCGACGCGCTGGCCGCCGGTACTTTCCTCTACGTGGCCAGCATGGAAATCATCAACGAGGTATTTTCCCGCGACGAAAACAACGCACTGAAGTTCGGCGTGCTGCTGGCCGGGTTCGCGCTGATGGCCGTTCTCTCGGTCTGGACGTGATGAAGTATCGTGACCGATGAACATAGCGTCGTGCCGACCGCTTAGTGCTCCTTGACCCCGATCTTTCCCATTTGCAGGTTTCGGGCCAGCGAAACGACGTCCGGCAGACGGTCGATGGTGGTGACGTCGTAGTCGAGAAGAACCTCTGCGAGGTCGAGCCGGTCGTACTGCCTGGACATGCCGAACTCGGCCACCTTGCTCGTCATGTAGTCTAAAACGACTTCGAACTCGTAGTTGCGAAACTCGGATTGATAGTTGTTCATCGTCACCACTCCCGCGTTGTTTGGGCAGAATTAATGCAAGCATGCTTCATGCCAACCTTGTGATCATGGTTTTTCAGTGCTTTACCTCCGAGGTTTGGTACCGGACGAACCGGCATGGGGCGCCAAGCAGGGGCGTTCGCACCAACGCGAGGCACTGACCAGGCGTTCTTCGTCTTTTCGTCGCGTGGCGCCGTCGAAAAACAGGTTGACTATTCGCGGCGCCATGGACGTCGACTGGCTCAGATCGCCGCACGATGGCATCATCCGGATTAAAAAAAGGGGGGAGTTTCGATTGGACCGTCGGTCTTTGATCCTGCTCGTGGTTGCGTTTGTCGCAGCGGGCAACCTGTTTCACATGCCTGTCGTCCGCGCCGAGGTTCCACTGTCGCCGTCGGGGATGCCTCGGCCGTGGACGGGTTGGAGCGAGCTCGAGTGGAACATGACGTCGAGGGTGGCCGAGGCCGGCGCCTTCGAGGGCGACCTTTTCAAGGCGTCGGACGAGCTTGGCCGCTGCCCCGGCTGGTTCGACGGACTTCCACGCTTCGCGCGCAATTTCGATCGCTTATGCAGCCGTGGCGTATTTCTTGAAACCGCGAAGGCGAAACACGCCGAATTCGAGTCCTGCACCGAGTCGTTTTCCCGGGCCGACACGCCCACCGCGGCCATGACGGCCGTAACAACGTGTCAGAAAGTGACCGACGCGCTACAGCAGGTAGCGGACGCGGCCGGAATCGTAAGCGGCAGCGAGGCTTCCGACCAACAGGCGGAAGAGAGGCGAACCAATCTGCTCGCTTCCGTGACGTCGTATCTCAGGGACGTGGCCGCGTGCACCATCAAGGCGGGCATCACCGCGGCGGACATGCCGGAAGCCAGGCGCCGCGAGTGGGAGCGTTTCGTCGATGGGGCGCGCGTTCTTGAAACCGGTTACGAACTGACGCAGACCTTCGTTTCACTTGCCGAGAAAGTGGCGACCGACGGGCCGTCCGCCTTCGTCTCCAACTTCGCCCCGGGATCGATCCAGGACTGGGGAGACGCGCTCGAAGACGCCGGACAATGGACGCAAGGCAAGATCGCGGAATTTTTCGCGCCGTTTGGCAAAGCGGCCGGACAGGTCGAGTCGCTGCTGACATCGGTGCCGGCGATAGCCGAATCGCGATTGATGCGAGAAATCGAAGACGCCAAGTTCGAACTCGACTCGTGCGAATTCGACCGGGCACAAGCCGATTTCGAAGTGGCCGAACTCAAGCTGAGGGCGTCGATTCTTAGGCACCGGCGCGATCTGGCATTCTACCGGCACCGTACCATGTGTCGATGGTTCGAGATTGAGCCACGGTCGGTCGTGGAACAGGAGAAACTGCTCCAGGAGACGTACAGTCCCTACAGGTACTGGCGTCAGTCGCTGCAAACCCACAATCGGCTTGTCGATCGCTACGTGTCTTTTCGAGAGCGGTTTCGTCCGACCGGGATCGAAGAGCGCAAGCGGTCGTTCGAACGCATGATCGAGGAAGTCCTCGGTGAGGCGAGACGATCCGTCGAGCGCAGTATCGCGAGCTGCGGCGCGCCCGGCGGGTCGCTACCCCTGGACACGCTGGAGCAATATATCTGGTCAATTCGGCAGAACGCCGACGTCGATCACTGCCGTGGTGCATTCGAAAAGGAAGCCGACAAGCTGATCGATCTTGCCGATCACTTCTTCACGATGGGCAATCGCGCACAACTCGTTCAAGATGAACTGTCGGCCTGTCGCCTGGATTCGGCGCGGGAGTTGATCGAGGCCGAAGTGGCGGCGTTGTCGCCCGGTACGCAAAGCCGGTCCGAGCTTATGCGGACCGGCATCGAGTCGTGCTGGAACGGTGGGCCCGAGGCCATGCTCGCTCAACTCGATCGTCGCGAACAGTCTCTGGCGACAGCCCTGCGAACCGTCGACGGGCTGCTGCAACAGTTGCAGCGACGGGCGATCGCCTGTCGCGGCGACGATTCGGAGATCAACCTGAGAGTCGAGCAGGAGATCGACGCCATGGACTGCCCGCTCGATCATGAGGCCGTGGCAGATCGCCGCGCGCGCCTGGAAGGGTTGAACGTTCACCTGTCGGATCCCGACTGCGTCCCCGTCCAGGTGCCCGCGGAATCCGCCGTGTTCGTCATTCGCGTCAGCGGCAGCGGATTCACGCCGCATTACGCCGGGGGCAGTTATCAGCTTTCGGGTCACCATGACGTGCGCATCGTGGTCGAACGAGACGCCGATCCTTTGCAGGTGATCGCGGCGTTCCGCGACCGCTACAACACCGATCCCTGCGAGGCGGACATTCCGGCTATTCCCGGCCTGTCGAAGATACCTGTCCTGTTCAACGGCGCGCCGGGCATTACCGTTCGCACCAAGCCGGTGCCTGGCAGTCGACTGCCACCGTCCGTTCTTCTTGAAGATACCTGGAAGGCAAGCGATGACGATGGACCGTCACTGTCCGAACTGCGGCCGGATTCGTGCCCATGATCCGCCTTCTCGTGGTCCTCGCGGCAGTTGCATGTGCCGGCAACGCGCTGGCCGCCGAAATCACCGCCTGGGTCGATGCAGTCAGCGGCCAAAAAGTGACGATGATCGTGGAAGGTCCGCTCGATCCGTCGCCCGGCGACCGCTTCGAGATTCGGACCTCGGGCTTTTCCCGGGCGGGCGTGTTTCGGTCGCACGGCGTTATCACTGACGTGGATCCGGGCACGGCGCGCGCACACGGCGAACTGGGCGACGGACAGCAAACACCATGGGTCGGCCTTGAAGTAATGATCGACAGTGCGTCGCCAGTGACGCGCATCACCGCCGCCAACGACCCGTGGCTATCGGCCATCGGTGACATCGAGGGTCTGTCGCTGGCGGCCGGCGAACCGTTCTACCGGGAAACCGGAACGGGCAATGATTCCGAGCGAACGCTCGCGCTGGTTCGCGAATGGATAGCGGTGGCCGAGCCGCCTCGGAATGCCGAACCGGGTTACCAGCTGACCTACACCCGATGGGCGCAAGTTCAAGGCATCACGCCCACCGGGCGCATTACGGTCAATGCAAAACCGGACGATGCCGGCGGCGCGAGCTACGACGAATACTTGTGGTCACGTCACCGTGAGCTCGATTCGCTCAATCACTGCACTTTGCGCGAGTATGTCGAGGCGCGCCTCGCTTCACGGGGTATCGAACATTGTCGCTCGGATGCCTCCTTGACGTCACGTCCGCCGACCGCGACGCCATCGAGCGACAGTGCTTCGCCACAACCGCATTCGCGCCAGCCGGTAGCGGTGCGCGAGGGCGTCGACGACGATGCGCGTCCATCCTTAACGGCACACGCCGCGATTACCGGCACCATAGAGCCGCGCGCGGACCGGGACGAGTTCGTGTTCGACGCGCCTCACCACGGCGAATGGCGATTCAGTGTCGTCGAATCGCCGCCAGGCGTCACGTTGAAGTTGGGTGTCTATCCCGCCCCTGCCGGCAACTGGCTCCCGGACGTGGACTCCCGGGACGACTTGGGCATCGTGGTGGATCTTGCCGCGCCCGGCGCCTACATAGTTCGCGTCAGCGGCGCCAACGGTGGCATGTCGAGCGCTTCTGCCTATCGGGTGGTCGCCCGTTTCGTGGCCAGCGCGGACGTCTTCGAGCCCAACAACGATACCGAATCGGCGCGCGTGGTCGAGGGGAGCGGCGAGATCGTCGGCACCATCCTGCCGCGCGCCGACCGGGACCACTACGTGTTCGAGTCGGAGCGGCACGGACAGTGGGACGTTCATGTCGCCGAGCGCCCCGACGAGGTGGATGTACGCGTCGGCGTGTACCCGTATCCGAACGGCAACTGGCTGCCCGACATGGCGGGCGACGAGGCGGACCGGCTGGTGGTGGATTTGCCGGCGCCGGGCAAGTACGTGCTTCGCGCTACGGGTGCCAACGGGGGGATGCGCTCGATCGGTCGCTATCGACTCGAGACGACGTTCACGCCGAGCGCGGACGTCTTCGAGCCCAACAACGATACCGAATCGGCGCGCGTGGTCGAGGGGAGCGGCGAGATCGTCGGCACCATCCTGCCGCGTGCCGACCGGGACCGCTATCGAATCGCGACGACCGGTGCGACGATATTGCAGGTGCAAACCGTTGACTCGCCGCCGGGTGTCGATCTGAACATCGGCGTGTTCCGCGCACCGAACGGCAACTGGCTTCGCGACGAAGCGCCTGATCGAGACGACCTGCTCGTCGTGCGGTTGTCCGAGGCGGGGGAATGGATACTGAACGTCGCGGGACGAAATGGCGGCATGCGTTCGGTACTGCCCTATCGCTTGCGCTTGAGCACGCCCTAGACGAATCGGTGAATCGAGCAAGTCGCGAAGATTCAGCTGGTGAGTGGAAATGGTCCCGGAGGTCGTCGAGAGGGGACAGGCGCGCGAGTTGCATGCCGCCTGCAGCTATCGCTCGGGGCGACGCTCTTTCGTAC
>JAUIEZ010000110.1 GCA_030429665.1 Gammaproteobacteria bacterium | reverse complement strand
CGGTGACGGTCAGGTCGTGGTCACCGGCCTTCGCGCCCTCGGGCACGTCGACTTTGACCTTGACCTTGCCGCTGCCCTCCTGGGACGCGTCGATCCCCAGGCCTTCGTGAGACGCCTTGACCGCGTATTTGCCGCCGCCCTTGACGTGAACTTCGATCTCGCCGGACTTGCCCGCCTGGAGCTTGCCCGTCTGGACCGCGCCGACCTTCACCTTGCCAGCGCTGACGTGCGCCTTGACCGGACCGTGCCGGCTAGGCTGATACCCGAGGTCAGAGACGGCCTTGCGCATGGCGTCCCAGTCGTTGTAAGCCAGGCGCACGTCGTCGAGCGCCTCGGAAATCTCGCGTTGTACGTGCTCGAGTCGCTCCGTGCCGGTCAGGCGATCCACGTGGAACTGCATGAACGACTCGAGCGTGGCGTCCTTGGTGACCTTGTCGAAGGGCAGGGTTTCCTCGATCTGACCCTTCTTGTCGCGCTTGTTGCCGATGACCGGGTGCAGCGTGTGGTGTATGGTCAGGTCGTTGCGATTGAGCACCAGGGAGATCGTGTCGACGAGGAAGGGCATGTCGTCGGTGACGACTTCGATGATGGTATGCGTGCTCTGCCAGCCGTGCTTTTCGTAGTGCGGGTTGTAGACGTGGATCAGCGAGGTTTCGCTCTTGCGCGATCGTCCGAGCTGCCAATGGGACATCGCGGAGCCGTACAGGTCGCCGATGGGGGTCTCCTCGAATTCGTCCAGCGCGGCCTGGCGGTAGTATTGCTCGAGGAACGGCTCGATCAGGTCGGCCTCGGCGGCCGGTAGCCGGTTTCGTGCCTCCTGGACGAGCTTGGCGGTCAGATCTTCGAACAACGATGTGGCATCGGCGGACATGGCGAAATCCTATCTGCTCATTTTTTTCGGAGGGCAGGTCGACGCCGGCGCCGATCGCGCAAAACGACGATGCCTGGATTGATTTATGCAAAAATATATTGCATAAGAGGTATCCATGCAACCGCTGCCCCGTGCGCAAGCTCACCTTGCGAGCGGTAACGGCTGTACCATTGCGCCACCCCGCGGGCGCAACTCATGCAATGGTATGTCGCCGGCGCGCAGGTTTTCATCTCACTTGGAATCAACTTCAACTCGAGGCAGGCTCGTGAACAATCCGCTTTGGTCCCCCGCACGCGACGCGGTCGAACGCTCCCACATGTTCAGATTCATGGAGCGGGCGTCGCAGGAAAGCGGTCGTACCATGCAGACTTACGCTGATTTACACCGATGGTCGGTGGAATGTCCGGAATCGTTTTGGCAATCTCTTTGGTCGTACTGTGACGTGGTGGCGTCGGACCAGGGTGAGCGCATCGTCGCCGACCGCGATCAGATGCCTGGCGCGCGCTGGTTTCCCGACGCCCGGCTGAACTTTGCGGAAAACCTGTTGCGCCACCGCGGCGCGGCGCCGGCAATCATTTTCCGCGACGAGCCGGGAAACGTACAGCGAATCAGCCGCGACGAATTGTTCGAGGCGGTCGCGGCACTGACCGCGTCGCTGCGGGACGCCGGCTTGTCGCCCGGAGACCGTGTCGCCGGCTTCATGCCCAACATCCCCGCCACCGTCGTCGCCATGCTCGCCACCACCGCCGCGGGCGGCGTGTGGTCGTCGTGTTCGCCGGACTTCGGCGTCAGCGGCGTACTCGACCGCTTCGGCCAGATCGAGCCGAAATTCCTGTTCAGCACCGACGCCTACCACTACAACGGAAAATCCCACGACTGTCTCGCTCGCCTCGCCGAGATTGCCAGCGCACTGCCTTCGTTGCAGCGGGTGATCGTCGTGCCGTTCGTCGATCCGGCCCCCGATGTCTCGCGAATCCCCAATGCCGTCACGCTGGAGAAATTCACGGCGTCGAGTACGGCTCGTGAGATCGACTTCGTGCCGGTAGGATTCAACGATCCGCTCTACATCATGTACTCCTCCGGTACGACAGGCGTTCCCAAGTGCATCGTGCACGGCGTGGGCGGCACGCTGTTGCAGCATCTGAAGGAACATGTCATTCACTGCGACGTCGGCGATCTCACGCGCCTGTTCTACTTCACGACTTGCGGATGGATGATGTGGAACTGGCTCGTAACGGGCCTGGCGAGCGGAGCGACCTTGATGTTGTACGACGGTTCGCCGTTCTACCCGAGCGGCAACGTCTTGTTCGATTTTGCCGCCGACGAATCGATCGAGGTATTCGGCACGTCGGCGAAATTCATCGACGCCTGCGCCAAGGCCGGCATCGAGCCGGCACGAACCCACGACCTGTCGGCCATGCGGCGTATCCTGTCGACCGGATCACCGTTGTCGCCCGAGGCCTTCGACTACGTCTACCAGTCGGTCAAGGCGGATGTGTGCCTTTCGTCGATTTCGGGTGGGACCGACATCGTCGCCTGCTTCGTTTGCGGCAGTCCCATGCTGCCGGTCTGGCGAGGCGAGATTCAGGCATCGGCGCTTGGCATGGACCTGCAGGCGCTGGATGACGATGGTCAGCCCCTGGCGGCCGGCGAGAAAGGCGAGTTGTGCTGCATGAACAGTTTTCCGTCGATGCCCATCGGCTTCTGGAACGATCCGGACGGGACGCGTTACCGGGAAGCCTACTTCGAGAAGTATCCGGGCGTGTGGTGTCACGGGGACATGGTGGCGCGCACGGAGCATGGCGGGTGGATCATCTACGGGCGATCCGATGCGGTACTCAATCCCGGCGGCGTGCGCATCGGCACGGCCGAGATCTACCGGCAGGCGGAGAAAGTGGATGCGGTCCTCGAGAGTCTGGTCATCGGCCAGAACTGGGACAACGACGTGCGCGTGGTCCTGTTCGTCCGCTTGAAGGAGGGCTACGTTCTTGACGACGCGCTTCGCAAGGAAATCCGGGAGAAGATACGCCGCAACGCCACGCCTCGGCACGTGCCGGCGAAGATTATCCAGGTCGCGGACATTCCGCGCACCAAGAGCGGAAAAATCGTCGAGCTGGCGGTACGCAAGATCGTGCACGGCGAGACGGTGGCCAACCGGGAGGCGCTCGCCAACCCGGAGGCGCTCGAACTGTTCGCCGGCATCGAGGAACTGGCCAGGGACTAGCCTCCTCGCGCAGGGTCGGGCACCGGGCGGCCGCGTTCGTCAGGTAGTCGTCGCGGCCGCACGACGGTGCCCGCGCTGCCGGTTTACTGCCCGATGAGCGGGTTCATTCGCTTGGTGTAGCCGTCCGGAAGGGTGATTGGCGGCCGCGGCTCCTGGCGCACGGCGGTGACGGCGACGCTCATGTTGCCGTCCTCGATCTGGACGGGCAGGCCGTCGAGACTCGTGACGTCGAACGGGGGCACGCGCGGCGCCGCGCCGGGAAAAAGAGACGTCAGCTTGTCCGCGACGCGACCGCCGAACTGCACCAGGTTGACCAACGTGTCGTAGTCGGCCGGTGGAATGCCGATGTCGTCCCGTCGCGCGACGCACAGGCGCGCACCGGGCTCTCCATCGACCGAAAGCGCGCCGCGCACGCAGGGAATGCCGGCCACCTCGGTTTTCGGTCCGCTTGCCGAGAACTCCACGTTCACCGCTTCGTCGGCCGGCGCCGGCGGTGCGTTCAGTCCCATCTGCGCCAACATTCCGCTGAGCGCTGCTTGTTGCTCGGCGCTCATGCCGGACGTGGACTGGTTCAACTGGGATTGAATCTGGGCCATCATGTTTTTCAGTTGCGTCCCCATCTGATCGAGCTCTTCTTCCGTGAATTCGAGGTAGGATCGGTCCTCGTGCTGGATCACGTACATGGTGTCGGCCGAGGCGTGGTAAAGAACGTCGGTCGACTGTCCGCCGTCGCGCACGGTGATCCTGGCGCGTTCACCGTTGACTTCAATATCGTTGTCGATGGGATGACCCGAGTCGGTGCCCCGTAGTTCGATGATGGTGGCCGACATGGCGGCGCCCGGACCGGAGAACAGGGCGGCGGCAAGCACGGCCGCGCTAAGTTTCGTCATGGTATCGCTCATTGCTGATCGGATTCTTCAAAGCGCTATTGTAGCGTCTCGTCGATCGTGTCCAGCAAACTGGGTAACTCCGTAATCGGCGCCAGGCACCGGCTGCCGGTGCAAACCCACGCGACCACGCCACGAGGGGCTGTGAATCCGCGACCGGCAAGCACGACGTCCGCAGCCGTCGAGCCGAGCGGGTAGACACGCACGCGTCGCCCGTAGCGCAGCGCCAGTCGTGCGGCCCGCTCCGCGCAGGGCGAGTCTTCCCCGCGCAGCACGACGCGGGTGGGCGGGTGTCGTGACTGGATCAATGCTTCGAGCAGGGCGGCGTGGCCGACGGGATTGGCGGTGATTTCCCCGCTGAACGCGGTCAACACGGATTCGGCGGCATCGAGGTAGCGCGTCTCGCCCAGCAGATGGCCGACTTCGAGCAGCACCTGGGCGGCAATGCCGTTGCCGGAAGGCGTCGAGTCGTCAGCGGCAATCTTCGGCCGGTGCAGCAGCGCTTCGTGGTCGTTGGCGGTGAAATAGAAACCGCCGGCCGGATCCTCGAAGCGGTCGAGTACCTGTTCGACGAGACGCACGCACCAATCGAGATCCTCCGGCCGCCATCGATACTGGAGCAGTTCCAGGAGGGCGTCGGCAAGATACACGTAGTCGTCGAGGTAAGCCGACAGGTGGGCGCGGCCGTCCCGGCTGACCGCGTGAAGCCGGTCGCCGTCGGCATGGTGGGTGCTCAGGTACGCCAGGGCGCGCTCCGCCACGTCGACGAAATCCGCTCGTCCGAGCAAGCGGCCGGTTCGCGCCAGTGCTCGAATCATCATGGCGTTCCACGCCGTCAGGCACTTCTCGTCGCGGTCGGGTCGCGGGCGTTCGTCGCGGTGTGCGAGTAGTCGGACGCGCGCGCGATGCCAGGCATCGTCCGCATCCGGGCCCGACAACCCGGCGTGTCGCGCCGCGGCATCGAACCGGCGCGCCCGGCAAAGGTGGTGGCGGTCCTCGAAGTTCGGTGGACGGTCCGTTCCGAACAGGGCCCGCGCGACGGCGGCCTCGTTGCCGTCGAGGACCGTGTCGATTTCACCGCGCGCCCAGAGGTAGAAGCGGCCTTCTCCACCGTCCGAGTCCGCATCCAGGCTGGAGCAGAATCCACCGTGCGCGAGTTGCATTTCGCGCAAGGCCCACGTTGCCGTATCGACGGCGGCGGCGCGCCAGTCGCCGTTGTCGAGTTCGCGCCCGGCGGCGGCGTACAGGGGCATGAGCAGGGCGTTGTCGTAGAGCATCTTTTCGAAGTGCGGGATCTGCCAGGCATCGTCCACCGAGTAACGGAAGAATCCTCCGCCTACCTGGTCGAACAAGCCGCCCGATATCATGTTGTCGAGACTAAGCGTCAACGCCGCACGCAGGTCCCCGGCGTCGGCCGGGTAGTGATAGGCGGCGTCGAGCAGGCAGCTCAGTGCGCTCGCGTGGGGAAACTTCGGCGCCCCGCCGAATCCGCCGTGGCGCGGGTCAACGTACTCAAGCATCGCCGTTGCCGCGTGATCGGCGGCATCGTCGTCTGGCCGCGCGCCTGGTGCCGGCACCGCGATCCGCTGCAGGTTGTAGCGCATCGCTTCGTCGTGCTCGTCCATGGCTTGGCGATTCGCGCGGTAGTGGGATTCCACCTCCGTCAGCACGCGGCGAAATGTCGGCATGCCTGGTCGAGGTTCGCGCGGAAAGTAGGTGCCGGCAAAGATCGGCGCGTGGCCGCGCGGCGTCAGGATCACCGTCAGCGGCCAACCGCCGGCGCGTCGGGTCAATAGCTGGTGACAGACCTGATAGATCCGATCGAGGTCGGGACGTTCTTCACGGTCAACCTTGATATTCACGTACAACCGGTTCATGAGCTCGGCGATCTTCTCGTCCTCGAAGGACTCGTGGGCCATGACATGGCACCAGTGGCAGGCCGAGTAGCCGATGGACAACAGGATCGGCCGGTCGCTTCGCGCCGCCTCGGCGAGGGCTTCGGCGTCCCACGGCTGCCAATGGACCGGGTTGTCGGCGTGCTGCAGCAGGTAGGGGCTGGATTGCGAGGCGAGACGGTTAACAGCGGTATTCACGAACGGGCTCCGGATTTTTCGGTATTGTCACGGATTCGACCATGGGGATGATGCGCCCTTGAGTCTATAATCGACAGGCTTCACCGGCGCTTCGCGGTACGGGGTATCGCGAAGCGCCCGATCGGAACGTCAATCAAGGCCCCGCCATGTTCACCGCGCCCCAGATCGATCCCATCGCCGTCGCTATCGGCCCGCTGGCCGTTCGCTGGTACGGCCTCATGTATCTCGTCGGATTCATCGGCGGCGCGCTGCTCGGCGTTTACCGGGCCAGGAAACCGGACAGCGGCTGGACGCCGGCGCAGGTGTGGGATCTCCTATTCTACATCGCGCTGGGAGTGGTCGTCGGCGGCCGTGTCGGGTACACGCTGTTCTACCAGTTCGGGTACTACATCGAGCGTCCATGGGAAGTCCTGTACCTGTGGACCGGCGGGATGTCCTTTCACGGCGGCGTTATCGGCGTACTGGTGGCCATGTGGCTGTTCGCGCGCCGGTACGACAAATCGTTTCTCGAGGTGGGAGATTTCGCGGTGCCCCTGATGCCGCTCGGCCTGCTCGCCGGACGAATCGGCAATTTCATCAACCAGGAACTCTGGGGAAGGGTCACTGACGTGCCTTGGGGCGTCGTGTTTCCCGCCGCCGGCGCGTTGCCTCGGCACCCCTCCCAGCTGTACGAGGCGTTTCTCGAAGGTCTGGTGCTGTTCGCCGTGCTGTGGGTGTTCTCGGCCCGGCCGCGAAAGCCGGGCGCGGTCGGCGGGGTGTTCCTCGTCGGCTACTCGCTCAGTCGTTTCGCGGTCGAGTTCGTGCGCGAGCCGGATGCCCACCTGGGCGCGATTGCCTTCGACTGGATGACGATGGGCCAGATTTTGAGTCTGCCGATGCTGGCGATCGGGTTGTGGTTGTTGATAAGACGGCCGAATTTGTCAAAAATGTCGACATGAGACGAATTCGAATCCATTTCCCGGTTCCGGCACCGATTCTGGCGCTGGTTCTGGGCCTGCTGCCCGCGGCCGCCGTGAACGGACAAGCCATCACCAAGTGCCAGGACGCCGACGGTAACTGGCATTACGGAACTTACGCTTCGGAGGCCTGCGGAAACCGACCGATTACCGAGCTGGGCGAAAATGGCGTGATGATCGACGTGCGCGAGGCGCCGCCCACGGTAGAGGAACTCCAGGAAAGAAAAAGGGCCGAGCAGGCGGCTCGCGAGGCCCAGATCAAGCTCGAGGAAAAGAAGCGCATCGACAGGACACTGCTCGAGAAGTATCCCAGCGAGGATGTCATCATTACCTTGCGCGACCAGCGAATCACGGAGCTGGAGAAGCAACTGGAATTCAACCAGCGCGAGCTCCGGAACCTTCGCGTCGAGCGACAAGCCCTGCCGGAACCGGACACCGAGTTGGCGAAGCAGGAACTGCACGAAATGGTTCAGCGCATCGAGCGGTTCGAGCGGGCCATCGAGCAAGGCCGCACGGCCATGCAGAAGACCCGGGATGATTATGCCAAGCTGCTCGCGCGCTACCGCGAGATAGACCGGCCGCAGTAGATCACCGCCGACGCCGTGAATCGGAACCTGCCGAGCGATAGAGCCGGATGAAAGCGAAAAGGGTGGGTATACTTTCCGACACCCACGGGGTGCTGAACCCGTCGGTGCTCGATCGCCTCGTCGATTGCGACCTGGTCCTGCACGCGGGCGATATCGGCGGGGCCGGGGTGATCGACACGTTGCGCGAAGCGACCGGCGCGCCCGTCGTGGCCGTGCGCGGCAACAACGACGTGTCTCACAAGTGGCCCGGCGGCGAGGACGACGTCCTGTCCGGCCTCGAGGAATCGGCGTACGTCGAGTTGCCGGGCGGGCGAATCGCCATGGAGCACGGTCACCGGATCTGGGATACACGAAACTATCACCGTCGGCTGCGAAACAAGTACCCGGACGTGCGTGTCGTCGTTTACGGCCATACGCACATTCGCGTCGTCGACACGAGCGAGTCGCCCTGGGTCGTCAACCCCGGCGCCGCCGGCCGCGAACGGACCAAGGACGGACCCTCCTGCCTGGTCGTCGAGGCGGCTGCGACGGGTTGGTCCGTCGAGCAATACTGCTACCGATAGCCTGCGCCCGGTCTGGCGCCGGCGATGGCTCGCGACGATGACCTCGTGCCTGCACAATACCCGACTCCACGTTATCATTGGTCGTCATGTACGAATCCCATTTCGGCCTGGCCGAGCCACCGTTCTCCATCGCGCCGAATCCGCATTACCTGTACATGAGCGACAGGCATCGCGAGGCGATGGCGCACCTCGTCTATGGCATCGGCGAGAGCGGAGGATTCGTCCAGCTCACCGGCGAGGTCGGAACCGGCAAGACCACGTTGTGCAGGCAACTGCTGGCCGAACTGCCGGCGGACGTGGACGTCGCACTGATATTGAACCCGCGTATCGACGAAATCGAGTTGATGCAGGCAATTTGCGACGAGTTGCGCGTCGACTACCCGGATACGCCGACCGTGAAGCAACTGATCGACGTCCTGAACGCTTACCTGTTGCAGGCCCATTCGCGCGGTCGTCATACCGTGCTGATCATCGACGAGGCGCAGAACCTCACGCCGGGCGTACTGGAGCAGGTCCGGCTGCTGACCAATCTGGAGACGGCCCGTCAAAAGCTCCTGCGAATCATCCTGATCGGTCAAAGCGAACTCAGGGAGATCCTGCAGCGACCCGAATTACGCCAACTCGCCCAGCGCATCACCGCGCGCTACCACCTCGGTCCGCTCACGCGTCGCGAGGTGAACCTTTACATTCGACATCGCCTGCACCAGGCGGGCTGTGACCGCGTGCTGTTCTCCCGCGGCGCGGCGGCGCGGATTCACGCGTTCTCGGGCGGCGTGCCGCGACTGGTCAACGTGGTGTGCGACCGTGCACTACTGGGCGCCTGGTCGAAGGGGCGCGACCGGGTAACGCGTTCGATCGTGTCGACGGCCGTCCGCGAGGTGCGCGGCGACACGTCGCGGCGCTGGGTGAAGGCAACCGGTTGGGCGGTGGGCGCCATCCTGATCCTCGCCGCGCCCGTTGCCGCCTATACATTCGGCTGGCTGCCCGAGCGGGTCGACCACCAGGTGCGCCAGTTTCTGTCCTCGTGGGTGCCGCGCGTGGAAAAATCGGTGTTCGCCTCCGGTATCCATGCGCTTGCCGCCGTAGGCGTTGCCCTCGCCCGGGCGGACGAGGTGACGCCGCGGATCGAGCCCCGTCACGACCTGGCCGGTGAAAAACGACGACTCAGTCTCTCGGCGACCGAACCCGCGCCCGTCGTCCTTTCGTCCATCCCCCTGGTGGATGGCGCGGCATTGCTTGAACGACTCGTCAACCAGCGCGGTGGGCGCGTGGCCGCCCTGCGGCAGTTGGCGCGTATATGGAATGTGCCCAACGATACGGTATTCGACTGTGTCGGCGTGGGTGAATTCGGGCTGTCCTGTCTCGGCGCGATCGACCATTGGGACGAACTCGTGACGTTCGATCGCCCCGCGGTCGTCCGCCTGGGAGAGTCCGGAACGACCGACGTCTTCGCCGTGCTTCGCTACGTGATTGGCGAGCAGGTCGTGCTCGAAGTCGATGGAGACCGCGTACGGTTGGAAAGGGACCGGTTCGAGGCAATGTGGCGGCACTCGGCGGTGGCGTTTTGGCGGCGGCCGCCGCTGGTGTCGATCCCGGTTGACGAGCGTTCGCAAAGCGAGGACATTTTGTGGCTGCGCCGCGCGTTGAACCTCGAGGGCGCCAACTACGGCGGGTCGACACTGTCCCGCGTCGAGCATGACGTATTCGATACCGAGCTGGTCGACGCGTTGCATTCGTTTCAGCGCCGATACGGCCTCGACGAGCGCGACGTCGCCGGACAGGTCGAACTCGTGTTGCTCAATTCGCGGCTGGGGTACGACGCGCATCCCCGCCTGGTTTATTGACTGCCCGCCCATGTCCTACATTCTCGATGCCCTGAAGAAGTCCGAACAGGAGCGATCACTCGGCGCGCTGCGCAAACTGCATACGCCGCAGGCGGCGCGTGCCGATAGCGAACGTCGCGTGTTCGTCGTGCTGCTGGTCGTGCTCGGGTTGCTGGTGGTGTCGCTGGCGGGAATGGTCATTTATCATCGCGACGCGCTGATGGGCATGCTGGACGACGACGGTTCGTCGCCCGATCCGGCGGCGGCGCCGCGAGTCGCCGAGGCGCCGGACGAGTTCGTGATCGACAGCACGCGAATCGTCGAAGCAGCGCCGGATTCCGGCGCCTCGCCGCGCTACAAAGCCGATGACGCGCCGGCAGCCGCCCGTGAACAGGCGGCTGCCGACCGTGGGGCGAGCAGCGAACAGGCCAAAGGGGGTGCCGTTCCGGTATCGGCTCTGCCGGCCGAGCTGCGTACCCGGTTGCCGCCGCTGATGATCAGCGTCGTGTCCTTTTCCGGCGATGCCGCGCGCCGTTTCGTCATGATCGACGGCGGCATCTATCGCGAGGGCGAGCGACTGCCCGACGGTATACGCGTCGAGAGGATCCAGCGCGATCGAATCGAGTTTTCCATGCTTTCCGAGCGCTTCTACGTCACGCCCTAGTCCCGGGTCGATTCATGAACGATCTCTCCATTCGATATGTCACGGCGGCCGACGGTACGTCGATCGCCTATGAGCACCTGGCGGGCGAAGCGCCCACCGTCGTTTTCCTGGGTGGGTACAACTCGGAAATGGCCGGCACCAAGGGCAGTTTCCTGTCCGAGTGGTGTCGCCGAAAGGGCCGTGCATTTCTGCGATTCGACTATGCCGGCCACGGACTGTCGGGCGGAGCGTTCGTCGACGGCACCATCGGCCGATGGCGCGACGACGCGCTGCTCGTAATCGACCATTGCGTGACGGGACCGGTGGTGCTCGTGGGGTCGAGCATGGGCGGGTGGATCATGCTGCTGGTGGCTCGTGCACTGGGTGAGCGTGTGGCGGGAATGGTCGGCGTGGCGGCGGCGCCTGACTTCACTCGTGATTTGATGTGGGAGGCCTTTGACGAGGACACCCGGCGAAGACTGCGCGAGGAGGGGATGATCCGGCTGCCATCGGAATACGATGACTGGGAGGTACCGGTGCGCATGGCATTCATCGAGGACGGTCTCGACCATATCCAACTTGATTCGCCGATTCCGCTGCGGTGTCCGGTACACCTGCTGCATGGTCGTCGGGATCCGGACGTGCCGTGGCGCACGGCCGAGAAACTCTCGGAACAACTTGAGAGTAGTGATGTAACCATCAGTTATTTCAAGGATGGTGATCACCGACTATCGGAGCCCGTGTACCTTCAGCACCTGGCTAATGCGCTTGACTTGATCCTGCACCGACCGGACGTGGTGGATGGGGTAAATTGGGATATTGAAAAATAAGAAAATAATAATATATTAAAGGTCGTGCTCATATCCAACAGGATCCCAAACCATGACCATTGATCGTATCGTTCTCGCCTTCGCCGGTTTCGTCGTCCTCGTCAGCGTTGCGCTGGCCCATTTTCACCACCCGGCATGGACCTGGTTGACCGTGTTCGTCGGCGCCAACCTGCTGCAATCGGCCTTTACCGGGTTTTGTCCACTGGCGCTCGTTCTCAAGGCGTTCGGCCGTAAGCCCGGCGCGGCATTCGACTGACACGAAGCGGTACCGGCGCTCGTCGCGCGGGCGGCGCCTTGCCGGTAGTGCGCCGGCGCGGCGGGCGGCCGGTCTTGACGTATAATCGCGCCTCGCGGCGCGCTTGCGCCGCTCCGGTATTTTCCCGCGAACAGGCGCCATGCAGGAACTCATCGAGCGAATAAAGCACGAAGGCATACACGTCGGCGGCGGTATCGTTAAGCTCGACGGCTTTCTCAATCACCAGGTGGACGCCGCATTGACCGAGCGCATGGGCGCCGAGTTCGTCGCGCGCTTCGACGGCGTGTTGAGCGCCGCGCCGACCAAGATCGTCACCGCGGAGGTCAGCGGCATTCCGGCTGCCCTGGCGACGGCGCGGCTGCTGGATATACCCATGCTGTACGCGCGCAAGCACCAGTCCAGCGTGATGACCGACGTGTACTACTTCGCCCAGGCCACCAGCCGGACCAAGGGCGGCGAGATCAACCTGTTGATCTCGAAACGCTACCTGGACGAAAGCGACAGGGTCCTCATTATCGACGATTTCCTGGCCACCGGCTCGACCATCCGCGCGCTGGCGAGCCTGGTCGAAGCCAGTGGGGCGGAGCTTCTGGGCATAGGATGCGTGGTCGAGAAGCCATTCGAACGAGGACGAGACAGGCTCGAAGGGTTCGACGTTCCCGTGGAGACCCTCGCGCGCATCGAGTTCGACGGCGACGTGTTGCGAGTCTACTGACCGGGCCGGAACGCCCGGTTGATTGCGATACAATCGAGGTTCATTATTCCGTGAACCGCGTTACGTCGATCAAGCCATGCCACGAATGACCATGATCCTCGCCGCCGCCCTGGCGGCGATCGCGCTTGCCGGCTGTGGTCGAACGCCACCCGGCGAAAGACCTCCCGTTGACGCCGACGATGGCCTGGTCGGGTTGCTTCATCACTCCGTTCCCGGCGGCTGTGCAAAGGGTGCTTATTGCGGACCCGAGTTCAGCCTGTTGAACGAATCGCTCGACGAGTGGGCGCCGCTGGAGGGCAGTCTCGATCCGGCTCACCACGGTCTGGTCGTCGCCATCGACGGCAAGATCAAGACCACAGACGAACGTGACCGTGAATGGTTTGGCGAAGCCGCCGCACCCTATGCCATCGACGTGCGTCGTTACCGCCTGCTGTCGGATATTCCCTATCACGATTTCCTGGTGGAACAGGCAAGCGAGTTCACCACCCGCAAGTACGGTTGCGACCTGTTGTGGGACAAGACGTTTCGATGGCAACTGGTGGATGGCAGGGTTCACCTGCTGGTGCGCATGACGGACACACAGGGTCAATCGGCGGCGGCGTCGGCCCCGTTCCTGGAGTTGACCTTCGACGGCGTCACGGGTCATTTCCTGGCCGAGGACATGCAGCCGTGGGGCGTGAATCCCTGTAACCGGTGAACTCGCTCTACGCGGGAATCTATCGGCTGGTCGCGCAGATACCACCGGGGCAGGTTGCCACCTACGGGCAGATCGCGTCGATGATGCAGCGCTGCGGTGCCCGCCAGGTCGGCTACGCACTGGCCGCGATGCCCGACGACGTCGATATTCCCTGGCACCGGGTCATCAACGCCCGTGGCGAGATCAGTGCCCGCAGCGGCGGGTCGGGTGAATCGGAGCAGAAGCGTCGATTACTTGCAGAGGGGGTCGTGTTCAATCGTGGACGCGTGGACTTCGAAGCCTGTGGTTGGCCCGGTCCCGACTGGCGGTGGCTGGAGCGCCACGGATACCGGGTCTTTCCGGACTGAGTCTCCCGCGACCGCATCGCAGTGCGGCGCCTCGGATAAATTCGAATAATTCCAATCTACACGCAGGAGGCTCGCTCCCGATGGCGCACCCGGTACTCAAGGCCGTGTTCTGGATGGCGGGCACGCTGTTTTCCTTCATGGTGATGGCCATCGCGGGAAGGGAGCTTTCCAGCGCGCTCGACACGTTCGAGATCCTGTTTTACCGAAGTCTCGTCGGACTGCTCATCATCGGCGCGCTGCTGCAGCGTTTCGGGTGGGGCCAGGTGCGAACCGGGCAGCCGTTGTTGCACCTGGTACGCAATAGCGCTCACTTCATGGGCCAGTTCGGTTGGTTCTACGGGATCGCCGTGATCCCGCTCGGGGAAGTGATCGCCATCGAGTTCACGGCGCCGATCTGGGCGGCGGTGCTCGCCGTGCTGGTGCTGGGGGAGCGTATCAACCGGGCACGGATCGCGGCCGTGGCGCTCGGCGTCGCCGGCATGCTGGTGATTCTGCGTCCGGGTCTGCGTGCGGTCGAACCGGCCGCGCTCGCGGTGCTGGCGGGGGCATTCGGTTATAGCGTTACCTATGTGCTGACGAAGAAGCTCACGCGGCGGGATACGCCGCTTTGCATCCTGTTCTTCATGACCGTCATGCAAATGCCAATGGCCGTGCTGCCGACGCTTGGCTCGCTTACCGTGCCGCCGCTCAACATGGCGCCCTGGGTGGTGCTGGTAGGCAGCTCGGCGCTCGCCGCCCACTACTGCCTGGCCCGCGCATTCGCCCTGGCCGACGCTACCGTCGTGGTGCCGCTGGATTTTCTTCGATTGCCCCTGATCAGCCTGGTCGGATTCCTGTTTTACAACGAGGTGCTTGATCCCTTCGTGTTCCTGGGTGCGTTGCTCATGCTGGGCGGCAATTACGTCAACGTGCGTGCCGCGACCCGCACCCCCTGAAAAACCTCACCAGCGTATCGGCGAAAACACGGAGGCAACTTTCGAGCATGCAACCCTTGCATATCATGATGGCGATCAGTGTCCCGGTGGTCTGGGGACTCGGATTCACGTTCTCCAAGGCGGCGCTCGGCGAGTTCCCGCCCCTGTTGCTGATGGGACTGCGCTTTTCGCTGACCGCGTTGCTGCTGGTCTGGTTCGTACCGTTTCCACGCGGCGAGTTTCTGCGCGTCGTTCAGATCGCCATGATCGGATCCGTGCTTCAGTACGGGTTGACCTTTACCGGCTTGAAGTACCTCGATGCTTCGACCGCCGTTCTTCTGGTCCAACTCGAGGTGCCCTTCGGCGTGATCATGGCGTGGGCCGTTTATCGAGAACGCGTGAGCCTGTGGAAGGTCGCCGGCATCGTCGTGGCGTTTGCCGGCGTGGCGCTGATCGCCGGCAGCCCCCGCGTGGACGAGCAGTGGTTTGCCGTGGCGCTGGTCGTGGCGGGCGCGTTCGTGTGGGCGGTTGCCCAGGTGATGGTGAAGTCGGTGAAAAATACCCAGGGTTTCGCGTTGATAGCGTGGCTCGCCGCGGTTGCTGGTCCGATGATGCTCGCGGCGTCA
>JAUIEZ010000109.1 GCA_030429665.1 Gammaproteobacteria bacterium | reverse complement strand
TCTGCGCGTTGTACTGAAGAAGTTCGAGTTGCTCGTTTCGGAAGACCACCTCGCCGGCTGTCGCGGCCAGGTTTTCGCCAACCTTGAACGGGCTCTTGTCTACCTGCGACGGCATGCCCCGGTTGTGGATCAAGTCGTCGACGTAGTGGCGCATTCCTTCAAGAACGCTCGTGCCTCCGGTTTCCAGCGCTCGTTTTATCGCCTCCGGGTTCCCGAGAAACGTGTTTGTTGGAGAAAACGTCGACGTCAGTACGTCGACGCCGAGTTTTGCGCGTTCGCGAGTCTTCCAGTCCTGCGGGCTATCGGCCAGCGCGTTCAGGGCGTTGGTCCAGGCCTGATAAGTCTGTCCAAGTCGCTTGTACCCCGGATGATTCGACCATGTTTCGTCGCGAAATCGCCAATCCTTCGCGTCCGGTTTAATCTCGCTGCGACCGATCATGATTTCGAGCATATCCTTATACAGATTCAGTGTTTGCTCGACGACCTTCTCCGGACGCATGCCCGTGGCCATGGACTTGATTATCTCGCCGGGGTCGAGGGCACCGGGATCTTCACCCGCCTCGAGTTGCTCGATAGATCGCTCGGTCACGGGATCGGGTTTTTTACGGGGCGTCTTTGCCATGTGCAAGGTCCTCGAAGTTGATCATTTACCTGCCGGACGCAAGACTGCCGTCACTGGATTCACTGCCTCCGGATTTGCACCTCACGGCGCACGAAATCCGGATCCGGGGTCCGAATTTCGCACGGTAGCGGCCTTACGCTTTCTGCTGCAATGCAAAACGGAAGTAATTAAAAACGAACGTCCGGGAAATATACAAATGCTATGCATTAATGATCACCATCACACAATATTATGAGTGATCCACGGATAGGATAACCACCGGTCGGTCGAGTTTGACGACAGTGTGAACCCTGTTCTCGAACGGCCGGACTAAGAAACCGCATGCTAGGCAGTGCCAATCGCTTCGTTCACCGGGCCTTCGTCGTCGGGGCGGGAGCGAAGCATTTCTTCGAGTTCCTTGCGACGGGAAGCGTACGCTGAATCATGGAACCTGTTCTGCATCTCGTAAGGGTCGCTTTCGAGATGGTAAAGTTCGCCCTCTCCCGAGCGTAGATCCAACGTCAACTTGTCCGTTCGCGTTCTCACCGTGCGCAGGCTGAGCGCGACCCCCACGCGACCCGGAAGAAGTTCCCACTCGCTCAGGGCGAAATCCCGCGATGCACCCGAACGCTCGACCAGGGCACGAAGTGACTGCCCGTGTTGTTCGAGTTGCGAGCCCGCGCCCGCGTAGTCGAGAAACGTGGCTGGCAGATCCAGGGTCGACACGGGATCATCGACGACCTTTCCCCGCGGCACCCCGGGTCCCTTGACGATTAAACCGACGCGAAGCAGGCCTTCGTACAGCATCGGCCCCTTGAGAATCAATCCGTGGTCACCCAGCCAATCGCCGTGATCGGACGTATACACAACGATTGTGTCCTCGGCGAGCCCTGCGTCGGCAAGGGCGATGAGTATCCGCCCAACGTTGTGATCGATCAACGAGATCATGCCGTAGTAGTTGGCGACGATCTCCCGTAGTTGCTGGTCGGTCTGCGGCGGGATTCGGCTGTAACTCTTGCGTGTCGCCACATTGTCCGCCGGCCCGGTGGGCTCGTTCTCCACCGCCGCCCGGTGCCACCATGGCCGACTCTCCATGTCCAGGTGACGATATTTCGGAAGATCCACCTCTTCCGGGTGATGCAGGTATGACCAGGGCTCCGGGCAGTCAAACGGATGGTGCGGATCCGGGAAACTTACCCAGGCACAGAACGGACGGTCGCGGGCCGCCGTAATCCAGTCGATGGCGCGATCGGCCGTCCAGGTCGAGTTGTGCCAGGCGCAGGGCAGTCTGGAGTGATTGGTTTGCGCGGCACCGTGAGTGTTGCGTGCGTTCTGCGCGTAGAGTTCATTCCTGGCGTCGCCGCGACCGTCAGCGTGGAACCAGCGTTCGTAGTGCAGACCGCGAGGCGATTTTTCAGGGGGGAACCAGTTGTGACCAAGCAGCATCGTTTCGATGTGCTCGAACCCCATGTAGGGTCCAAACCAGTCGGGCCCGAATTCCGCGGAACTCTCGATACACTCCGGTCGTCCCGTCGGCGCGAAAGTCATGTAGGTCGAAAAGTGCGCCTTGCCGAAGAATGCCGTGTCATAACCGACCGCGAACAGCGAGCCGGCAAACCCCGCTTCGCCCTTTTCCGACCGAAGATCGATTCCGTTGTCGTGCACGCCGTGGGTCAGCGGCAACTGGCCGGTAAGAACCGACGCGCGCGACGGCTGGCAAACGACGTTTGGCGTAATACAAGACGCGAAGCGCGTACCGTCAGCCGCCAACTCGTCGAGATGGGGCGTCTTGATTGCCCTGCCTTCGAATCCGAAACAATCCCCGCGCTGTTGATCGGACATGATCAGCAGGATGTTTGGCCGATTGGCCATCTGGCTCTACCTCCTTGGGATCGTGTTTGCGGCCCGTCGTTATCGGCTGCCAGGTCCGCCGCACCCGGTCGGTACGAGCCCGCCTAGAACCCGTCCCTACCGGCCGAGTCGTCCGCACCGGCCGGTAGGTCGATTTCGACGCCGTTGCAACGGGTTCCTGCATACGCGGTGACAGACAGGTGGCCGGTACGGTTCGTCACCCCGAGCGCGGATACCGGGTTTTGTCGGCACCCAAGCCATTCAGTTTCGGCGCTTTCGGCTGACCTCGCCAGACAATTCGCACGATCGCGGCTACGGTAAGCACCGCGAAAATCATCGCAATTGGACTTCTGAGTAGTAATCCAATCGGGTCGCCCTGCGCAATCAACAAGTACGACCGGAAGGCCACTTCGAATTCGGGCGCGAGGACGAACCCTATGATGAAAGCCACGAAAGAGTAGTCAAACTTCTTCATCAAGTACCCGACGATCGCGAATATCACCATGACCAATATGGCAAAGACCGAGTTGGTCGAGGCGTATACGCCGGTGACGCAAGTAAGCCCTATGATTCCGTAACTCAGGTACTCCGGCACCTTCACTATCTGCCCGTACACTCGTTCACCCAGCAAACCGATGCCAAGAGTGAAAAAGTTGGTTACGAACAGCACGGTAAAAATTGCGAAAATGAGTTCCGGGTCGTTCTTGAACACGAGCGGGCCCGGTTGAATTCCGTGGATGAGGAATACGCCGATAAGGAGCGCGGTGGCAACGTTGCCCGGAATGCCAAGCGTCAAGAGCGGAATGAAACTTCCTCCGACGACCGCGCTGTTCGCTGCCTCGGGAGCGGCAACGCCCTCAATCTCACCCTTACCGAACTTGTCACGGTTCTTCGAGCTGCGCTGCGCCATGCCGTAACCGACGAACGCGGCCATCGACGCGCCGATCCCGGGCAGCGCTCCGATGGCCGAACCCGCGAGACTCGACTTGACAATGGTTCTCCAGAAAGAGAATACCTCCCGTATTCGCAGTGGGGGCCCGCTCGTGAGACCTTCCGTTTTCGTGATAACGGCGTCGCTGTTTCTTCGCGCCTCGATATGCCGTTCCATTGCCATTATCACCTCGGCAAGACCGAGCATGCCTATCGCGACCGGGAGCAACGGGAGGCCATCCTGGAGTTCCAGAAAACCGAATGTCAAGCGCGGCGACGCTGTCATCGGATCCAGTCCTATACTGGCGCACAGTATGCCGAAGGCACACGCCACCAGTCCGCGGACCAGGGATGAACCGGTAAGACCGGCGACGAACGTGAAAGCGAACAGCACGGTGAAAGTGATCTCGACGGGACCGAACTTGAGCGCAATTCGCGAGAACGGGAGCGCGACCCCGTACAGCAGCATGTCGGCAATCAGCGCGCCGCCCACGGACGCGAAAAGCGCCATTTGCAGCGCGCGACGCGCCTGCCCTGCCTGGGCCAGCGGGTAGCCGTCGAACGCGGTTGCGGCAGCCTCGGGTGATCCGGGCGTATTCAGCAGGATCCCCGAGATCGATCCACCAAACGTTCCTCCTTTGTAAATTCCTATAAGGAACGCCAGGGCCGTCAGGGGATCGAGTCCGAACGTCACCGGCATCAACAAGGCGATCGCCATGGCTCCCGTCAGTCCCGGCAGGGCCCCAACGAAAATTCCGATAGATACACCAACGGCGATGTAAAGCAGCGGACCGAGGCTGAAGACCGAGAGAACACCGGTAATGAGAGCGTCGAGCATATCAGCCACCGCCTGAGAAGAAATTAGGGAAGGTGGGAAGGTTGGCTCCGAATCCGAACTTCATTCCGCAATAGACCACCGCAACCGTGCATATTCCCAGCAACGTGATTCTCGCGTACGCACGGGCGCCCAGGAAAAAGTTCAAGGCAAGCAGCAATGCAAGCCCAGCCAGGGGATAGCCGAGCGGATGCAAGGCGAATGCGAACAGCACCAGTAGAATAGCCACCATGAACAACGAGGCGAACTGGGGCCCCCGCATGGCAACGTCGTACTCGATCACATGCGCACCGGAACTGCGGTGACGCAGCGTGTTCACGGTACTGTTGACGAGATCGATTACAGCAAGGAAAACCATGAGCCCTGCCGCCACGCTCGGCAGCAAGGCTGGACCCATATCGTCCCCGAATGTGGTGGTCTGGGCCGGAATTACCCAGAACAACAGAACGAACCCGACGATGATGACGATAACGGAGGCGATCTGCCTGTTCGAGATCAACTTCTTCCTCTCCTCGGTTGTACGCAACCGCCGTATTGGCCAGACAGAAGCAGCTCTTGTTAACCGTTACGCGCTGCACACGCGCGCCGGGTCGCTACTCGATCAGCTTTCTCGTATCCGCTTCCGCCTCCATTATTTCCCTGGCGGACTGCTCCGCTCCGATCGGTTTGATGGCCACGTTGTTCGACTTGACAAGTTCCTGGAAGCGCGGATCGTTTGCTGCTTGCAATAGTGCGGCCTCCAGCCTGTCTCGAACGCCTTTCGTTAATCCTTTCGGCGCCGCGACAACCGCCGTTAAAGTAATTCCGGGAAAACCGAGATCAGCCATGGTTGGCGCGTCCGGCGACGAGTTCAGCGGACTCCCGCCGGTCGCCGCGAGAACGGTCATGTCTCCGGAGTCCACATACTGTTGGTGGATTCCTCCACTAAAGGCAAAGTCCACATGTCCGCCCAGCAACATTTGCATGGCTCCCGCTCCGCCCTTGCCGGGTAGCGGGATAATCGGTACGCCGCTTTGCTTGGCCACATAGTCGATCTGCATTCGATCGGGCGGCGTCAGGGTCGCGTAGCGAAGCGGTTGACCCGAGGCCTTCGCATCCTCGAGCATCGCCGACAGGTTCGACCATCCTTTGTCCGCCATCGCAACAAACGCTGTCTCGAACCGCGCCATCGTCAGCAGGTAGTCGAAATCCGCAGCCGAGTAGGTCACGTTGCCCTCCAACGGGTTGAAAGAGAACGTGGTGCTCGAGGTTATAACCAGTTTGTATCCGTCGGGCGGCGCAGCAGCGACGTCGGACGCGGCGAGGCCGCCGCCCGCCCCGGCCTTGTTAACGGGAACAATCGTCTGACCGAGGATCTCGCCAAGCGGTTCACCCAGGGTTCGGGCCATTGCGTCCGTGAACCCCCCGGCCTTGAAGCCGATGACGATCTCGATGGGCTTGGTTGGGTACTCTTCCGCGACCGCAATACGAGGCTTGCCAGCGACGATGATCATGGCGAGGACGAGCACGCCCACACCAATCGATGCGTAGTAACCGGGGCGCCGAAAATTGCGTTCAATCATTGCAAGACCTCCTGAAGTCCTGACTAGGCGCCGCTCGGCTACACCGCCAGGATAGTAATATTATTAAGAGCGGTCGTAGTCACTGCGTTCCGTCGATTCTTTAGACGATCGCCGTCGCACCTCGTCCCGCTCGCGGACTTTGCCGCCTGCAATCAGCAGCTACCTGATTTAAATCGCGATCCGCCGATTTGAGCTTGGAACTATCCCGCACGATATCCGCCAATCGGCAATCCGCGACATAGTAAGTATCGCAATGATTGTTAATCTGCAAATGCTATGTGTAAATATATCTCATCTAGTTTCGTTATCAGCGATCCAGTATTGAAACTCGTTACCCGGTTCCGGAGTCGACCATTCGGGCATGCCAGTTCCCGGCTTCCACTTCCTCCACGAGCTGATCCTGGACCACCTTGTAAACGGCGCGGGCGGCGGAACTCAGCGGTCGATGCCAAGGGACCGCGATCGAAATAATCCGCGACAAACTCGGACGAACGATACGACGGGCGTCAACCACGCCGGCGTTCCATAATTCGGCTACGGCGGGCCAGTTAAGGATTGAAGACGCAATACCGCTCTTGACCAAACTCAGAATAGTCACCAACGATTGTTGCTCGTATCGCAGATACAGAGTGCGTCCCGATCGGCTGACGGCTTCTTCGACGATCTGACGGATATTGACGTTGCGAGGCGGCATGACGAGAGACAACTTTTCGACCTGCGCGAGGGACATTGGACTGACCAACGCCTTCGACCCTTCCCGTCGGGTCACGGCATAAAGATACTCCTCCATGATTGGCGTGAATTCCGCTTTATCGAGTTTTTCGGCGTTTGGCACCACGCCGAAGTCGACGCGACCGGATTCGACCACGTGTCCGGCCTCATACCCAAGTCCGTCCACGATCTCCAGCGTAACCAAGGGATAGCTTTCACTCACCTTTCTCAGGAGTTTTGGCGCGAGGAGCGCCGCTGAAGTAATGGGCAACGCGACCCGAACATGTCCAGTTGGCTTAGACGTCTGGGTTCGGACTTCTTCCCGCGCCATCTCGAGTTGCTCAAGAATCGCGCGCGCACGATTGTAAAACCTTTCACCCGACTCGTTTATTGTCGACCCCTGCCGATCCCGGTCGAGCAACTGCACGCCAAGTTCCTTCTCAAGTTCTTTCACCTGTCGACTCAACGCCGGCTGAGCGATATTCAACTCGCGCGCGGCAGAAACGAAACCGCCATACTCCACAACCGCCGTGAAGTATTTCAATTGATTCAGCTTCATCTCAACCCTCCTTCGCGTTCGACCAGAGAATCATAACAAAACAGCATGGACTTCAACAAAATTTAATATTTTCGCGATTCTCCTAACGACAGTAGTCTCGTTATCGGATAACTATTAGAGCCGATCGATTCCTGGCGTATTAAATCCATGGGAGGATTCATGCATATAGCAGATATTGTTCCTCGAAGCGCAGCCTACTGGCCCAACGAAACAGCGGTTATCGATGACGAAAAGCGCCTGACCTACGCCGAACTCGATCAGCGCAGCAATCAGTTGGCTAACGCTTTGCTCGCATCGGGCGCAAAACCCGGCGACCGCATTGCCTTGTTCGCTTGGAATTGCGCGGAACTGGTCGAAGCCGAGGTGGCGTTTTACAAGGGCGGATTCGTCAAAGTCCCGGTAAACGCCCGCCTCTCCGGCGAGGAGTCGGTGCACGTTCTCAATGATGCCGACGCATCCGTGGTGATTGTCGACCAGGCGCACGCCTCAATCGTCGACGAGAAGCGCGGCGACGTTCCGGGCCTGCGACAGGTGATCATCATTGGTTCGCCTGACGAACACGGCTACGAATCGCTGATCTCCAAGGCATCTACGGAGATGCCGTCGGTCCCGCGCGACGACAATGCGATTGCCGTGCTTCACTACACGTCCGGCAGTTCCGGCGTTCTGAAGGCGGCGGTGCAAAGTTTCGGCAATCGCATGGCGGTACTGATCAAGTACGCGCTGGATCCGGATAATCGCATGAGCCACGGGGACCTGCGTGCACACGTCACGCCGATTACCCATGCAACCGGACTTCTCCTGATGCCAACATTCTTCTTCGGCGCGTGCAATCGAATATTTTCTCGATTCAAGGTAGAAACGCTTCTTAGCGCAATCGAGAACGAGAAGATCACACATGTATTTGTCGTACCGACCATTCTGAATCGCCTGGTCAACTCGCCCGACATCAGGTCGCATGATCTCTCGAGCCTGCGTACCATCGTGTATGGCGCCGCACCGACAGCGCCGAGCCTTGTCGAGAAAGCACTCGAGATCTTCGGACCGATCCTGTGCCAGTGGTATGGGGGCGGTGAACTGACCGGCGCCGTGACCGTCCTAACCAGAGAAGATCACGTCAAGGCGTCGACCTCCAACAAGCAACTTTTCGCCTCGTGCGGTCGTGCGCTCGGAATCTCGGACGTCAAGGTCGTCGACGAAGATGGTCACCCGGTAAAACCCGGAGAAATCGGCGAAATAGTCGTTCGGGGTCCGGACGTTATGCAAGGCTACTGGCAAGCGCCGGAACTGACCGCGGATTGCCTGAAGAACGGTAGCTACCATACCGGTGATCTCGCGAAAGTCGGCGAATCCGGATACCTCTACATCGTCGACCGTAAGAAGGACATGATCATCTCCGGCGGGTTCAACATCTATCCGGCGGAGATTGAAAACGTACTGATGCAGCATCCCGCGCTCTACGAGGCGGTGGTCGTCGGCGTACCCGATTCCGAATGGGGCGAAACCCCCAAGGGCGTCGTGGTGCTCAAACCCGGCGCCACCGCCACCGAAGAGGAACTGATGGTGTACTGCGTAGAACATCTCGGCAAGTTCAAGAAACCGACGAGTGTCGATTTCGTCGACGAGTTGCCGAAAAACCCAAACGGCAAGATCGACCGGCGCAAAGTGCGCGACGAGTTCTGGGTCGGTCACGAGAGACGGGTAGGATAATGGCGTCAAACCGAAGAGCGGATTTCGAGGGCAGCGACAAGGCGGCGCAACTGATCGATGACGTCCGGCGTTTTCTTACCGAGGAGATCGTCCCCCTGGAAAAGGCCCACGGCATCGGCTACGAGGGCCTGCATCCGACCGAGTTGCTGCGCAACGTCTGGAAACGGTCCGCGGAAGCCGGTTTCTACACCCTCGCCCTGCCCGAGCGTCTCGGCGGCGCGGGGCTCAATACGGTCGATACCTGCCTGCTCAAGGAAGCCATAACAGCGACCGAATCGGTTCTCGCGCACCACGTCCTGGGCGAGTTCTCGGGACCGCCGCGTGTCGGCCATCTGTTCGAGATAGCGACGGAACATCAGCTTGAGAACTATCTCCTCCCCGTCGCACGCGCGGAGAAGGCGGTTTGCTTTGCGCTTACCGAGATCGAGGCGGGTTCCGACGCCGCGGCGATTTCGACACGGGCCGAACGCGAGGGCGACTACTTCCGCCTCAACGGACAGAAGCGCTACATCACCGGCGGCGCCTACGCTGATTTCGCCATTCTGTTCGCGGTAACCGACCCCCAAAAAGGGCCGAAAGGCGTCTCCGCGTTCTTTGTCGATCTTGACGGACCCGAAGTCGAACGCAATTTCGATTACGAATCCATCAGCGGTCAGCGATACCATGCCGACTTCACCTTCACGGACTGCATGGTTCCGGCCGCGAACCTTCTTGGCGAAGAAGGTCAGGGTTTCAAGCTCGCGATGTCGCGGATCACGCTGAACAGGCTGTTGCATTGCTCGGTAATGCTCGGATTTGCCCGTCGCGCGTTCGATTCCGCATGCCGGCATGCGACGACGCGTCGGCAGTTCAAACGCGCATTGGCTGACTTTCAGGCGATTCAGCACAAGCTTGCCTGGATGGAGACCCAACTCTATGCCGCGCGCGGAATGATGCTTCATGCTGCTCACTTGAGGGACCAGGGCGTGGACATCCGTCGACAGGCCGCAATGTGCAAGTACTTCATCGCCGAGAACGCCTTTCTGGTCGCGGATCAGGCCATGCAGGTTCACGGCGGTGTCGGCATCATCAAGGGCCATCCTGTCGAGTGGATATTCCGCATGCTTCGTATGTACCGCATCGTGACCGGCACCAGCGAGATCCAGCTGAACACGATCGCCAAGGACGTCCTGAAGGAATATGCGAACGATGCCCCGGCGGTGGCCGGACGAAAGGTCGGATGAGTACCGAACAATATCGATCGTGCTTGCCATCGAACCGGTCGAACGTCGCCTGACGACCGTGTGACGGCCATAGGCGCGACTTCCGCGACGGACGAAAGGTGATCAATGTGAACGATTATCCGGCACCGCTGACCGGCAAGACCGTACTCGACTTTTCACTGTTCCTGCCGGGCCCGTACTGCACCGCCATTCTTCGCAGCTATGGCGCGCGCGTGATAAAGGTCGAACCCCCCGGAGGCGATCCGGCGCGGACCATCAACTCGTTGCTGTTCAACGAAGTTAATCGAGGCAAGGAGTCCGTGGTCATCGACCTCAAGACGCCCGAAGGGCTGGCCACTGCCCGTGCGCTGGCCAAGCAAAGTGACGCCGTCATGGATGGGTTCCGGCCGGGAACCATGGATCGACTGGGGCTCGCGGCTAGCGATCTGCGCGCGGCCAACCCAAAACTGGTCTACTGCGCGATATCCGGGTTCGGTCTCGACGGGCCGTATCGCGACCGACCGGCGCACGACATGAACTGCCTGGCAATCGCCGGGTACTTCTCGGTACCGTCGCAACTCGAGCACCGCCCGACACGACCACAGGTACGCTTGGCCGACCTCGTGGCCAGCCAGGAGGCCGCGAACGCAACCGCGATGGCATTGTGGGATGCGGAGCGCAACGGACACGGAAGAACCATCGATGTCTCGATGTTCGACTGCGTAGCCCACTGGGCGGCGCAGATGGTTCTAAGCACGCCGGGAATCGACACGGCCGCGCTCGCCGACCTGCCACTGGTCATGGCCGACAGCGATATCTTTCGCACCAGGGATGGCCGTTATCTCGCCTTGGCAACCCTGGAGGACAAGTTCTGGACGCAGTTCGCGAAGGTCGCGAAAGAATTCGAGCCGTCCCTCGCTGAAGAGCGATTCGCCAGGCGGCGCGGACGTGACCAGGATAAACACGACCTTCACGCTCTGTTGACCAATGCCATCGGAAAACGCACGCTTGAGGAGTGGCGGAACTCCCTGGAAGGTGTCGAAACCTGTTGGGCGCCGGTGTATGAGCGCAGTGAGGTACTTTCCGACCCCCATTTCGTCGATCGGGGACTGGTCGAACGCAGCGACGACGGAACTGCCGTTTGCTCCAGGTTCCCTTCCAAGATCAACGGCGTGCGCGCCGATGTACGCGATCCCGCGCCAACACTCGGTCAGCACACTCAAGCCGTTCTCGACTCGCTGACGGACTAGTCCGCCATGCCGGACGACGCGAGCCCCGAATCCAGACAACATTTTCTCGACGGCATGAGCCGGGCGGCGTGCACGGTCAGCGTCGTAACAACAGACGGCCAGGCCGGGCGCGCGGGTGTCACCGTTTCGTCCATGTCGTCAGTGTCGGCAGATTCGCGCAATCCGACCCTTTTGGTCTGCATTCATAAAGACAGCCCCGCGGCGGACGCGATACGTTGGAACGCGGTGTTCTGCGTCAACGTGCTCCGCGACGACCAGTCGTTCATCTCCGATGCGTTTGCCGGCCGTTTCAAGGATCAAGTGGACGACAAGTTCGATTGCGCCAACTGGACGACGCAGGTTACCGGCGCACCAAGGGTCGTCGATCCGTTGGTGAGTTTCGACTGCAGACTGGTCTCCGAAAATCGTGTTGGAACGCACTACGTGCTATTCGGCGAGGTCGAGGACATATTTATCGCAGACCAGGGTACACCTCTGATCTACGCCAATCGCGCGTACGGCGTAGCGGCGCGCATCGATTCGTCCCGGGTGCTCGGACAGGACGACGATTCGGGGAGCCGCAGGCTTGCCATCGGTTGCCATCGCACCTTCGGTCCATACTTCCTGCCGAGGCTCATTGCACGATTGATCTCGGTTACAGGACCGTTGGAACTCAACCTGGTGGAAGGCGACCAGCGACGTGTTCACGAGAGCCTGCAATCCCGGGAGGTCGAAATTGGCCTTCTCTACGACAGCGATCTGTCCGACGAGTTCGACCGCGAGTTGCTGACGGCGGTATGGCCGTACGTACTGCTGCCCGAGGGCCACCCGCTCGCCGCAAAGCGCGAACTCGGACCGGATGACCTTGCCACCGAGCCCATGGTACTGATGGACGCGCAGCCGGGGCGTGAATTTTTCATGTCCGTATTTCGTAATGCCGGCGTCGAGCCGAGAGTGGCTTTCAGGTCCACTTCCTTCGAGATGGTCCGCGGCATGGTGGGCCACGGGCTGGGCTACAGTCTGCTCGGAACCAAGCCCGCATTCGCCATGACGTATGACGGGCGGGCGCTTGTCACCCGGCCGTTTCGTTCGCCAACCGAGGCGGGTCGGGTTGCGCTTGTCTATCGTCGCAGTGCGCGACTGTCGGGCGTATCGTCGCGTTTCGCTGCACTATGCCGTGAGTTTTTCCACCCGGAATCCGCGCCGATCAACAATTATTCCGACTCCAGTATCCACGCCACCGAGGTGCCTAAATGACCGATCACGTATACAAATATCTTGAGCTGACCGGGTCGTCACGGAATAGCATCGAAGACGCAGCGGGCAACGCGATAGAGCGCGCGTCTAAGACCATGCGCAACATCCACTGGTTTACCATTCAGGAGGTTCGCGGCACGGTCGAGAACGGCGAGATCGGCTATTGGCAGGTAACGCTCAAGCTGGGCTTTACCCTGGACGACGAATAAAAGGAAAGTCCATGAGCGACGCCATCGCCATGACACCGGGCATGGTAGTCGTGCTGGGCCTGCTGGCGGTCACCGTATACTTGTTCGTATCGGAAATCGTTCGCGTCGATGTGGCCGCCATCCTGATCATGGTGGCGCTCGGATTGCTGAGTCTCTTTCCCGCGCTGGGCGATCTCGTCTCGGTCGAGGATCTCTTCGACGGGTTCGCCAGCAATGCGGTGATTTCCATCATCGCCGTGATGATAATCGGTGCGGGCCTGGACAAGACCGGCGTCATGTCCCGGGTGGCGGCCTTGATACTGCGCCATGGCGGCAGCACGGACAGAAAAATCGTCCCCTTGATCTCCGGCACCGTCGGCGTGATCTCGTCCTTCATGCAGAACGTCGGGGCGGCGGCTTTGTTCATACCCGTGGTTTCCAGGATCTCCCGGCGAACGGAGATTCCGATGTCGCGCCTGATGATGCCGATGGGGTTCTGCGCCATTCTGGGCGGCACCATCACGATGATTGGATCCAGTCCGCTGATACTTCTGAACGACTTGATCCTGAACTCAAACCGTGCTCTCCCGCCCGATCGGCAGATGGAAGTCTTCGGCCTGTTTTCCGTGACACCTGTCGGCCTGGCTCTGGTCGCCGTTGGTGTCGCCTACTTCGCGCTCGCAGGCCGCCTGGTGCTACCGGCGGTAGCGACGGAGCCGTCCGCTGAAGGGGTCAGCACAGTCGAGTATTTCAACCGCGTATACGGTCTCGACTACGCAATTCACGAGCTAATCGTTCCAGCCAACTCGCCAATTGTCGGCAAGGCGATGGCAGACGCCGAGGCCGAAGACCGGATACGGGTGATTGCCACACGCTTCAAGGGCACGAACCGGATATCGCCGCCGCGCACCGAACCGTTCGAGGGGCCGGCGGTCGTGGCCCTGCTCTGTTCGACGGAGCGCGCACGCGCGTTCTCAGAGAAGTACGGGTTGACGCTGAAGCCGGCGCTCGACACCTTTTCCGACCTGTTGGTCCACACCAACGCGGGAATCTCGGAAATCGTTGTTCCACCAGGTTCGAAACTGGTCGGCAGATCGATGCGCGATATATGGATGCGCAAGACCTACGGGTTGTCCGTACTCGCCATCCACCGTGGCGGCGAGTCCATGACCGAGGGCCTTCGGGATCTTCCTTTCCAGGGCGGCGATACGCTCGTGTGCCACAGCTCGTGGGAGACTTTGGCCCGAATTGCCAGGAACCGGGATTTTGTCGTCGTTACGACCGGCTACCCATGCGAAGAGTTGCGACCGCAGAAAGTTCGATTCGCGGTTGCCTTCTTTCTGCTCGCACTGGGCCTCGTGCTTTTCACCGACGTTCGCTTGTCGGTGGCGCTGCTGACGGGCGCAATGGGGATGGTCGTCTCCCGAGTCTTGAGCATCGACGAAGCCTATCAGGCCGTCGGCTGGAGCAGCGTCTTTCTGCTGGGCAGCCTGATTCCGCTGGGTCAGGCGGTTGAAACAACCGGAACGGCGGAGTGGATCGCGCAGCAGACACTGCTGTTGCTCGGTGACGTGCCAACGTGGCTGCTGCAGGCCAGCATAGCGGTACTCGCCACGGGATTCACGCTGGTCATGTCGAACGTCGGCGCCACGGTGCTGCTGGTACCGATCGCGGTCAACATTGCCTTCGCCACCGGGGCCGATCCGGCATTGTTTGCCCTGACGGTCGCAATCGCCACCTCGAACTCCTTCCTCATCCCCACACACCAGGTCAATGCCCTGGTGATGGGACCCGGCGGCTACAAGGTCACCGACTACCTGCGCGCGGGCGGCCTGATGACGTTGCTGTTTCTGATCGTGTCCCTTGCGATGCTGAACCTGGTGTTCTAGCGAGCCATGCAAGGCATCTACACGTCCGCCCGCGGGGGCCCGACATGCGCGATAAACCGAACATAGTACTGGTTCTGGCAGACAACCTCGGGTGGGGAGAACTTGGATGCTATGGAGGCGGCGTGCTGAGAGGCGCGCAAACGCCGCGTCTGGACCGGCTGGCACAGGAGGGATTGCGTCTGACGAACTTCAACGTCGAAAGCGACTGCGTGCCGACGCGTGCCGCGTTGATGACCGGCCGCCATGCCATACGCACCGGCGCCTTCCAGTCTCTTCCCGCGGGCGTTCCGCAAGGACTGACGCGTTGGGAGGTGCTGCTGCCGGAACTGCTCAAGCAAAAGGGCTACGCGACGGCCCACTTCGGTAAGTGGCATCTGGGCGACACCCAGGAACGACTGCCCAATGCCCGCGGCTTCGATGAATGGTATGGATTGCCGAGGACACTCAACGAAGCCTACTTCACGACAACGATCGGCTACGATCCCACCGTCGGCCCGCGCCCGTGCCTGATGGA
>JAUIEZ010000108.1 GCA_030429665.1 Gammaproteobacteria bacterium | reverse complement strand
AGGGCGACGCCCTGCTGGCCGGCCGCGAGAGCGGTCGCGTGCGCGCGCTGAACGACTTCTCAGGGAAGCCCGTCAAACAGGCGGGACCGTCCGAGCCCGTCGAGATCCAGGGCCTGTCCGGCGTACCCGTGGCCGGTGACGAAGTGCTGGTGGTATCCGACGAGAGAAAAGCCCGCGAGATTGCGCTCTATCGCCAGGGTAAATTCAAGGAGGTCAAGTTGGCGCGCCAGCAGAAGGCCAAGCTGGAAAGCATGTTCGACCAGATGGAGGAAGGCGAGGTGCGTTCGGTCAACCTGGTGGTGAAGGCCGACGTTCAGGGCTCCGTGGAAGCCCTCACCGAGGCGCTGGAGAAGCTGTCCCGCGAGGACATCCGCGTGCGCGTCATTCATTCCATGGTGGGCGGCATCAACGAGTCCGACGTCAACCTTGCCATGGCTTCCGACGCCATCATCGTCGCCTTCAACGTTCGAGCCGACGCGGCCGCGCGACGCCTGATCGAGAGCGAGGGCGTGGACGTGCACTACTACAACGTCATTTACGACGTGGTGGACGAGGTCAAGGCGGCCATGACCGGCATGCTCAAGCCGGTGGTCAAGGAGCGGGCGGCCGGCCTTGCCGAGGTGCGCGAGGTGTTCCGCGTGGCCAAGGTGGGCGCCATCGCCGGCTGCTACGTTACCGAGGGCGTGGTCCGGCGCAACCTGCCGGTGCGCGTCCTGCGCGACAACGTGGTGATTTTCGACGGCCAGATCGATTCCCTGCGCCGCTTCAAGGACGACGTCGCCGAGGTCCGCACCGGTTTCGAATGCGGCATCGGCATCAAGAACTACAACGACATCAAGGTCGGCGACCAGATCGAGGTCTACGAGCTCGTCGAGGAGAAGGTCGAGCTTTGATGCGACGTTGTTGTACCGGCGCGGACGCCGTCCGGCGTCCGCGCCGCACCGCTGGCGTGGCGGCCGCGGGCGCATGGTATTCGCCCGAACGGCGGGTCGAGGAGGGTCATGGCATACCAGCAAACTGAGCGTACGCGTCGCGTCAGCGAGTTGATTCGGCGCGAGATCGCCGACATCCTGATGCGCGACGTCGACCACGCGGGCCTGGGGCTGGTGTCGTTGACCGCCGTGACCGTCAGCCGCGACCTGCGCAACGCGACCGTTTTTTTCACCACCCTGGATGGCGATGAGGCCGCGGTCGAGGTGGGCCGCGAACTCAACGAGCTCAAGGGTTTCATTCGCAAGCAGCTCGGCCGCCGGGTGCGGCTCAAACGGCTGCCCGACCTCGTGTTCCGTTTCGACGACAGCATCAGCCGTGGCATGGCGCTCAGCCGGTTGATCGAATCGGTGAAACCAGACGATTCCCGCGATCCGAACGATGACTAGATCCCGATATCGAGGCGCGCGACGCAAGGGTCGCGACGTCAACGGCATGCTGCTCCTGGACAAGCCCCAGGGACTTTCCTCCAATGCTGCCCTGCAGCGCGCCAAGGGTTTGCTGGACGCCAAAAAGGGCGGCCATACCGGCAGCCTGGACCCGATTGCCACCGGGCTGCTGCCGCTCTGTTTCGGTGAAACGACCAAGGTGTCGGGTTTTTTCCTGGACGCCGACAAGCGTTACGAGACCCGCATTCGGCTCGGGCAGGCGACCGAGACCGGCGACCGGGAGGGCGCGGTGATTTTCGAGAGCGAGGCGGCGGTGTCGGCCGAGAGCCTGGCGCGCGCCCTCGACGGTTTTCGTGGCGACTTCGAACAGACGCCGCCCATGTACTCGGCGATCAAGAAGGACGGGCAGCCCCTGTACAAGCTGGCTCGCCAGGGTATCGACATCGAACGCGAGAGCCGTCCGGTCACCGTCTACGAACTTGCCATCACCGGCTTCGACGGGCGTTTCCTGGACCTCGACATCCTGTGCTCGCGGGGCTTTTACGTACGATCCCTCGCCCACGACCTTGGCGAGGTGCTCGGCGTCGGCGGTCACGTCAGCGAGTTGCGCCGCACCGCGGTCGGGGACCTGGACGTGGCGAACGCGGTCACCCTCGAGGCGCTGGAGGCCGTCGACGGTGCGACGGCGCGCGAGGGACTGCTGCTGTCGCCCGACGCGGGGCTGTCGCACCTGCCGCGCGTGGATCTGTCGGTGGACGCCACGTTCTACCTGGTGCGGGGCCAGAGCGTACGCGCCAGTCAGCTGCCCGGCGACGGATGGGTGCGGCTGTACAACGCCGACGCTGGCTTCCTTGGCCTGGGCACCGTGACGGAGGACGGGCGGGTGGCGCCCAAGCGCTTGTTCCACAAGACCGTCTCGGTTTCGGCCCGGGGTGGTGAAATGCGCCCTAATTCGCGGATTTGATATTGAGCGAGGCCGCTGTCGCGGCTAGAATACCCCGTTTTCCGCGCGCCTCGCGCGCGCCGTCGGCAGAAAACCCGGTTTTCGCGGGATTCAACGCCGCGCCCGGGCGGCCCGTTCGCCGCCTCTTCGAATGATTCAACACGAGATCCCAAGCAAGATGTCCCTGACCGTATCGCAAAAGTCGGAAATCATCGGCGACTTCAAGCGCGGCGACAAGGATACCGGTTCGCCGGAAGTCCAGGTCGCTCTCATGACCGCCCGTATCAAGGAATTGACGGAGCATTTCAAGGTTCACAGACAGGACCATCACTCGCGGCAAGGCCTGCTCAAGCTGGTCAATCACCGACGCAAGATGCTGGATTACCTGAAATCCCGCGACGCCGATCGTTACAAGACCCTGATTACCCGCCTGGGTATACGCAAGTAATTCTTCTCGATCTCATCCTGGTATCCCCGGCCATAATCCTCCTTAGACTGCCAACGCCCAATAGCGGCGGGCTGCGTTAGCAGCGACCCTTTAATCGGAGCACCCAAAGTGACAAGAGTTGTAAAAACTTTCCCCTACGGCGAACACGAAGTCGTCCTCGAGACGGGCGAGATCGCCAAACAGGCATCGGGCGCAGTCGTGGCCAGCATGGGAGATACCGCGGTGCTGGTCACCGTCGTCGCCCAGAAGGAGAGTTCCGGCAAGGACTTCTTCCCCCTGACCGTGGACTACGAGGAACGCAACTACGCCGCCGGCCGAATCCCCGGCGGTTTTTTTAAGCGCGAGGGCCGTCCCTCGGAGAAGGCCATTTTGACTTGCCGCCTGATCGATCGTCCGATCCGGCCGCTGTTTCCCGACGGCTTCTCCAACGAGGTGCAAGTGGTGGCCACGGTCATGTCGGTGGACCCGGAAATAGACCCTGACGTGGTGGCCATGCTGGGCACCTCCGCGGCGCTGCAGGTTTCCGGCATTCCGTTCGCCGGACCCATCGGCGCGGCGCGCGTGGGTTTCGTCGATGGCGAATACGTCCTTTGCCCGAAGCGCACCCAGCTCAAGGAGTCCTCGCGGCTCGACCTCGTCGTGGCCGGCACCGAGAAGGCCGTGCTGATGGTGGAGTCGGAGGCCAACGTGCTTACCGAGGAACAGATGCTGGGCGCGGTAATGTTCGGACACGAACAGATGCAGGTGGCCATTGGCGCCATCCGTGAACTGGCTGCCGAGGCCGGTACGGTGCCGTGGGACTGGCAGCCGGAGGAGAAAGACACCTCCGTCGCCGAGCGCGTCGAGGCGGCCGGCGCCGCCGATATCGAGGAGGCCTACCGAATCGCCGAGAAGGTCGCGCGCCAGGATCGCCTGGCCGAGATCCGCGAGCGAATCTTCGCCGAGTTGGTCACCGAGGAAACCACCGCCGAGGAAATCGACGCGATCAAGAACGCCATCAAGTCGGTTGAAAAGCGCGTCGTGCGCGGGCGCATCATCGCCGGCGAACCGCGCATCGACGGCCGCGATCTCAGAACCGTTCGCCCGATCACCATTCGCACCGGCGTGTTGCCGCGAACCCACGGCTCCGTTTTGTTCACCCGCGGCGAGACCCAGGCCATCGTGGTGACGACGCTGGGAACAGAGCGCGACTCCCAGGTGATCGACGCGCTGGAGGGCGAGTATCGCGACCCGTTCCTGTTGCACTACAACTTCCCGCCCTACTCGGTGGGCGAAACCGGACGCGTGGGCAGTCCGAAACGCCGGGAAATCGGCCACGGAAAGCTTGCCAAGCGTGCCGTCGCGGCCATCCTTCCCGATCCGGGAACCTTTCCCTACACCATTCGCGTTGTCTCCGAGATCACCGAGTCGAACGGCTCGTCCTCGATGGCGACGGTGTGCGGCGCCAGCCTGTCGATGATGGACGCCGGGGTTACCGTGAAAGCGCCTGTGGCCGGTGTTGCCATGGGGCTACGCGGTGTTGACCGACATCCTCGGCGACGAGGACCACCTGGGCGACATGGACTTTAAGGTGGCCGGTACCGCCGAGGGCGTCACCGCGCTTCAGATGGATATCAAGATCGAAGGTATCAACCGCGAGATCATGGAGTCGGCGCTCAACCAGGCGCGCGAAGGTCGCTTGCACATTCTCGGCGAGATGGCCAAGGTGCTGGACAAACCGCGCGAGGAGATGTCCGACTACGCACCGCGCATCCTTACCATGAAGATCGCGGTGGACAAGATCCGCGACGTCATCGGCAAGGGTGGCGTCACCATTCGCGCCATTTCCGAGGAAACCGGCGCCGCGATCGACATCGACGACGACGGCACGATCCGTATCGCCACCGCCGACCTGGCCGCCGCGCAGGCCGCACAGCGTCGCATCGAGCAAATCACCGCCGACGTGGAGGTGGGCAAGATCTACGAGGGCAAGGTCGTCAAGCTGATGGACTTTGGCGCCTTCGTGAATATCCTGCCTGGTCGCGACGGCCTCGTGCACATTTCGCAGATTTCCAACGAGCGCGTCAACAACGTCAGTGACGAACTCAGCGAAGGCGACAGCGTCCGGGTCAAGGTGCTCGAAGTGGACAAGCAGGGTCGCATTCGCCTGAGTATGAAGGCGATCGAGGCGAACTGAACGCGCGTATTCGAACACGTGCGACGACAGGAAGGGGCCCCAGGGGCTCCTTTTTGTTGCCACCACGAATGACACACCATGCGAATACTTCTGCAACGCGTGACGTCGGCAAGCGTGAGCGCGGGTGACCGCGTCGTCGGCTCGATCGACCGCGGCGTAGTACTTTTGACCGGTTTCGGCGGTCTCGATGACGACGCCGACGTGTCGCGCGCCGCCGAGCGCGTGCTCAACCTTCGTATATTTCCGGACGAGGCCGGCAGGCTTCACCACACGCTGGCAGAGGTGGGTGGCGGCGTTCTCGCCGTTCCCCAGTTCACGCTGTACGCGCGAACCGACCGGGGGCGGCGGCCCGATTTTACCGATGCCCTGGAACCGGACGCGGCGTCGGGGTTGTTCGATCGTTTCGTCGAGGCCCTGAAAGCCCGTCACGATCGCGTCGAGGCCGGCGTGTTCGGAGCCGACATGTCGGTGTCCCTCGTCAATGACGGCCCGCTGACATTGCAGCTCGAATGGTAGAGTCAGCGGCGCGATCAAGAGAGAAAACAAGCGATCACAATGCACGATTCGACACAAGCACGAGGATCGATCTACGAGTTCGAAGTGGAGTGGGGCGATTGCGATCCTGCCGACATCGTTTATTACCCCAATTACTATCGCTGGTTCGACAACGCCGCGCACCGACTGTTCGCTGACGCCGGCTACTCGCTCGCATCCGTGCGTGAACAACATCGCTCGCTCGGCTTCCCGCTGGTCAATGCGACGGCCCAGTTCCGCGCGCCGGCCACCGTCGGGGACAGGCTTCGGGTGGTTTCCCGGGTGCTCGCCGTCGGCCGCAAGAGCATCACCGTCGAGCACCTCGTCATGCGTGGAGAGACGCTGCTCGTGGAGGGCCGGGAAGTGCGGATCATGGGTGTGCGTGCCGAAGACGGGACGCTGACGGCGGCCGTGATCCCGTCTTCCTTCAAGCGCTTTTTCGGTTTCGAGGCGCCAGAGTGATCACGACGCCACGACATGCCATGCAGCGTGTGCAATTTAGTTCACGGCAGGCAGGCATCTTGTGGAAGTTTGAAAACCGAGGCGCTAAACTGCGCCGAACCGCGGGAATCGCCGGCGTACCCCGATGTACGCGGTGAAACCTAACGCCACGAGGTGCCCGGCGGATGATTCCGGCAGGATTCACCCGGGCCGCTGCCGCTGGGGGTGGCGCCATTAGAGTAAACGGTCTTGGCCCGTTGCGGGCTGATGTCAATCAATCGTCGCTAGGAGGAACCATGATTAGAAAATCCCTGATTGCAGCCGCGCTGTGCGGAATCGTCGCCCAGCCGGCCCTGGCGGCCGACACGGTGAAAATCGGCTTCGTCACCACGTTGACGACGCCGGCCGCCGTGATCGGCAATGACATGAAAAACGCCGTCGACCTGGCGGTCGAGCATATTGGCGGCAAGATGGCCGGGCTCGACGTCGAGGTGATCTACGAGGACGACGGCTTCAAGCCGGAAATCGGCAAGCAGAAGGTGGACAAGCTGGTGAAGTCCGACGACGTCGACTTCGTCGCCGGCTTCATTTGGTCGCATGTGCTGCTCGCTTCGCGCAACTCCGCGCTCAACGGCGGCAAGTTCCTGATCAGCTCCAACGCCGGACCGTCGCAAATTGCCGGCGAACTGTGCCACGAGAACTTTTTCTCGACGTCCTGGCAGAACGATCAAACGCCGATGTCCATGGGCGCGGTACTGAACCGCAAGGGCGTCAAGAAGGTCTACCTGATGGCACCGAACTACGCGGCGGGCAAGGACATGCTGGCTGGCGTCGAGAGCACCTTCGAGGGTGAAGTGGTCGGCCGCGATCTGACCCGCTGGGGCGCGGATGCACAACTTGATTTTTCCGCGGAACTGGCGAAAGTCAAACCGTCCGGCGCCGAGGCGTTGTTCGTCTTCTACCCGGGCGCCGCGGGTGGTGCGTTCATCAAGCAGTACGGACAGTCCGGCCTCGCCGGCGACGTGCCGTTGTACACCGCATTCACGGTCGACGCGTTGAGCCTGCCCAAGCTTCAGGAGGGTGGCCTGACCGGCGTAATGGGTACCCAGCACACCCAGCAGTGGTCGCCGGATCTCGACAACGAGACCAACAAGAAGTTCGTCACCGACTTCAAGGCCAAGCATGGCGGTTACCCGTCATTCTATGCCGCGCAGTCCTACGACACGATCCTGCTCATCAAGAGTGCCGTCGAGGCCGTGAACGGCAACCTGGACGACATGGACGGCATGCGCGCGGCCATGGCGAAGGCGGATTTCGAGTCGACGCGCGGGCGTTATACGTACGGAAAGAACCACTTCCCGATCCAGGATTTCTACCTGCGCGAAGTCGTCGAGGACGCCGACGGCATGTGGACCGTCAAGGTCGTCGAGAAAGTTTTCGAGGACCACCAGGACCTTTACGTCGACAAGTGTAATATGTAGTCCGTCTGCTGCGGACGCGCGAGGGGGCGGCAGGCCGCCCCCTCGCCGTTTCGGGCTGGTCGCACGGGGGAAGATTGCAGCGTGGATGGCGCACTCATTCTGGTCCAGTTGCTGAACGGCATTCAGCTCGGCGTGCTGCTGTTCCTGGTCGCCGCGGGGCTGACGCTCGTGTTCGGAATCATGGATTTCGTCAATCTGGCCCATGGCGCGCTCTACATGATCGGCGCGTTTTTCTGTGCCTGGTTGACGCTGAACCTCGACTCCTTCGTTGTCGCGATCCTTATCTCGTTGCCCGGCGTTTTCATCGTCGGTTACGTGGTCGAACTGCTGGTGATACGACACCTCTATCATCGCAACCACCTCGATCAAGTATTGGCGACGTTCGGCCTGATCCTGGTCTTCGACACCATCGTTCACCTGGTGTGGGGGCCCGCCGGGTTGACTTTCACGTTGCCCGACGCGGTCAACGGTCGCATCAATCTTTTCGGTATCACCGAGTTTCCCGTGTACCGATTGCTCATCATTGCCGCGGGATTGCTGGTGGCGCTGGGCCTGTATCTCGTGATCGGAAGAACCCGAATCGGCATGCTGGTTCGCGCGGGCGCATCGAACAGGGTGATGGTCGGCGCGCTGGGCGTCGATATCAACAAGCTGTTTCGCTACGTGTTCGCCACCGGCGCCATGCTGGCCGGATTCGGTGGCATGATCATCGCGCCGATCACAGAAGCGCGTATCGGCATGGGCAGCGACATCCTCCTGATTGCCTTCGTGGTGATCATAATCGGCGGCATCGGGTCGATTCGCGGCGCGTTCATCGCCTCCCTCATCGTCGGATTGATCGACACCATGGGTCGCTCGTTTCTCGACGATTTGATGAAGCTGGTTATCAACGAAACCGCGGCCGAAACGGCGGCGCCGGCCATCTCCGCGATGCTGGTGTATATCCTGATGGCGGCGATCCTCTATTTCCGGCCCCAGGGCCTGTTTCCGCCCAAGGTGCGTTGACCCGTGAACCTGAAGTCGCTGAGCCCCGCGGGTCCCAATGGCTGGGTGATGGTGATCACGCTCGTCGCCCTAGTGCTGGTGCCGCCCTACACGGTGCTCGCCAACGAGCCGTTCTTTCTCGACCTGGTCATGCGCGCGGTGATCCTGTCGATCGCCGCGGTGAGCCTGAACCTCGTACTCGGCTACGGCGGCATGATCAGTTTCGGGCACGCCGCCTACCTCGGCATCGGCGCCTATTGCGTCGGTATCCCCGGTTATTATGGTATCTACGACGGCGTGTTTCAGTTGCTGCTCGTGGTCGCCGTTTGCGGTGTCTTTGCCCTTGTCACCGGTCTGGTTTGCCTGCGTACGCGCGGCGTCTACTTCATCATGATTACCCTGGCCTTCGCGCAGATGGTGTTCTACGCGATGGTCAGTCTCGACGAATACGGCGGCGACGACGGATTGGTGATCTATGAACGCAGTCGTTTTCCGCTCGGCGGGGCGATCGGCGACAGCATCACGTTGTACTACGTGTGCCTCGCAGTGCTGGTCGCGACGTTGCTTCTCGTGCATCGCATCGTGAACTCGCGTTTTGGCCTGGTCATTCGCGGCACGGCAGGTAACGACGCCCGCCTGCAGTCCCTCGGCCTGCCCACGTTCCGCTATCGCCTGATCTGCTACGTGATCGCCGGCATCATGTGTGGTATCGCGGGTTGGCTGCTGGGCAATTTCACGCTGTTCATCAGTCCGGAGATGATGAACTGGATTCGCTCCGGTGAGTTGATTTTCATGGTGGTGCTCGGCGGCGCCGGTTCCCTGTTCGGTCCCGTACTGGGAACCGGGGCCTTCATTACCCTCGAGGAGTTCCTTTCGGGCTTTACCGTGTACTGGCAACTGTACTTCGGCATTTTCCTGGTGCTGGTGGTGCTGTTCGGACGCGGCGGCCTGCACGGTTTCATCGAATGGCTGTTCCGGAGGCGTTCCTAGTGCCTCGTCCCGCCAGGTTGACGCACCCCGATCGATTGGCTGCCGCGTTTCCGGGCACGATACGGCGACGTGGTATGTCGGCCCCTGCGGCGAGGGAGCGTAATGCCGCCGGTTGCCGTCGCGGCCGCGCAAATCGCGACGCTGCCCGCGGGACGGGATACTGACATGCTGCTCGAGGTGATCGACCTGTACAAGGCGTTCGGCGGCGTCGTGGCCACCAATCACGTCAGCCTCGAAGTGCGCGAGGGCGAGGTGCACGCGGTCATCGGGCCCAACGGCGCCGGCAAGACGACGCTGGTTTCCCAGCTTACCGGCGAACTGCGTCCCGACGGCGGTCGCGTGCGGCTAGCGGGTCGGACGATCACGCGCATGCCGACACACCGCCGGGCGCGACTCGGTGTTGCGCGGTCCTTCCAGATCACCAGCGTGGTCAACAATCTGAGCGTGTTGGAGAACGTGTTGCTCGCCGTCCAGGCGCATGCCGGACACAACTTCCGCTTCTGGCGACCGGCGCTTCGCTGCCGCGATCTCGTCGACGCCGCGCACGCTTCCCTTCAACGGGTGGGCCTGGGCGAGCTCGCCGACCGGTCGGCCGCCGACCTTTCCCACGGAGAGCACCGCCAGCTCGAGATCGCCATGGCGACCGCCACGCAGCCGCGCCTGCTGCTGCTCGACGAACCCATGGCGGGCATGGGACGCGAAGAAACCGTTCGCATGGTCGATATCCTGAATACGATCCGCGGCGGACCGGGCATCTTGCTCATCGAACACGACATGGATGCCGTATTCGCCCTGGCGGACCGTATCTCGGTCCTGGTCAACGGCGCCGTGATTGCCTGCGACACGCCCGATGCCATCCGCAACAACGCGCAGGTCAAGGCCGCGTACCTGGGCGAGGATTGACATGCTGCTGGAAGTGACCGGACTCGAAACCCGCTACGGCCTCAGCCAGGCGTTGTACGGCGTCGAGTTCGCGGTGGGCGCGTCAGAGGTCGTCAGCCTGCTCGGTAGAAACGGCATGGGCAAGACCACCACGATTCACTCGGTGATGGGCGTGGTGCCGTCGTTCGCCGGCTCGGTCCGATTCGAAGGCAGGGAAATTCGCGGCTGGCCATCGTTCAGGGTCGCGCGACTCGGTCTCGGGCTGGTGCCGGAGGGGCGCCAAATTTTCCCCAATCTCACGGTTCGCGAGAATCTCGTCGCGACCGCCGGCGCCGGCGCGGGTGAGCGGCGCTGGACGCTCGAAAACGTCCTCGAGATGTTTCCCGAACTGGTCGCGCGCATGGACATCATGGGCAACCTGCTGTCCGGCGGCGAGCAGCAGATGCTGGCCATTGGCCGGGCGCTGTTGACCAACCCGACGCTGCTGATCCTCGACGAGGCAACCGAGGGGCTGGCGCCCTTGATTCGAGACAAGATCTGGGCCTGCCTGCACCGCATCAAGCAGTCGGGTCAGTCGATCCTGGTGGTCGACAAGAACATCCGGGACCTGGTGAAAATCGCCGACCGGCACTATATCCTCGAGAAGGGCCGCATCGTCTGGAGCGGCGACGGTGAGGCGTTGACGGCCAACCGCCGAGAACTCGACCGATATCTCGGGGTGTAGCGCCGGTTTCGGCCGCCGGCGCACGGTGGATTTCTTGCGGCAGCCTGGCGTCCGATGCGAATCGCGACGACAGGCCGCGCAGGCGTTCACCCGCCCGGTTCGCATCCGGTACAATGCCGTGCCACCCTATTTCCACCGCCAATCGTGAAGTTGACGACATGAGCGAAAAGAACAAGGACACCGACCCGGCAACGCTTACGCCCGCCGACGCGTGGCAGATGATTCAGGACAATCCCCAGTCCTATCTCATCGACGTTCGAAGCACCATGGAGTTTCTCATGGTGGGGCACCCGGCCGGCGCGATTCATATTCCGTGGCTCGACGAGCCCGACTGGACGCCGAATCCGAGATTCTGTGCCCAGGTCCGGGAAGTCATGCTGGGCGGGCTGCTCGGTGCCGACGAAGACAGCGGCCCCGCCGTGATACTTATCTGCCGAAGCGGTCGCCGCTCCGTGGAAGCCGGCCGCACGCTGATGGAATCCGGATTTCGCAACGTTTATTCCGTCGCCGGCGGTTTCGAAGGTCCGCTGGACAAGGACCATCATCGCAGTTCGACCGCCGGTTGGCGCTTCGACGGGCTGCCGTGGCAACAGTGTTGACGACTCCTCGATGAACGCGGGCCCGTTACGCCCTACTCCCCCGGGGGGCGCGGACGCTGCCCGGCGCGTTCAATCCCCGAACCGGTAATAGGTTTCGTTCAGGTACGCGACCAGGTCGTCGATCTGGTCCGCGTCCAGGTTGGCATCGGTCATCCGGTTGCAGCGCTCGACCTGTCCCATGAGCCCCTCGATGGAATTGACGCGGCGATCCTCTCGAGTGTAGACGGACGAGCCGTCTCCGCCGAAATTCGCCTGGTGACACCCGAGACAGCGTGACTCATGAACGGGGGCGCCTTCCTCCGCCTCGCCGGCCAGTAACAGGGAAAGTGCCGGTAGCGGGAATGTAAAGGTCACCCCGAGAACAAGCAGAAGGGACGTCGTACGGTGCATGGCGATACTCCTGGTCGGTCCGGTCACACGATTCTAGCACCCGTCCACCCGACCGGAGGCTCATGCTAGGATTGGTGCCACTGACAGGAAAAGGAACACAAATGCCCGCCAATACCGATCGCCTCGTGTGGATCGACCTGGAGATGACCGGACTCGATCCGGACCGGGATCGCATCATCGAGATCGCCACACTCGTCACCGATATTCAATTGAACGTGCTGGACCAGGGCCCGGTGATTGCCGTGTTCCAGCCCGATGACCTGCTCAGCGGCATGGACGAATGGAATACGCGCACCCATGGCGAAAGCGGGCTGGTGGACCGGGTCCGGGCATCGACGATTGACGAGGCCGAGGCCGAGCGCCAGACGCTCGAATTCGTCAAGCGATACGTGAAGAAAAATTCCTCGCCGTTGTGCGGAAACACCATATGCCAGGACCGTCGCTTCCTTTGCCGATACATGCCGCGGCTGGAAGGCTACCTTCACTACCGAAATCTCGACGTCAGCACGGTCAAGGAACTGGCGGACTACTGGTATCCCGGTATGAGCACCGATTTTACCAAGCGCTCCAGCCATCGCGCGCTCGATGACATTATCGAGTCCATCCAGGAACTGCGATTCTACCGCGAGCGCCTTTTCGTCGACTTGAACAACTGAACCAGGGTCGGTATCGTCCGGCCGCGAGAGAACAACGACGCCGACACGGCGAGTCGATACGTATCGATCCTCGATTCGTATCGCCTTAAGCATCGCTTAAGCCGGCGCGGTTATATAAACGAAGGGGAATTTCCAACCACTGGCGAGTCAGCCGTCACCAACGTCGGCTTGCCGCCTGTCCGCAAGAAGCAATGACCTTACCCGTGAATACCGCGCTGGGATCCGCCGAGCGCATTCATTTCGTTTGTCCGAAATGTCGCCGAGGCGTGACCGCTGCCCCCGACGGCTATCGGTGCGGCCGCTGCGACGCGCACTTTCCCGTGCAGCATGGCGTGCACTGCTTTTTCGTCGGCGAGGCGACCGACGCCGGGGCCGACATGCGTACGTACACCGACACCTTTCGGAGCGTCGAGACGGCGGAATCCTACGCGCGTTCCTTCGAGTCCCGGGCGCGCAAGCGCTGGCGGACACGGCGCGAACTCGCCGTGCTGGAGCGCCTGCTGGGCGGCGACCCGGGTCCGAGCGTCCTCAATATTCCCTGTGGCAGCGGGAGACTGTCGGCGCCGCTCGACAGCGAGGGCAGCATTTTATTGGAGGCGGACAGTTCCCCGGGACAGATCATTCTCAACCGCCGCCGTTTCGGCGACCGGAACGGTTGCGTCTGGTTGACCGCGTCGGCGTTCGGCATCCCGCTGCCGGACGAGGCGGTGGACACCGTCGTGTGCGCCCGGTTGTCCCACCATCTCGGCAACGGGAGGGATCGCGAGCGATTGCTCGGCGAACTGCTTCGCGTCGCCCGTCGGCGCGTCGTTTTCTCGTTTCGCAATCGCGTTTCCCTGACCAGCTTGTCCCGCCGCGTGCGTGGCAAGCCCGTCCATGCGACCGCGATGTCCATCAAGGAGGTTCGTCGCGCGGCCGAGCAGTCAGGCGCGCGCGTCCTGCGTTGGCGTTCGGTGTCCAACCTCGGCGCCCGCCACAGCTACGCGCTGATCGAGAAGAGGTAATAAACCGGGGGAGGGATTAGCGGCCGTGTCGTCGTAATGCCCATTGCACGTGGCGACGCACCATCTCGTCCGGAAATTCGCGGCGCGCTTCGAGGCCATCGATGACCTTTTGTGAGGTGGGCGCATTGCCCAACGCCACGGCCACGTTGCGCAGCCAGCCGCGATAGCCGGGCCGACGCAGCGCCGATCCCCGGGTCTTCTCCAGGTACGTCGCCTCGTTCCAGGCGAACAGTTCGACGAGGTCGGAGGCGTCCAGTCCGTGCCTGGGGCCAAACGCCTCGTGTGTCGTCAATTGCGCGAAGCGGTTCCACGGACAGTGCAGTTGACAGTCGTCGCACCCGAATATCCGGTTGCCCACAAGCGGGCGAAGCGCTTGTGGAATGTCGCCGCGATTTTCGATCGTCAGATACGATATGCAACGCCTGGCATCGAGAACGTACGGCGCGACGATCGCGCGGGTCGGACAGACCTCGATGCAGCGACTGCAGGAACCGCAATGGTCGACGGCCGGCACGTCCGCGGGTAATGGCAGGTCGGTGTAAATTTCGGCGATGAAGAACCACGAGCCGCGCTCGCGGTCGATCAGGTTGGTGTGCTTGCCGATCCAGCCGAGGCCGGCTTTTTCGGCAAGCGGCTTCTCCATGACCGGCGCGCTGTCGGTGAACACCCGGTAGCCGAAAGGTCCCACGCGCGCCTCGATCCGCTCGGCGAGCCTCTGCAATCGGCGGCGCAGGTACTTGTGATAGTCGCGACCCAGTGCGTAGCGCGCGATGTACGCGCTGCCGGGATCGAGAATGTTTCGTTCCATTCGCTGCATGGATTCCGGCAGGTAATCCACCGTGAACGACAGGCAGCGCACGGTGTCGGGCACGAGTTCGGCGGCTCGATAACGCTTGCTGCCGTGAGCCGCCATGTATTCCATGTCGCCGTGGTAACCGGCAGCCAGCCATTGGTTGAGTCGCTCGCCCGCCGCCTCGAGGTCGACGTCGGCGACGCCGAAGGACGAAAAGCCGAGCGCTCGCGCATCGGCGTCGATGGCGTCGCGCAGCCGGACGAGTTGGTCATCGATAGTGTCACTTCGCATAGCGCGACGGTATCATACACCCATGAATGAATTGCCCACGGCCCTGTACGATGCGGCGGGCACACGCGCGCTGGACGAGGCAGCCATTACACGCTACGGGGTCGACGGCTACGACCTGATGCGCAGAGCCGGCAGCGAGGCATACCGGGTGATTTGCCGGCTGTGGCCGGATGCGCAGCGGATCACGGTGATCTGTGGCTCGGGAAACAACGGCGGCGACGGCTATGTGGTCGCCGAATTGGCCGCGCATGAGCGAAAGTCCGTGCGTGTTGTGGCCCTGTCCGCGCCGCGCAGCGATTCCGCGGCGCGGGCACGCGCCGCCGCCGAGGCCGCGGGCGTTTCCGTCGACACGGGTGACGAGGCGTCTGTTGATGAATGCGATCTCGTCGTCGACGCCATTTTCGGCACCGGGTT
>JAUIEZ010000107.1 GCA_030429665.1 Gammaproteobacteria bacterium | reverse complement strand
TCGGCTCACCTGGCCAAGTGGCTCGGCAAGCGCCTGGATTGGCAATTGACGCTGCCCGATCTCTCGTCCTACGACTACCGCTTGCTCGGCGGGCGCCTGTTGAGCCGGGACGAAGGCTGGCCCGGCGCCTTGCTGATGTACGAGCGCGACGACGGCGCGCGCGTGTCCGTCTACCTGACGCGTACGGGCGAGGAACAACCGCATACGCCGTTGATGTTCGATCGCCTCGACGAGACCGCGATCTACTGGTGGGTGGACGAGGCATTGAGCTGCGCCGTGGTGGCCTCGCTCGATGCAAGGCTCGATGTGGACCGTCTCAACCGGATGTCCGACAGCATCTACGAGCAACTCGAGATGTAGGCGGCACCGATACGACGAGCGGTTACAGGCGCGCGACGTCTCGGCAAGAGCGGACGGGTGCGGGCGGCGGATTTCGATTCAGTCCTTGACCTCGCGCCCGGCATCCGCCGGTCGCCGGGACACATCGCGTTGCCCGAGCCCGACCACTTCGTCCACGATGTACAGGGGACGGCGCTTGACCTCGTTGAACAATCGCCCCAGGTATTCGCCGATGGTGCCAAGCGACAACAACTGCACGCCGCCGAAGAAAAGCACCAGCGTGATCAGCGACGCATAGCCCGGCACGTCGACGCCGAACATCAACACGCGGAACACGATCACCGCCGCGTAGGCGAAGGACAACAGGCAGACGACGGCGCCGATGTAAAGCCAAAGCCTCAGCGGAATGGTGCTGAACCCGGCCAACCCGTCGAGAGCGAAATTCCACAACTTCCAGTAACTCCACTTGCTGCTTCCGCGCTCGCGCGCAAGCCGCTCGAATGGCACGCCCACGGTCCTGAACCCCACCCATGCGAACAGCCCCTTCATGAAGCGGTTGCTTTCGGGCAGCGTCTTGAGCGCATCGACGACGCGCCTGTCCATCAGTCGGAAGTCGCCCGCGTCCGGCGGAAGCTGTTCGCGGGAAAGTCGATTGAATACGCGATAGAACCAGGTGGCCGTGAACTTCTTGAGGTAGGAATCGGAACTTCGACCGGCGCGCGCGCCGTAAACGACGTCGTATCCCTCGCGCCATTTTTCCACGAACCGCGGGATGACCTCGGGCGGATCCTGCAAGTCGACGTCGATCGGAATCACCACGTCGCCGCGCGCGTGGTCGATGCCCGCAGTCAACGCGGCTTCCTTGCCGAAATTACGCGAGAACGCGATGAACGATACGTGTCGATGGCATGCGGCGAGCGCGCGAAGCCGTTCCCGCGTGCGGTCGGTGGAACCGTCTTCGACGAACAGGATCTCGAAGCGCAACGCGGTGGCGCCGAGCACGCGATTGACCGTCTCGACGAAATGCGGCGCCGTCTGCTCCTCGTTGAACACGGGCACCACGAGAGTCAGCAACGGATCGCCGGCGCGGCGCCGCTCAACCGGTACGTTGCCCGTTTGTTCTTGCATGAAATCCTTCCCGAACGCGGGCAGCGAACATGCGCCGCGAACCCAGACACGGAAAAAGAACCTGATTCTAGCAAGTTTCCCTCTCGCCGTTTCCCCGCCGCCATTAGCAGCAGCGGACTTCGAGTGCTGGCTTGCGTGCGCGCAAGCACCTGACAAAAATCACGTCAAGCGAAACATCACGAACAGGTGACATTTAGCAACGGCAACTTGAGGACATAAGGAGACCATTCGGTGGAAAGGCACAACCGCGACCACTCACTCATCGAGGCAACCAGCCTTCGGGCCTACTTTCACGAAGAACTCAACGGCGTGCTGGAGCGACGCCAGGCACCGCTCAGCGAAGACACCCGCGCCTACATGGTCAACCTGCTGTACCAGTTCAGCCGCTCCGATCGTTTTTTCGAGTGGTACGAGCAACGCGTCACCCTCCGTCCACTGGCCATGCTTTACGGCGAGGCGGTGCACGCCCGCAGCCTGCACGAACGACGCGCGATGCTTCGGCGGCTGGGTGACATCGCGCTGTTCATCGCCGGCGTGTTCGGACCCAGCCTGAAGCGAAAACCGGTGGGCATCGACTACTACATCAACATGGGCGGCGGCGCCTACGACTGGTTGTCGGACAGCCTCGCCTCCAGCGGGGAAGGTTCGTTGAAGTCGCAGACCTTTCACGAACTGGCGGAGAACTTCACCGACATGGTGATGGCGCTCGACGAGTTCGCCAGCACCTCGGGCATGCGTGGCGACCCCGATCTCAGCGATCTCGACGGGCAATGGCGGGAAAGCCTGCGCGGCACGGCGGCGAGTTTGGCGGGAACACGGCACTGACATGGCGCTTGCGAATATCCAGCAGCAGATCCAGACGCTCTACGATCTCGACCTCGCCTACCGCGTCGAGGACTTCCTGGTCACCGATCCGGCGTTTCCCGACCGTGTACAGGGCGAAGCCGCGAAACGCGAATGCGACGAGAAGCTCGTGTTCTGCGAGCACGACGGCGAATTGCTGCTGTCGCTCTACCTTGACGCGGGACTGGTTGACTCGGTAAGCGGCTCCGACCCCTACAGGCGATTGGACTCGGACCTGCTGGGAGAGTTCTGTACCGCCGTCGAAGGCGTCAGCCATTTCGTTTACATGGTGTTCAACGCCACCCACGAGCGGCCGGTGAGCCAACTCGAACTGGAACTGCAGGCGGAAGTGGACAAGTACTTCGTGGTGGCCGACCTGTCGGCGCGCCAGGGATGCGAACTCGGCGAAGACGCGTTGTCTCGATGGCTGTTCGATCGATGCCGTTTCGACCCCGCGCTGGATCCCGGCGAGTCCCGGCGCTACCGTCGGGCGAACCGGCTGGCGCGCGCGTTCTGTCACCGCATACGCAATATGCCCGACCATCCGCAGCGCGATGCGAACGTGGCGCGCGAATTGCGGCGCTTCTACCGCAAGCGGCACCTCGACAAGATCGACAGCGCGGTCTCGGCTGCCGCCATGCGCGCGCCCTGACCCCGGTCGATCCTCGAACCGGCAGGGCTAGTTCAACGGCATGGTCACCGCGCAGCGCGGGAAGTTCGGGCAGCCCCAGAATTCGCGCACGCCGGGCCGCGCCCTGGGATTGCGCCTGAGCACCAGCTTGACGCCGCAGGACGGACACCTCGGCGTGGTGTAATCGCCCGATGTCGCCACGGAGACCAGTGCTGCCTGGTGCTCCGCTTCCAGGTGGCGAATACGTCCGCAAAGCGTCTCGCCGCCGACCAGGGCGATTCGATGGCGCGCCGCGAACCGCTTTGCGCGGGACGTGAAGCCGCAAACGGAAAACACCATCCCCTCGGCGACCTCGCGTCGTTTCATGGTTTCGAGAAACACCCGCAGCGCGCCCACGTCCACCGGGCGCGCGACGTTGGTGCACTTGACCACGTTGACCAGTTCGTTCTTGCCGGGCAGGAACACCTCGAGATCCACCGCGTCCCTGGGGCCGAAGCCGGTTTCCAGCACTTCGTAGTTCAGACAGCGTAGGTACTCGGCGCATACGATCTCGAAGCGTCGCCATTCCATGCGCCGAAGCAGGCCATAAGTCACGCCGACGGACGCCGACGGCACGTCGAAGCGCGGTGGCGAGGGCGTCCGCGCGTTGGCGGCTTTGGGTCCCGCGACGCCGGCATTGGGTTCCGCGGCACCGGCATCGGGGCTCGCGCCCCCGGCGGCGACCCGGCCGACACGCACCGCCGGACGGGCCGGCGCCTGTCGCGGGACCACGGCGAAGACCGCCAGCAAGACAAAGAACAACGGCAACGCGATCCGCAGGACGGCGAGGAAGTTGACCAGGAACACCCTCGGAAAACCCGCCTCGGCGGCGGGGACCGCGCCGACCCATTGCCGGGCAAGCTCGTGGGCGAGACTGACGAGCACGAAGCAAATCGGCGCCAGCGCCAGGTAGATCCACCAGGGGATCAATTGCAGGCGCCGCCTCATCGAGGCATCGGCCTCCCTGCCGGCGGATCATTGTGGAACCAACCGGCGAAGCGGACGAGCCGATAAGATAACTCCATGTGTATCCCCGATACGATCACGTTCATTCAGGATATATTATGGTCTGTATATATTCCACAATTCGCCCCGACGGCCCGGGAGCGCCCGACGCCGAACGAAGCGTGCACAACCACCGCGGGTGACCAACGGCATGTCCTCCACGAGCACATTCGACCTGTTCAAGATCGGCATCGGCCCCTCGAGTTCTCATACCGTTGGACCGATGGTGGCGGCGCGCCGCTTCGTTACCGGCCTCGACGAGGACGGGGTCCTCGGGAACGTCGCCGAATTGCGCTGCGAACTCTTCGGTTCGCTCGGCGCCACCGGCCGCGGACATGGCAGCGACAAGGCGGTAATGCTCGGCCTGATGGGCGAGGAACCCCAGACCACCGACACGGGCACGGCCGACGCCCGCGTTGACGCCATCCGCCAGCGCGGTGAAATCGAACTGCTCGGACGCCGAACCGTGCCGTTTCGCGACCGCACGCACCTGGTGCTGCACAAGCGGCGCGCCCTGCCCTATCACCCCAACGGCATGCGTTTCACCGCCCTGGACCGTCTCGGGCATACCCTCGCCGATCGCTGCTACTACTCGGTCGGGGGCGGCTTCGTGGTGGACGAGAAGGCAGTACGCGGCGACGACCCCCTTGCCGAATCGGACATCGACGTGCCGTTCCCGTTCACCAGCGGACGCGAACTGCTGGCCCACTGCGCGCGGGAGTCGTTCCGCGTCAGCGACCTGATGATGGCCAACGAGAAGACACGCTTCGGAGAGGAGGAGATACGCGGGCGACTTCTCGACATCTGGCGGGTGATGCGCGAATGCGTCGAGGCCGGCTGTCGCAACGAAGGCGTGCTGCCCGGCGGACTCAAGGTCAAGCGTCGCGCGCCGGAGCTGTTTCGCAGCCTCGAGACGAACAACAAGGCCATCGCCTCGCCGCTTGGCACCATGGACTGGGTGAACCTGTACGCGCTGGCCGTCAACGAGGAGAACGCCGCTGGCGGACGCATCGTGACGGCGCCGACCAACGGCGCGGCGGGCATCGTGCCGGCGGTCATGCACTACTACTGGAACCATTGCGGGAACCCCGACGAGGACGGCATCTGCCGCTTTCTGCTCACCGCCGCCGCCATCGGCATCCTGTTCAAGCTCAACGCATCGATCTCGGGCGCCGAGGTGGGCTGCCAGGGCGAAGTGGGTTCGGCCTGCTCGATGGCCGCGGGCGCGTTGACCGAGGTTCTAGGCGGTACGCCCGAGCAGGTCGAGAACGCCGCGGAGATCGGCATCGAACACAACCTGGGATTGACCTGCGATCCGATCGGCGGCCTGGTGCAGATTCCCTGCATCGAGCGCAATGCCATGGCGTCGATCAAGGCGATCAACGCCGCCCACCTCGCGTTGCGGGGCGACGGCAAGCACTACGTATCGCTGGACAAGGCAATCAAGACCATGCGTGAGACCGGCATGGACATGAAAACCAAGTACAAGGAAACTTCGCGCGGCGGCCTGGCGGTAAACGTGGTCGAAGTGCCGGTGAATGTCATCGAGTGTTGAAAGCCACGCGACGCGGTGAGCCGTTTTGGGTCTCACATGACGATCATGTGGTTGTCCCAGAAGTATCCGTCGCTGGTCGACGTCATGTCGACACTGCCCGCGTGACGGACACGCTGCAACGCTTCGCCGCCACCGGCCCACAGGACCCGGCCGCCGTCCTCCGCGCAGATGGCCGAGGTATCGGGTCGCACATCGAGCGCGCCGGAGAAACCCGATTCGCTCGACCATAGCGTTATCAGCCCCTCGTGGGGCGAGCTGACGGCGAAACGGTTCGCGGCGGCGAGCCAGGCGACGCTGCCGCAGTAGTTGCGCATGCGATCGAGCACCGCCGGCGGCGGCGCGACCGGTTCGAGCGAGTCGCCGTCGCTGAAGGCGACCAGCGGCGGCCGGGCATCGCGCGGTCCCTGGTACTGCATGCCGATGCACAGCCGGCCGTCGTCGGACGCCGCCAGGTGCCGAATGCTGAGTTGGTGAAGCGCCGCGGGCGGCTCGGCAACGGCGAGCCGCCGGCCGTTTTGCGCGTCGAGCACCGCGAGGTTCGGCCGCATGCTGTCGACGTTGAGAATCTCGCGGGGGAAATCGGGGTGCGTGCGCAGACCGCCGTTGGCCACGGCCAGCACCTCTTGGCCCGGCAGCCTCACCAGTTCATGGGGCCCGGTGCCGCCGCTGTCGAACTCGTCCACGCGGCGGTAGCAGTCTTCGGCGTCGTAGACGCCGATCACGCCACGGCCTGACTCGAAGTCGTTCTCGGTGGCGAACAGCCAGCGGCCGTCGCCGGAGAACACGCCGTGTCCGCCATAGTGCCGGTCCCGGGCGGCCTGCACGAGATACTTCAGCGCTCCCGTTGATACATCGGCCGCGACCAGGAAATCACCGGGACGACGGGCGAAGGCGAGCAGCTCGCCGACCCCGGCATGGTGCAGCACCCCGTGGCCGCGCCCCGGGAGTTCGAGATCGATGCGCGAAACGCCCGAGGCGCCGTCGACAAGGCTCAGCACGTAGCCGCCCGTCCGCGTCACGCGGCAGCCGGCCACGTTCACACTCCCCGTCGCGGCTGCCAGCCCCGGAAGCGGCAGCAGGGCGCAACCCAGCGCCGCGCGCAGGATGCCACGTCGAGTATCGTCCACTTCAGTCTCCATCGAGGCTCACGAGGCCGGCGGCGAGATCGAGATCGGCCGGGACGTCGTCGAGAAAATACTCGACCAGCACGGCGACCGCGGCGTTCAACGCTACCAGCCGCCGCCGTCCGTCGGGATCGCCGATGAGATTCACCAGGGGTCGTTCGAAGCCGGCGACCTGCGCCAGCGCATCCTCGAATGCCGCCTCGACGCCATCGCGAAGGCCCCGTTCGCCGATCACGGGCGCGAAACCGGCGCGCCACTCGTCGCGAATCGACTCAAGGTTGATGCGCACGTTGCGCAACGAACGACCCGAGCGCCACGACTCGGCCCGGCGCGGGCGTGCGGACCTGGCGTCGTCGCCGAGCGGCCGCGTCAGCTTGTACTCGCCGATCAGTTGCAATTGCATGCGCAGATCGCGCAACAGCATCTCCGCCAGCGCCTCCTCGTTTTCGTAGAACGCGTTGCCGGCCGAAGCCAACTCGAACTTGGTGCGATGGGCACCGGGCCCCTCGCGCCAGTCGACCCCGATCTGCCCGGTGATGGACAACAGGTTGGCGCTGATCGCCCGCACCACGTCGCAACGGAAGGCGCCGTCACCCGTGAAGGCGGCGGGCGCCGGGTCGTCCTCGAACAGCAGGTGTTCGAGGGCGCTCAGTCCCTGGATCGCGACGCTGCCGCGGGGGAACCGCGAAGGTTCGAGATCGCCGGGGTCGGCGGCGGCCAGCAAGCGGCGCAGGTGCTTGCCGACGTTGCCGCGCTTGTCCGGCCAAAGCTGTATCCGGTAGCGCCTCATCTCGAATGAAACAGGCCCCAGGGACACGTGCTGAAGCACCTGCCAACGGTCCATGAATTCGTGCCAGGCGGCTTTCAGGCTCGTGAGGCCGGCGTCGTCCGGCGCCGCGCAGAAGGCTTGCGCGGCGTCGTCAAGCGGTGGCGCGGCTTCCTCGAGGCGGGCGTACGCCGGCAGCAGAAAGTCTTCGAGGATGGCCATGTTGACGGCGGAAAGATCTACCTCGCGCCCGTCCGTGGACGATTGCGCGGCGGCCTGGACGGCAAAGACCGCGGCGATCACCGCGGCGGCTAGTCTGATGGCATGTTTCATAGCGTCTTAAGAAAGCGAATCAATTGGTCACGTTGTCGCGCATCCAGGGTTCTAACGCGCTCGACCGTACCGGCGGCCTCGCCGCCGTGCCAGAGAATGGCCTCGAGCAGCGTGCGCGCGCGGCCGTCGTGAAGCAGCGATGCATCGCCGCCGGCGGTCACGGCGCCGATGCCCCACAGTGGCGCGGTGCGCCACTCGCCGGGGTTCGCGTCACCTTCGGGCACACCGTCGGCCAGGCCCTCTCCCATGTCGTGAAGCAGCAGGTCGGTATAGGGTTTCACATCGTACGTGGATTCGTCCTCGCGGCGAACCGTGAATACAGGGCGATGGCAACTATGACAGCCAATGTCGTGGAACAGCGCCTCGCCGGCGCGTGCGTCGGCATCCATCGGCCGCGGCGATGGCGGCGGCAGGCTGGCAACGAAACCGCTGACCAGGTCGACCACCAGCGCGGAGGCCTCGGGATCGTCGGGCCCGGGACTGTTGCCGTGAGGCGCCGCGCGACACGCCGCCTGCGCAACGGTGCACTCGCCGAAACCGGCGGCTCGTCCCGGCACCGAGATCCCGATGTCCTGGACAAAGGCAATACGGGTCTGTTCGTCGATGCCCGCGGCGGTGGCCTTGAATCCCAGGCGGCCCGGCACGCGCTTCCCGTAGGACTCGCTCGTGAGCCAGTGCAGCCGACCCGAGATGCCGTCACCGTCGACGTCGTCCGGGTCCGCCATCGCCGCAATGTCGGCGTCGTCGATAGCTTCCAGCGCGGCCATCCCGGCAAGGTTCGGGGCAAGGCGGAGCGAAAAGCGGGTGTCCGGGTCGAGGGGCCCGTATCCCGGATCGGCGACACGCGCGACCGGGCGCCGCAGCGTGACGGTCGTGCCGTCGGCCAACGGAACGCCCCGGTATTCGAATCCGAGAACCAGCCGCCCCTCGGCCGGCAGGCCCGGCACGGCCATGCCCTGCAACTGGACGCCGTAGACGGAATCGCCGGCACCGTTCGCGTCGCGCAGGCGCGCCAACAAGGATATATCGGGCCCGCCGCCGTCGTCGAGGAGCCGGCCTCGCCCGCCGCCCGGATGGCACGCGGCGCAGGAGCGGGCGTTGAACAATGGTCCGAGGCCATCCGCCGCCCGGGTGGACGACGGCGAGCTCACCCAGATGCGCTCGAACAAGGCTTGCCCGACGGCGATGTCGAGCCCCTGCATGGAAACGCCGCCGGCGCCCCAGGCGGGGGCGGCCAGTGCGACAAGGAAAACCGCGGCACCCCAAGTGCCGCGGTTCCTCGCATACGCGTCCCGAATTGGGGACGCGTATCGTCGACAGCTACTGGGTGACCGCGTCCGGATCGTCGAGGCTGTCGGAACCCTCGAACTCGATGGCGTCCAGTCCCAGCACGGCAACAGCATTTTCAAATCCCCGGGTCTGTTCGACCAGCGCTTCAACCGCGGACAGCACCATGGCATTGCCCAGGCGATTATCGGCGCCGATCAGCTGGTCGTAGGCCACGCCGTCATTCTCGGCGCTGTCCACGATGGCCTGCATGCGCTCGAGCGTGGCGTCGAGCTGGGCGCGAATCGCGGCGTCGGCATCGGCATCCGCGGCCGCCACCAGGTCGGCGATGCTCGGCCCCTCGACCTCGCTACCGTCGACGCGCGTGTAGGTGCCGGTGTAGACATTCTTCACGCCGAGCGCGTCGTAGTAGTGAGACCAATGGGTATTGTCGCTGAAACAGTCGTGCTCCTCCTCGGGGTCGTGAAGCATGAGACCGAGCTTCATGCGCTCCCCGGCCAGTTCACCGTAGGAGAGCGATCCCAACCCGGTGAGAATGGTCTGCAGACTTACCTTCGCCCCGGCGTCGGCCAGCGCCTGTCGGGCGCTGCCGCCCTCGGCCCACTGTGCCACCATCCACTCGAGATCATCCACCAGCAACGCGGCGGCGGCGTCCAGGTACTCGGCGCGCCGCGCGCAGTTGCTGTTGGTGCAGTTGGCGGTATCGAAATCCGTCGCCGGTCGCTGACCCGCCCCGGGTCCCGTGCCGTTCAGGTCCTGGCCCCACAACAGGAACTCGATGGCGTGGTATCCCGTTGCGACGTTCGATTCGACTTCGTCGATCTCGTGCAGCGTGTCTGCCAACAGCTCCTTGTCTATACGGCTGGCGTCGATGTCGCGACCGCCGATGGATACGGTCGGATTGGCGATCACGTTCATGGCGTAGAACGGGTTCTCGTCGGAGGAGTCGCCATAGGCTGGCGCGACGTAGTCGATCAGACCCTCGTCGAGCGGCCAGGCGTTCACCTTGCCCTCCCAGTCGTCGACGATCGCATTGCCGAAGCGATAGGCCTCGGTCTGCTGGTACGGCACCCGGGCGGCCTTCCATGCCGCGCGCGCGGCGGCGAGCGTCTCCTCGTCGGGATCGGAGATCAACGCGTCCACGGCCGCGTCCAGCGCTCGCGCCGTGACAAGCGAGTCGGAATACATGGCGTGTGCGAGATCGGCGTAGTGCGAAATCACGTCCTGCTCGTCGACCGCCAACGCCTGGGACCCGAATCCCAGGGCGGCGACAAGCGCGATGGCTTTTTTCATTGCTGCAACTCCCGTTGGTTGAGTGATACGACTGGAACTCGAAGGCAAGCTGGACCGTCACGATACAATCGATTTCAGCCACGATCGGACCGCCAAAGAGGGACTGGATGCGCCGCTTCGCGTGGTCGATGCTCAGATCGACATCGGCTGGCTCGCGGCTGCCTTCATCGTAGTGTTTCCTTTGATAATCCGGTTGACGGCTCGCCTACTTGGTCAGGATGAGTTTTCCCTGGCGCGTGATTTGCAAGGTGTAGGTGCCCGCGTCGTGTTCGATATGAACGCGCTTGCCTTCGCGAAACAGGTCGCGGCTTCGATAAACCGGCACTCCGGCGTACTCGCCGCGGTTGCCGTCGCGGGTCGAATCACTTGCACAGTCGGTTTTTTCGTCGCTCGTATTCGGCGACCCGGATCCGGTCGAACTCATGCCGGGGACGGGAGCGCTACCCGATCACGACGTTGTTCGTGATCGAGGGCGCTGGCCAGATGCCGGTGAACGCAGCGAGACCGTCGCCGGAAGGAAACGGTGATTTCGAATTTCCTGCACGACGCATTCATCGTGGCCTCTGCGGCGACACGAATACCCCGGCCGGTAATGGAACTGTACAAACCCGCGTGCATTGCGACGGTCTATGCGAAACGATAATATTAATAGGAATGATTCGTATTTTATAACGAGTCTTGCGACTGTCAACCCCGGAATGGGCCTCGCTCAGCCGCGCATGCGGCGACGTGAAGGAATGCTCGAGGAACATCGACGAGCACCGTGCGGTCGCCGAGCGGGACGAGTCGGCGCGTACGCGGCGATCTCGACGAACGCGCAACGCACTGGGATACAATCGTTTCCTGCTAGGCGCGATACAGGCACGACCATGCGCGGGGATCTCGACATAAAGAAGCTGGCGCGCGAACTCGAGCGCGCGATCGCGTCGCGGCGCAACACCCTTGCCCTCCCCAACACCGACCGCGAGATCGGCATCAACCATCTTGCCTACATGTGCCGCTGCGTCTACAACGAACAGGTAAGCGGCCATCTCGCACACCTGTGGATCGGCTACGTTCAGGGTGTGCTGCGCTGCGCGGGGGGCGCCAACGTGAGCGAGTTGAAAGAAATGCTGGTGCGTGCGCGCGCCGACGACGCGGACGACCAAATGCAAACGCCTCCATGATGACAACGGCGACGGGACGCGACCGGCTCGAGTTGAAGGTGCCGCCACCATTGGTGGCCGCCGTGTCGGCATTCGCGATGTGGCTGGCTCACCACGGGTTGCCGGCGCTTTCCGTCGCGATCCCGGCTCGCCCGGTAGTCGCCGCCGTGCTGGCTGCCGCCGGCCTGCTCCTGGGGCTCGCCGGCGTACTCGCGTTCAGGGCCGTTGGCACGACGATTCATCCGACACACCCGGAGAAGACCTCCGCCGTGGTTACCACGGGCGTGTACGCAGTCAGCCGCAACCCCATGTACCTGGGGCTCGCCCTCCTCCTCTCGGGCTGGGCGACGTGGTTGGCCAATCTCCTGGCGTTCGCATTGGTCCTGGCTTTTGCCGCTTACATCACCCGTTTCCAGATCGTCCCCGAGGAGAGAATCATGCGCGAGAAGTTCGGCGATCCCTATGTCGCCTATCTCGAGTCGGTGCGGCGGTGGTTGTGAGCGAACCCGGACGAGCCACGGCAATACAGGGATTGTCGGTACGCGAGGTACGCGCCCGGGAACCGGGACTCGGGAGCGGCCTGTGCGCCCTGTTGCTCGACTCGGTGGCGTACGGCGCCTCGATCGGCTTTCTGTCGTCGCTGACGCGTGACACGGCCGAACGATACTGGGACGAAGTATTCGACGCCCTGGGCGAGCGCGTGCGGCTATGGGTCGCGCAGATCGACGGCGACGTCGTCGGCGCCGTGCAGGTCACGCCATGCCTCAAGCCCAACGGACGTCACCGGGGCGACCTGCAGAAGCTCCTGGTGCACAGCGAATTCCGCCGGCACGGTGTCGCGACCGCGCTGATGGACATGGCCGAGCGTTCGGCGGCGCGGGCCGGGCTCTCGCTGCTGGTGCTCGACACCATCCGCGGCTGCGACGCCGAACGCCTCTACCAGCGACGCGGCTGGCAGCGCGCGGGCGCCATCCCCGACTACGCCGGCACGCCCGACGGCGTACTGCACGACACCGTCTACTACTACAAGATCATTGGCCGCTGATTTCGCCCGGCGACTCGCACGCCGCGAGCGCCAGCCGCCAGACACAGTCCTTGGACTCGCCGTCGAGACAGGTGAAATCGGCGGCGCACAGTTTTCGCGCCCGCAGCAACTCGAACAGCTTGTCGCGGTCGACCTCGAGACTGACCCGCTTCGGTCGCGGCCGACGGCGGGTCGCGGCGCCTGACTGCCTGTCGAGTTCCTGGATTTGCTGGCGGGTCATGATTCGTCCCGGGTGAACATGGCTGGGGGCCGGGCGCTGCATGGCGGGGGCGCCTTTCGCCAGGAGGACTATATTAAGAATAATTCCTATTTGCAACAAATAGCGGAACGTTCCGTCGCCGGAAATATCCTTCGTGGACGATTCAACGACGGCTTTTTATAATGCTGGGTTCGCTTCGCAATTCATTTCTCTCGGAATTCCCCAATATATGAAACTCGATCGGGTAGGTTTCGTCGGCTGGCGCGGTATGGTCGGTTCGGTGCTCATGCAGCGCATGCGGGCCGAGGGCGACTTCGACGCCATCGAGGAGCCGCACTTCTTCTCCACTTCCCAGGCGGGCCGTCCCGGGCCCGACATTGGCCGCGACTCGGGACTGCTCGCCGACGCCACGGACATCGACGCGTTGTCGAGGATGTCCGTCATCGTCAGCTGCCAGGGGGGCGACTACACCACCGAGGTGCACGACCGCCTGCGTTCGGGCGGCTGGAAGGGGTACTGGATCGACGCCGCGTCGACCCTGCGCATGAGCGAGAACTCGATCATCATCCTCGATCCGGTCAACCTGGCCGTCATCGAGCAGGGTCTCGCCGAGGGGCGCCGGGATTTCATCGGCGGCAACTGCACGGTGAGCCTCATGATGATGGCGCTGGGCGGGCTGTTCGAAGGCGACCACATCGAGTGGATCAGCGCGATGACTTACCAGGCCGCCTCGGGCGGCGGTGCCGGGCAGATGCGCGAGCTGCTCGAACAGATGGGACACCTGAACGCGTCGGTTGCCGGCGCCCTGGACGATCCTGCCAGTTCGATCCTGGACATCGACGCGAACGCCGCCGCGGCCATGCGGTCGGAGGCGTTGCCGGCGGGGGAGATCGGCTACCCGCTGGCCGGCAGCCTGCTGCCCTGGATAGACCGCGATCTCGGCAACGGCACCAGCCGCGAAGAATGGAAGGGCGGCGCGGAAACGAACAAGATACTGGGCCGGGGCAAGAACCCGATCCCGGTGGAGAGCGTCTGCGTGCGCGTCGGCACCATGCGCTGCCATAGCCAGGCATTCACCATCAAGCTGCGCGACGACCTACCGCTGGACGAGATCGAATCGAAGCTGGCCGCCCACAACGAGTGGGTCCGCGTCGTTCCCAACGAGCGGGAGACGTCGCTGTTGGAGCTGACGCCGGCGCGCGTGACCGGCACCATGGACATTCCGGTGGGCCGGCTGCGCAAGCTGAATCTCGGTCCCGGTTACCTGTCGGCGTTCACCGTCGGCGACCAGTTGCTCTGGGGCGCGGCCGAGCCGCTGCGCCGCATGCTGCGCATCCTCGAGCGGACCTGAGGCTAATCGACGCGGCCCGGGGGCCCGCCTCCGGCCACGGAAAAACCCGCTTGTTTCGCCGGGAACACTTGAAAATGGCGTATGTCTGCACATAATACTGAATACGAATAATCCGTATTTGCCAAATTGCCTGTTCACCGAACGCTCGTCTCCCGTGGTCCCCGCCTGTTGGCGCTGACCGTGATCGGCGCGCTGTTGTCCGTCGGCGCCGCCGCCGCGCAGGACGGCGGCCTCGCGCCGGCCGATGTGTCGGTTACGCCCGAATCGCTCGGGCGGCGGCTGTTCTTCGACCCTAACCTGTCTCTGCGTCGCACCCAATCCTGCGCCACCTGCCACGCGCCAGAGCGTGCTTTCACCGACCCGCGAGGCAACGTCGTCGCCGGCGCCGTCTCGCTCGGCGACGACGGGGTCTCGCTGGGCGAGCGAAACACGCCGACGGCCGCCTACGCGCGCTTCAGCCCGAAGTTTCACGTCAATCGCGAGGGTCTCCGTGTCGGCGGACAGTTTCTCGACGGTCGTGCAGACGACCTCGCCGCCCAGGCGGCGGCGCCGCCGCTCAATCCCGTCGAGATGAACATGCCTGACGAGGCCGCGGTGGTCGGGCGATTGAAGGAAAACCCGCTTTACGTCGAGGCGTTCGAAAACCTCTACGGCAACGGCATTCTCGACGATACGACCGCGGCGTACCGGGCCATGACCGAGAGCATCGCCGCATTCGAGCGGACCGAGGTGTTCGCGCCGTTTGATTCGAAGTACGACCGTTTCCTTCGCGGCGACTACGAACTCACACCCGAGGAGGACCTCGGGATGACGCTGTTCTTTTCCGCCCAGTTCACCAACTGCAACCAGTGTCATCAGCTCAGGCCCACGCCCGGAGCAGCCGAGGAAACCTTCACCGACTACTCGTATCACAACATCGGCGTGCCGCCCAACCGCGAGTTGCTGGCGGCAACCGGCAGGGACGACGAGTTCGTCGACAAAGGCCTGCTCGAGCATCCGGGCATCGACGACCCCGCCGCCGCGGGCCGCTTCAAGGTGCCGACACTGCGCAACGTGGCGGTCACCGCCCCCTACATGC
>JAUIEZ010000106.1 GCA_030429665.1 Gammaproteobacteria bacterium | reverse complement strand
ACGCGCGCCCGAGGGTGTGGCGGCGCGGTTCATCGCCGCCGTCAACGCATCCGGCAGGAAGGTGTTCTCGCTCGACGTGCCTTCGGGTCTGAACGCCGACAATGGATCGGCGCCCGGCGCGGTGGTCAACGCGCACGCGACGAGCACGTTCATCGGGCTCAAGCTCGGACTGCTGACGGGTGCCGGGCCCGATTTCGCCGGCCGCGTCCAGTACCACGACCTGGGGGTGCCCGCGGGCATTTTCGACGTGGTTCCGCCGGTTGCCGAGCGCATCGTACGCGACCGTGTGCGTGCCTGGCTGCCGCGGCGCCGGCCGAGCGCGCACAAGGGTACCCAGGGGCACGTGGTGCTGGTTGGCGGCAACGACGGCATGACCGGCGCGCTGCGTATTGCCGCCGAGGCGGCGGCGCGCAGCGGTGCCGGCCTGGTCACCGCGGCGACGCGCTCGCGCAATGCCGCGACCGTCAACGCGCGGCAGCCGGAGATCATGAGTGCCGGCGTCGACGATGCGTCGGCGCTGTCCGAACTGCTCGAAGGCAAGCGGGCCTTCGCCATCGGCCCCGGCCTGGGTCGCGACGACTGGGCCGCGGCATTGTTCGACGCGGCAGCCCGTTCGGCGTTGCCCGCCGTGATCGATGCAGATGCCCTCAACCTGCTGGCCCGTTCCGGGCGATCTCGGCAAAGACGAATCCTGACGCCCCATCCGGGAGAAGCGGCGCGCCTGCTCGGGTGCACCATCGCCGACATCGGCGCCGACCGCCCCGCCGCCGCGCGGAACATCGCGCAACGCTACGATGCGGTCTGCGTATTGAAGGGTTGCGGCACGTTGGTGACCGACGGTGAGTCGATGTACTTGTGCGACGCAGGCAATCCCGGCATGGCCACCGGCGGCATGGGCGACTGCCTGACCGGCGTGATCGCCGCGTTGCTGTGCCAAGGCCTGGAACCGTTGGCGGCCGCCGCGTGCGGGGTGTGGCTGCACGCATCGGCGGCGGATTGCGAAGCGCGCGCCAACGGCCTCTCGGGCATGCTCGCCACGGACTTGCTGCCCTGGCTGCGACGACTGATGGATCCGCTCGATGGATAGCCACTCCACCAAGGAGTTGGCCGGTGAAGAGGCCATGCTGGACTTCGGGCGGGCTATCGCCCGGCGACTGAAGCGCACCGATCTGGTTTTCGTCAGCGGCGAGCTCGGCGCCGGCAAGACCACGCTGGTGCGCGCCATCCTGCGCGGGCTCGGCCATGACGGCGAGGTGCCCAGCCCCACCTTCACGTTGCTCGAGCCGTACCGCATCGGCGACCTCGATGTCATCCACGCCGATCTCTATCGCGTGCGGGATTCTGAGGAACTGGAAATGCTGGGCATGCGCGACTACCTGGGCGAGCGCCTTTGCCTGGTGGAATGGCCCGAACGTGCCCGGGACTGGCTACCCGAACCCGACTGGTGGATTCACCTGTCCGGCAGCGGTGGCGCCAGTCGCACGGTATGTGTGCGTGGTGGGACTTGATGCGTTGCACGAGGCTCAAATTCGCGGTGCTGCTGTTTTGCCTGCTGCCGTTGGCGGCGCTGGCGCGGGTCAGCCTCGACAACGTGCGCATGTGGCATGGACCCGACAAGAGTCGCCTCGTATTCGATCTTTCGGGACCTGTCGAGCACGAGGTGTTCGAGTTGCAGCATCCCGACCGGCTGGTCATCGACCTGCCGCAGGCGCAGCTGCGCGGCGTGCTGCCGGCGGCATCGACCATCGGGCCGTTCGTCGAGCGTCTGCGCCAGGGTACGCCGCGGCCCGGCATACTCAGGATCGTTCTCGACCTGAAGCGGGCCGTCCACTCGAGTGTGACGGTACTGCCGCCCAACGAGATTTACGGCCACCGGCTGGTTATCGATATCGGCGCGCCCGCCGCGAATCGACCGCTGGATACGCCCGCCGCGGCGCCGGCGCCGTCCGCGCCTGCCGAGGGCGCGATGGAAGTCGAACAGCCCAGGCCACGCGGCCCGTTGGTGATCGCCATCGATGCCGGCCACGGCGGTGAGGATCCGGGGGCCGTCGGCGGTCGTCGAACGCTGGAAAAACACGTCGTGCTGGCGGTCGCGCGGCGGCTCAAGGCGCGTCTCGACGCGCATCCGGGCCTGCGCGGGTACCTGGTCCGCGAAGGCGATTATTACATCAGCCTGCGCGAGCGCACGGCGCTGGCGCGCCGGCGCGGCGCGGAACTGTTCGTCTCGATTCACGCCGACGGGTTCTACGATCGCAACGCGCGAGGCATGAGCGTCTACGCGTTGTCCAACCAGGGCGCCACGAGCGAAGCCGCGCGCTGGCTGGCGGACAAGGAGAATGCATCGGACCTGGTGGGTGGCGTGACATTGCGCGACAAGGACGACCTGTTGGCACAGGTGCTGCTGGATCTGTCCATGACCAGGACGGTCAGCGATGGCATCGCCTTCGCGCGATTCGTTCTCGCCGAGCTTCGCAAGCTGGGGCCCGTGCACAGTACCCGGGTGGAACAGGCCGGCTTCGCCGTGCTCAAGTCACCCGATATTCCCTCCATCCTCGTGGAAACGGGTTACATTACCAATCCGCGCGAGGAGAAATTGCTCCGCACGACCGACTACCAGGAACGACTGGCCGACGCCATCTACCGCGGCACCGTGAGCTATCTCGAGGCGCTCGAAATGCTGCCCCGCGACCAACCGGTCGACGGGCGCGTACACCTGGTGTCCTCCGGCGACAGCCTGTCGGTGCTTGCCACGCGCTACGGCGTGAGCGTCGGAGCCCTGAAGCGGGTCAACGGCTTGACCGACAATCGCATCTACGTCGGCCAGCGTTTGAAAATTCCGGGACGGGATGGATGAGGATGTCGAAGTCATGACCACCATCAGGCGCCTTGACGACGTGCTCGTCAACCAGATCGCCGCCGGCGAGGTAATCGAGCGCCCGGCGTCTTTGCTCAAGGAGTTGGTGGAGAACGCCATCGACGCCGGCGCGAGAACGATACGCCTGGATGTGCAAATGGGCGGCGCGCGGCGCATCCTGGTCGCGGACGACGGGCATGGCATGACAGCGGACGACCTGCCGCTGGCGCTACAGCGCCACGCGACGAGTAAGATCGCCAGTCTCGACGACCTGTTTCATGTCGCCTCGCTGGGCTTTCGCGGCGAGGCGCTGCCCAGCATCGCCGCGGTCTCGCGCATGGAAATCACGTCGCGCGTCGCCGATGCCGACGCCGCCTGGCGCGTGCGTTGCGACGGCGGCGGGGCCATCGAGGGCCCGGTCCCGGCCGCGCATCCGAAAGGCACCACGGTCACCGTCGAGGACCTGTTTTACAACGTGCCCGCGAGACGCAAGTTCCTGCGTACCGAAAAGACGGAGTTCCGATACCTGCTCGATGTCGTGCACCGCATTGCCCTGGCGAATTTCGGGGTGGCCTTCGAACTCTCGCATAACGGGCGTCGCCTGCTTCGCCTCGCGGCAGCCGGCGACGACCGCGGACTGAACCGGGTGACCGAGATTTTCGGCCGCGACTTCGCCACCGCGCAGGATCGCGTCGACGTGTCGTCGGCCGGAATGGCGCTGAGCGGCTGGATCTCGAGGCCAACGTTTTCGCGCAGCCAGCGGGACCTGCAGTTCTTCTATGTCAACGGCCGACCCATCCGCGACAAGTTCGTCGCCCACGCGGTCCGCCGGGGATTCGCCGACGTGCTCATGCACGGGCGCCATCCGGCGTTCGCCCTGTACCTGCAAATGGACCCGGCCGCGGTCGACGTCAACGTCCACCCCGCGAAGTCCGAGGTGCGGTTTCGCGACGGCAACGCGGTTCACGACTTCATCTACCGCAGCCTGCATCACGCGCTCGCCGCGACACGGGCCGGGGCGAGCCCCGCGGCCGGCGCCGGGCGAGAACGGGCGGACGACGTGGTGCCGGCCCGAGCGGGGAACGACACCTACGCGCCGTCGCAGCGAAGCGTGGCGCTGGGCGTTCGCGAACCGGCGCCGGGTTGGCACAGTCTTCGACAAAGCGCGGGCACGTTTACGGGCGGCGCGACCGAGGCGCTCGGCGACGTTCGGGAGGCGGCGCCGGACGGCGACGAGACGCCGCCGCTCGGCTATGCCGTTGCCCAGCTCAAGGGCGTCTACATTCTCGCCGAGAACGCGGCCGGCTTGATTATCGTCGACATGCACGCGGCGCACGAACGCATCGTGTACGAGAAGCTCAAGTCCGAGCAGGCCGGCGACGGCGTGTCGAGTCAGCCGCTGCTGGTTCCGCTGAGCCTGACGGTCAGTCGCACCGAGGCGGATCTTGCCGAATTTCATGCCGGGGTGTTCGCCGACACCGGTTTCGAGATCGAACGCGCCGGCGACGAATCTCTCGTCGTGCGGGCCGTGCCGACGCTTCTCGCCCGCGCGGACCTGGCGCAGCTCGTGCGCGATGTCCTGTCGGACCTGGCCGAGTTCGGCAAGAGCGACCGGCTCGAGGAGTCGCTCAACGAGCGCCTGGCGACCTCGGCCTGTCATCACGCCGTGCGCGCCAACCGCCGACTGACGGTGGCGGAGATGAACGCGGTGTTGCGCGACATGGAAGCCACCGAGCGTTCCGGCCAGTGCAACCACGGCCGACCCACCTGGCGGCAGGTGACGCTGGCCGAGCTCGATTCCTGGTTCAAGCGCGGACAATGACCGGGCCGTCGATCCCGGGTTACCCGGAACCGGCCCGGGTGCTGGTCCTCTGCGGGCCCACGGCCGCCGGCAAGACCGATTTGGCGTTGGCGCTGGCGGACCGCATGCCGGTTGACATCATTTCGGCCGACGCGGCGCAGGTTTATCGGGGTATGGATATCGGCACCGCCAAACCCGACGCCGGGGTTCTGGCGCGAGTGCCGCACCGGCTGGTGGATATCCGAGAGCCCCACGAAACCTACTCGGCCGCGGAATTCAGTCGCGACGCCCGCTCGGCCATCGAGGACAGCCTCTCGCGACAACGGTTGCCGGTGGTGGTCGGCGGCACCATGTTTTACGTCTCGGCGCTAGTCGAGGGGCTGTCCGAATTGCCGCGCGCCGATGCCGGCCTTCGCGCCGAGATCCTCGACTGGGCCCGTCGCCAAGGCTGGGCCTCGCTGCACCGGGCGTTGGCCGATGTCGACCCCGAGTTGGCCGGGCACGTCCGGCCCACGGATCGACAGCGATTGCAGCGCGCCCACGAGATTCATCGCGTGACCGGACGGCCGCCGTCGGCGGTCATGCGGGAGTGCCGACCAAGGGGTCTCGAGCATGGCGTGCTCAAGATCGCGCTGTTTCATCCGCGGCGCCACGAACTGCACGGACGCATCCACGAGCGTTTCGGCCAGATGGTCGACCGCGGGCTGATCGACGAAGTGGCGCGGCTGAGACGTGATCCGCGGCTTACCGCCGACAGCGTCTCGATGAGAACGGTCGGATACCGTCAGGCGTGGCGGTACCTGGACGGCGTGATCGATCGGGACGCATTCGTGGCGTCCGCGGTTGCCGCCACCCGTCAGCTGGCCAAGCGCCAGCTCACCTGGCTCAGGGGCATGTCGGGCATGGTATGGATGGATGCCACTCACGCTGCGACTCTGGATAACCTCCTGATTTATATGAATAACCGAATACGGTTTCCGGAAGGCGCCAGCGCGGATTAACAACCGGTAAAAGCGGTTCCCGGGGGGGATTTGGTCAGACCTTTGGGATATAATCATTTCCAACAGGGAAGTGTGAAGTCTTCACAACGTCTGATTGGCTCCCAAATGACTTGTCCGGGGCCGCTCGCTGGCTCGAACTGGGTGGACTCGAAGCCATGAAACCCCTTGATTTCCCGTCGAGCAAGTACCACTTCGCCAACAGCGGGGTGTGAAAAATCCGCTTCGCGTCCCATCGAGACTGCGCAGACGAAGACTGTTTATTTTTCTACTCAATTACAAAATCTGGAGATAACCAAGCATGGCACAACAAAAAGGCGCGGCCCTTCAGGATCCGTTCTTGAACATCCTGAGGAAGGAACGGATCCCGGTCGCGATCTACCTCGTCAACGGTATCAAGTTGCAGGGTCAGATCGAGTCCTTTGATCCGTTCGTAGTGCTTCTGAAAAACAGTGTCAGTCAGATGATCTACAAGCACGCGATCTCCACCATTGTTCCCTCGCGCGCGGTGCGCATTCCTGTCGAAACACCGGAGCCGGGCAACGCGGCGGTGTGATCCGACACGTCCGCGGCAAAGCCATTTTCAGGCATGGGTCATCTTCCGCCGGCGTCTCTCGGACGCCGTGCGGCCGCGTTGTTACCTGAGGATCGTTCGGCGATGAAACCGTGGCGAGGACACTCCGATGTCGAACCCGCCGACGGCGCGTCGCCGGGCGAAAACCGCGAGCGTGTGCTCCTGGTCCACCAGGGCGAAGGCGGTACCGAGGCCGACCTCGAAGAACTGCACGGACTCGCGCTGGCCGCCGGCGGGCGCGTGGTCGCCACGCTCGTGTCGCATCGACGAACCCCCGTCGCCGGCACGTTTCTCGGCAGCGGCAAGGTCGAAGAGCTTGCCACGCTGGTTCATGCCCATGACGCCGAGCTGGTCGTTTTCAACCAGGAACTGACGCCGGTCCAGGAGCGCAACCTGGAACGGGCCGTCAAGTGCCGGGTGATGGACCGTACGCGCCTGATACTGGACATTTTCGCGCTGCGTGCGAAGACGGCCGAAGGCAAACTGCAGGTCGAACTCGCCCAGTTGCGCCATCTGTCCACGCGCCTGGTGCGCGGATGGACCCACCTCGAACGCCAAAAGGGCGGTATCGGCCTGCGCGGCCCCGGCGAGACCCAGCTCGAGACCGACCGGCGGCTGCTGGGCCACCGGATACGGACGCTGCGCCAGCGGCTCGAGCGCGTGGAGTCCCAGCGCCAGCTCCGGCGTCGCGGCCGCGATCGTACGCCGGTGCCCACGGTGACCCTGGTCGGTTACACCAACGCGGGCAAATCGACGCTGTTCAATCGATTAACCGGGGCGGGGGTATTCGTCCGAGACCTACTGTTCGCCACCCTCGACCCGACCATGCGCCGCTATCGACTGGCCCACGGCGAGGACGTGGTGCTGTCCGATACGGTGGGTTTCATCTCCAACCTGCCGCATGGCCTGATCAAGGCGTTTCATTCGACGCTCGAGGAGGTTCGCGGCTCCAGCCTGTTGCTGCACGTCGTCGATGCCTCCGACGCCGACTTCCGCGATCGCATCGCGGACGTGAACGAAGTACTTCGTGAAATCGGTGCCGACGACATTCCAGCCATCGAGGTTTTCAACAAGATCGATGCCACGGACCGGCCGGCCGGCAGTCGGAGCGACGACCCGGACGGAATTCCGCGGGTCTACCTTTCGGCGCGTTCCGGCGAGGGCATCGATCGCCTGGACGAGGTCTTGTCGGCTTTTTTCAATCGCAATCGCCAGCGGCGCGTCATGCGTCTCCCCGCCCACGCCGGTCGCATCCGGGCAAGAATTCACGATCGTTGCCGAATTCTTCGCGAGTCGTTTACCGAGGGCGGCGAGATAGAACTCGAACTGGATGTCGACGTCGCGGATCGTGGCTGGATCGAGGGGCAGAGCGATTTCCGCCCCGAGTACTGGGTTGGCGCATCGGGCGATTGAAGCGCCCGGAAATCAATATTCTACGTGTTGTTGAATTCCGCGTTGCGCCAACCCACCTTCAAAAGGATGCCGGGATTTCGCCCGGAGCGGGCGTGGGGCGATTCGCGAGTTCGGCGCTACGCGGCGTGGTAAAATTGTAAGGTTTTCGCTTCGCCATTCGTTGTATAACCTGCCTGACGCGGGCTGAAAGAATGGCTCAATCAACTGGAGTATCGTCCAATGCCTTGGAATCAACCGGGCTCGGGAAACAAGGACCCCTGGGGTCAGGGTAACAATTCCTCGGGTCCGCCGGACCTCGACGAGGTCGTACGCAACATCCGCAAGAAGTTCGGCGGCGGTGGCCGTTCGGGCGGCGGCGGTCGGGGCGGCGGCGGCGTGCCGGTACCGGGCAAGGCCGGTGTCGCGGTGATCGTCCTCGTGCTCGCGGCGATCTGGTTCGTCTCGGGATTCTTCGTCGTCGAGGAAGGCGAGGAAGCCGTGATCCTTCGCTTCGGCAAATACGCCGAGACCCGGTCCGCGGGGCTGCGCTGGATCCCGCGCGGCATCGAGACCGCGACCAAGATCAACACGCAGCGGATCAATACCGTCGAAGTGGGCTACCGGGAAAATCCGCGCACCCAGCAGATTTCGGCATTGCCGCGAGAAGCGCTGATGCTGACCGCTGACGAGAACATCATCGACATCAAGTTCGCCGTCCAGTACGACATCAAGAGCGCCACAGACCTCATGTTCAATGTCAGCGAGCCGACGGAGGACGTGGTTCGCTCGGCGACGGAGAGCGCGGTGCGCGAGATCGTGGGCCGCAACACCATGAACTATGCCATCACCGACGGTCGAGCGCAGATCGCGGCGGAAACCCGCAGTCTGCTTCAGGCAATACTCGACCGCTACAATACCGGCATCAACATTCGCGCGGTGGAAATGCAAAACGCCCAGCCGCCCGCCGAGGTGAAGGCTGCGTTCGATGATGCGGTCAAGGCGCGCGAGGACAAGGAGCGGTTGAAAAACGAGGCCGAGGCTTACGCCAACGACATTATTCCGAGGGCGCGCGGTCAGTCGGCTCGAATCCTCCAGGAAGCCGAGGCCTACAAGGCCACGGTCGTGAATCGCGCCCAGGGTGAGGCATCGCGCTTCGAGCAGGTGGTCGCCGAGTACAAGCAGGCGCCGGAGGTCACCCGCGATCGCATGTACATCGACACCATGGAGAGAGTGTTCGCGAATTCCACCAAGATCATGATCGACCAGAGCCAGGGTGGCAACAACAGCCTCATGTACCTGCCCATCGACCAGATCATCAAGCAGCGCGCCCAGGCGGTTCGGGACGGCTTCCTCTCGCCCTCCAACGATACCGGGGAGAGCCGTTCGACGTCGGACGTGGGTGACGCGTCGAACTCGAGTGGCGCGGGCATAGACCGACCCGATCGGTTCAGCAATTTCCGCGAAGGCAGGGGGTAACGCGTCATGGGTACCAAGGGAATCGTTTCGCTCATCATTGCCGCGGTGCTGGTTACCGTGGGACTGATGTCCGTTTTCGTCGTCGACGAGCGTGAACTCGCTCTGGTCTTTCGCTTCGGACAGATCGTTCAGGCCGATCCTCGCGAGGGCAATCCCGGGCTTCGGTTCAAGAAGCCGTTCATCAACAACGTGCGCAAGTTCGACGCCCGAATCCAGACCATGGACTCCGAGCCGCAGTTGTTCCTGACCGTTGAGAAGAAGAACCTGCTGGTCGACTCCTTCGTAAAATGGCGCATCTCGGACGTATATCTTTACTACACCAAGTTACAGGGCAGCAAGGCGCAGGCCGCCAACAGGCTGTCACAACGCGTCAACGACAGCCTCCGGCAGGAATTCGGCAAGCGCACGGTGCAAAACGTGGTATCCGGAGACCGCGTCGAGATTTTGGATCTTGTCCGCACACAGGTGAACGAGGAGATGGAGTCGCTTGGGGTGGACGTGGTGGACGTGCGTCTCAGGCGCGTCGATCTCGACCCGGAAGTCAGCGAACGCGTTTATGCGCGAATGGAGGCCGAGCGGTCGCGTGTGGCGAAGGAACTGCGCGCGGAAGGTTCCGAACTGGCTGAGCAAGTACGCGCCGATGCCGATCGTCAACGGGCCATCCTGCTCGCCGAGGCGCGCAAGAAATCGGAGCAGATTCGGGGGCAGGGGGATGCCCAGGCCACGGCGATTTATGCCGAGGCTTACGGCCAGGATCGCGCTTTCTACCAGTTCTATCGTAGTCTGGCGGCTTACAACACGACCTTCACCGATCCGAGCAATCTGCTGGTCATCGAACCGAGTTCGGAGTTCTTCAAGTTCTTCAAGCAGACCGATCTCGGGCCGCGTGCGCCGACTGGCATTGCAACCGCGCCGATCGATCGGGAAGCGCCGGTGGCGACTTCCGAATTTGCCCAGGAATAATCCGGCTACGCGAGAGCCTGGCAAACGATCCTCGGTTTGAGTTGGCAGGACCTGTTTTCGGCGTTGGCCCTCGTTCTCGTGATCGAGGGCCTTTTGCCGTTTGCCAATCCCTCCGGATGGCGACGCACATTGCGTACCGTGGGTGAGTTTGACGACCGGGTGCTGCGCGGAATCGGCGCCGCCAGCATGGCAGCCGGCTTGTTGCTCCTGTATCTTGTGCGCTAGGCGACATTTATCGCGACCTGAGACGTCCCCTCCCGAATACCATGCCGATGAACAATCTCTGGCTGTTGCCCGCCGGTATCGAGGATCTGCTCCCGGCCGAGGCGACGCGTCTTGAGCGGCTGCGCCGCGCTCTCGTCGACCACTACGTCCTGTGCGGCTACGATCTCGTGTCCCCGCCGCTCGTGGAGCATCTCGATTCGCTGCTCAGCATCGGCGGCGAGGATCTCGCGCTCGAGACATTCAAACTGACGGATCATCTGTCCGGTCGCCAGCTTGGACTGCGCGCCGATATGACACCGCAGATCGCGCGTATCGACGCGCACGTACTGGGCGCCGATACACCGACCCGGCTGTGCTACGGGGCGCCGGTGTTGCGGTCGCGCACGCGGCAGCCGTTCGATGCGCGCGAGCAGTTCCAGGTCGGCGCCGAGCTGTATGGCGCCGCCGGTGCGGACGCCGACGCGGAGATCGTCGAGTTGATGCTGCACAGCATGAGCCTTTGCGGATTCGACCGGCCGCACCTGGATATCGGGCACGTGGGCGTATTCCGCGGGATCTCGCAGCGAGCCGGGATCGAGCCCGCACTGGAGGCTGCTCTGTTCGACGCCTTGCAGCGTAAATCCATTCCGGACCTGGAATCGCTCGTTGGCGGCTTGTCGCTGTCCGACGATCTGGCGCGCGCGCTCGTGTCGCTGCCGGATCTTCGCGGACCCATCGCCGCGCTGGAGGAGGCGCTGGCGAAGATCGCCGGGGTGAGCCCCGAGGCGGATGCTGCCGCTGACAATCTTCGCGAGGTCGTTGCCGCGATTGGCGGGCATAGAGACGGCGCCGAGTTTTTCTTCGACCTGTCGGAGCTTCGTGGATACCACTATCATACCGGTGTCGTGTTCTCCGCCTTCGTCGAAGGTCACGGGCGAGAAGTCGCGCGCGGCGGGCGCTATGACGATGTGGGCGCGGTGTTCGGCCGCTCGCGCGCGGCGACGGGTTTCAGTCTTGACTTGAGACAGGTGATTGCGCTGACCGGCAACCATCACGAAAGGACGCTTGGTTGTATCCTCGCGCCGCGTAGAAACTGCGATTCCAGCCTCGATGCGGCGATACGGACGCTTCGCGATCGCGGGGAGCGTGTCGTGCGCGCGCTGGATGGCGACGGCGAGATCGAACCGCCAGGCTGCGATCGGCGACTGGTTGCCGACGGCGACGGCTGGAAGGTCGTTGCGATCGAGTCTCACGATCGAGTTGAACAAATACGATAGGCGCCCCGCGCGAGCCGGGCCGACATCCAGAACAGGCAGAAACCATGGGAAACAACGTTGTCGTAACCGGCGCCCAGTGGGGTGACGAAGGCAAAGGCAAGATCGTCGACCTTTTGACCGAACGCGCGGACGTCGTGGTGCGTTTTCAGGGCGGCCACAATGCTGGCCATACTCTCGTCATTGACGGCCAGCGAACGGTATTGCACCTGATTCCCAGCGGCATATTGCGCGAAGGCGTGCGCTGCCTGATCGGTAACGGCGTCGTACTCTCGGTCGACGCGCTTTTCCGGGAGATCGAAACCCTCGAGTCGAGCGGCGTTTCCCTCGACGGCCGTCTCGGCGTGAGCCCCGCATGCCCGGTCATCCTCCCGTACCACGTGGCGTTGGACCAGGCGCGGGAAGCGAAACGCGGGAAAAAGGCCATCGGCACGACCGGACGCGGCATCGGCCCGGCATACGAAGACAAGGTGTCGCGTCGTGGCGTTCGCGTCGCCGACCTGCTGGACGGGAACGCGCTTGGCGCAAAGATCGAGGAGATTCTCGACTTTCACAACTTCGCGCTCAAACACTATTTCGACGCGCCCTGCCTGGACGTGGCCGCGGTCGCCGCCGATGCGGCGGCGTTCGGCGATCGACTTCGCCCGTTGGTCTGCGACGTTGCCGACGAGTTGTATCGTGTCTCGCGCGCCGGCGGCACCATCCTGTTCGAGGGCGCCCAGGGCATGCTCCTCGACATCGACCACGGCACCTATCCCTTCGTCACCTCGTCCAACACGACTGCCGGCGCGGCCGCCTGCGGCAGCGGCGTCGGACCGGAACTGCTTGGCCACGTGCTGGGGATTACCAAGGCGTATACGACCCGGGTCGGCGGTGGGCCGTTTCCCACCGAGTTGTTCGACGACGTGGGCAAGCTTCTGGCCACCCGCGGTAACGAGTTCGGCGCCACCACCGGCCGCCCGCGTCGCTGCGGTTGGTTCGATGCCGTCGCCATGCGTCGGTCTGCCCGCGTCAACGGGCTTTCCTCGCTCAGCATTACCAAGCTCGACGTGATGGATGAACTCGAGGAGATTCGCGTGTGCACCGCCTACGAGTGCAACGGCGAACGGTTGGACGTGTCCCCGCCCGGCGCCGAGGCAATGGAGCGATGCACGCCGATTTACGAAACGCTGCCCGGCTGGAAGGGGGAATCCGTCCGGGTTTCGGCGTTCGATCGGCTGCCCGCCAACGCCCGTCGCTACCTCGACCGCCTGGCTGAATTGGTGGACGTGGAGATATCGATGGTGTCGGTGGGGGCCGACCGCGCGGATACGCTGGTTCTGCGCGATCCTTTCAACGGCGATTGAACGGCGGCCGCCGGTGTTTCCCCGCCGACGCTTGCAAATGGCTCCGGCGCAGTTCTCGTGCACCCGTCCATAGAACAATCCATCGTTTTCACCTACGCTGACGACCTGGAGACGGCGTCGCGGTTTTTCTCCGAGATCATGGAGTTGGACCTTGTCGTCGACCAGGGCGCCTGCCACATCTATCGACTGAACGAAAAATCGTTCCTCGGTGTGTGCGCGCTGGCGAACCGCCCCAAAGAGAAAACAGCCGTGACCATCACCCTTGTCACCGACGACGTCGACGGCTGGCACGCGTTTCTCACCGCCAAGGGCGTAGAGTACGTAAGCGGCCCCGCGCGCAGCGAACGCTTCGGCATTTATAGTTCCCTCTTTCAGTCGCCGCACGGTTACCGGGTGGAGATCCAGCGATTCGACGACCCGGCGTGGCATGAACACCGCGCCGCGCCGCCCAGCGACCCGGGCGATGATCGGCCGGGCCGGTAATCGTTCTTCGCAGGCCCGGAAGGTCACGCGAACCTACGAGGAAATCGCTCGCAAGTTCTATACCGGCGCCCCGATTATCCTGGACGGCGGCACCGGCACGGATATCCAGCGCCGCGGCGCGCTCATGGATGGCGAGGTGTGGTGTGCCATGGCCAATCTGACGCACGGCGACATGGTGCGCGCCGTGCATGAAGACTACGTTCGCGCCGGCGCAGAGGTTGTCACCGCGAACACTTACGCCTCCAGCCCGCTGTCATTCCTGGCCCTGGGTCGGGAGGACGAGATCGAGGCAATCGATCGCCGTGCGGTCGCGATTGCGCGCGAAGCCGTGAGCGCGGCAGCGACGTCGCCGGTTGCCGTCGCGGGGTCGTTCTCGGTGATGCCGGCGCTGACCCGCGGTAACGACCGCGTCGCCGATCGTCGCTGGGAAGCGGATGTCGTGAAACCGCTATTCGAGCGCAAGGCCCGCGTACTTGCCGATGCCGGCTGCGATCTCATCATCATGGAAATGATGCGCGACCTGGACGTTTCACTCTGGGCCACCCGGGCCGCCATGTCGACGGGGTTGCCGGTGTGGGTCGGAATGTCGGTCGAGCGCGGCGAGGACGGTACGCCGGTCAGCTACGGGAACCATCGCTGGCCCTTGACGGAACTGGCGGCCGGCCTGATGGAAACCGGGGCCGACGCGGCGTTGATCATGCATCACGATATCGATATCACCGACGAGGCGCTCGCACTCATTCGCTCGGTTTGGCCCGGTCCCATGGGCGCCTACCCGGAAGCCGGGCACTTCGAGATGCCGAACTGGGTGTTTCACGACGTCTCCGAAGAGGCGTTCGTCGAAGCCTGTCGCCGCTGGCGCGGCGTCGGCGCGAGCATTCTCGGCGGCTGTTGCGGTGTAACGCCGGCTCACATCGCGGCGCTGGTCCGGGCCGCCCCGACATTCTGACGTCTACCCGAACTCGCCCGGCGTGTATTCGAAACGCCCGACCGGTCGATCGATTCCTTCGCCGCTAATTGCCGGACGCGAGCCGCCCGTCACGAGACATTTCCCCTGTCGTCGACCGTTGCCCGAGTCTGGTGGCGCGCTGAACGTCGGGCGAACAGTTCTTTCGCGGCCAGCGCAGCGCCACCAGTAATGAGCAGGCAAGCCATCCCGATCACCCAGGTCAGCGACGCGTAGCCGGTAAGAACCAGGATCAGCGTCGAGAAGAGCGGGGCGAGGTACGACGAGGCGCCCAGCACCTGGATATCGCCGTGCTTGACGCCGAAGTCCCAGACGTAAAAGGCCAGGCCCACGGGTCCGAGTCCCAGGCCGACGGTCGCCAACCATTCGCCGGCATTTGACGGCCACACGGTGGCTTCCAGGAACACGTGCGCGATCGCCGCGAGCAGGGCGCTGGCCAGGCAGAATCCGGTGACCACGTCCGTCGGTACCGCGGCGAACCGTCTCGACAGCACAGAGTAGCTCGACCAGATCAACGCGCAGGCCAGAGCCATCGCGTAGCCGAAGGCGTACTGGGACTCGAACGCGACCGCGCTGCCCTTCGTCACGATGAGCGCGGCCCCGGCCAGGCCGAGGAGCGCGCCGGCCACGTGATGCACGCGCAGTTTTTCTCCGGGCAGCAGCGCGGAGAGCAGCACGATCAACAGTGGCCAGAGAAACGCTATCAGGCTGGCATCGACGGGCGGCGCGTTACGCAGCGCGGTGAAATAGGCGAAGTGGTAGCCGAACAAGCCGCCCACACCGGTCAGCCAGACGGGCCAGGGCTGACGCCATGAAGCCAGGGAGCCGGGGCGAAATGGCGCGAGCGCCAAACCGGCTGCGCCCGCAATGCCGAAGGTCATAGCCGTCAGTTGGAAGGGAGGAACCGAGCCCGAAGCGGCGGTAAACAGAGCCAACAGGGCCCACAACAAGATAGCCAGGCCGCCGACAAGCGTCGCCAAAACTGAGGCCGCAGGGCGCTGGTTTGCCGCACTGCTGAGGGTGGATCGGGTCGTCTGGGTGTCGGTCACGGGCACTCGCCTAGCAAAGAAGGGATCAGCGCGCCCTTCTAGCTTGAATTTGCCCGCAACGGAAGTCACCCGATCGGCAGAGAGCCAAGTTGCTTGCTAGGCCGCCAGATCGGGCGTTTCGTCCGGCAGGACGCCGGCGATCCGCCAGCTATTGTC